>JAUQOW010000112.1 GCA_030550675.1 Chloroflexota bacterium
GTTTCGCCTGGTGGCGGTTGATCCGCAGACGCCTGCCACGCTCTATGTTGCGGATTGGTCGCTGGATAAAGGTCTGTTTCGCAGCGTCGACGGCGGCGTGACGTGGCGACCGATCGGTCTGGGCGCCTCCATCCTGAGTCTGGCGCTGACGCCGTCGGCGCTCTACGCCGGAACCTACGGCAGCGGGGTGTATCGCAGCGACGACCGCGGCGTCACCTGGCGCGCAGTCAGCGCTGGGTTGACGCACTTCTATGTTTCGGCGCTGGCGGCGGACCCGCTGACGCCAACGACGCTCTACGCCGGAACCGGCAACGGAGTGCACAAAAGCCTTGATGGCGGGGAGACCTGGCGCGCTGCCGGGTTGGGCGGACAGCAGGTGAATACGCTGGCATTCGACCCGCAGCGCCCGGCGACGCTCTATGCTGGCGCCAACACTGGCGTGTATGTGAGCGAGGATGGCGGGGCAACCTGGCGCGCCGCCGGGTTGCGCAACGAGGGAGTGAATGCACTCGCGTTCGACCCAACCGCACCCACGACGCTCTACGCGGGAGTCAGCAAGAGCGGCGTCTATCGCAGCGCCGACGGCGGCGCGACCTGGCGCGTGGTCAATACGGGGCTGGGCGAACGCACCGTGCTGGCGCTGGCGATCGCGCCAACCACGCCGTCCACGCTGTTTGTGGGAACAGCAGACGGCAGGGTCTATCGCAGCGCCGACGGCGGCGTGACCTGGAGCGAGGTTGCCAGGGTGCGGTTTAGTGGACCGGTGTATGCCCTGGTCATCGACCCGACAGCGCCCACGACGGTCTATGCGGGAACGTATGATGACGGAGTGCTGAGAAGTAAGGACGGCGGGGCAACCTGGAGCAGCAATACATCATTGGACACAGGAGTCGCAACAAATGCGCACGCTCTGGTTATTGACCCCTCGCAGCCAGCGACGATCTATGCCGGAACGTGGCGCGGCGTGCACCGGCACGTCATCAATAGCGAGCAGGGGTGGCAGCCGTTGCCGTGAGCGTGGCGCTACGGGCTGATGAAGGTCACGTTCACTGACCCGCCTTCGCCCGCTGCGACGGTGCAAGCGCCGTGCGGCGGCAGGGGGACGCGGATTGACGCGGATACGACGGATGTGCGCGGATCGTGGCGTGATAAGGGATCGATCCGTGGGCATCCGTCCCGATCCGTGGCAATCCTTGGGCGCTCGTGCGCTGCTATCGAGGACGCAGGAAGACACGGTGAACAGTCGCGTGTGTGGAGTGAAGGAGAACAGCATGTCGCGCATCTCACGCAAAACAACGCTGATTGGCGCCGTCGTGGCGCTGGCGCTGATCGGCGCGCTGGCGGCGGGGTTCGTCCTGCTGCGCCCGCCACAGACCGACGCCTGGGAGTTTCTTGGTCCAAACAGTGACACGATCCTGACCCTCGTCTTTGATCCGGCGACGCCGACCACGGTCTATGCTGGCGGCAGGTTCGGCGTTTACAGGAGCGAGGATGGCGGGGAGTCCTGGCGCACCGCCAACAGACGTTTGCGGGATGTCGTGGCGCTGGCGGTGGATCCGGCAGCGCCGACCACGGTCTATGCTGGCGGCAGGTTCGGCGTCTCCAAGAGCGACGACGGCGGCGCGACCTGGCGCGCTGTCAACGATGGACTGGGGGAAAGTCCATCGTTGATGGCGCTGGCGCTTGACCCGACGAACAGCCGGATCGTCTATGCCGGAACCGACAATGGCGTGTACAAGAGCGACAATGGCGGCGCGACCTGGCGCGCGGTCACTGGCGTGCCGGACGAAGCGTATACCCTGGCGTTTGATCCGAAAAACCCGGCGCGCGTCTACGCAGGAACCGTAACCGGCGTCCACCTGAGCGAGGATCGTGGCGCCACCTGGCGCGCCATCACCGCCGGGATGGGCGCCCACCGCGTGTACGCGCTGCGTTTTCACCCGCGGGATGCGCGCGCGCTCTTCGCTGGCACGGAACGCGGTGCGTACAAGAGCGAAGACGGCGGGGAGACCTGGCGCCCGATCAATAACGGATTGCCAGCGACCACAGAGGACCAGCGCGGCGTATCCGGGTTGTTCCTGGACCCGACCGGGGTGCTGTTCGCCAACACCACGGATGGAGAGGTGTATCGTAGCGAGGATGGCGGAGAGACCTGGAATCGGATTGAGTCTTCCGTCCCCGTCAATGAGGACGGCGAGAGAGCGATATATCTGCTGGCAACCGACCCGACTCAGCCAGCGACGCTTTACATGTTCTACGACCAGAAAGGAGACGGAGCATTCGGAGAAGATGGTCTGTTTCGCAGCGTCGATGGCGGCGTCGCCTGGCGCCTGATTGGCTTCAGGGGCAGGGGCGTCAGCCTGGCGCTGACGCCGTCGGCGCTCTACGCCGGAACCGACGACGGCGGGGTGTATCGCAGCGATGATCGCGGCGTCACCTGGCGCGCGGTCAACGATGGGCTGATCCACTGGTCTGTCCCGGCGCTGGTCGTAGACCCGACCACGCCGACGACGCTCTACGCCGGAACCGGCGACGGGATGCACAAAAGCGTCGATGGCGGAGAGACATGGCGTGCGGTCGGGTTGAGTGGCCAGCAGGTGAATACGCTGGCATTCGACCCGCAGCGCCCGGCGACCCTCTACGCTGGCGCCGGTTCGGGCGTGTTTGTCAGTGACGATAGCGGCGCAACCTGGCGCGCCGCCGGGCTGAGCGACCAACCGGTCTTCGCGCTGGCGGTCGACCCAACCGTACCCACGACGCTCTACGCGGGCGTGCGGGACAGAGGCGTGTATCGCAGCAACGACGGCGGCCTTACCTGGCGCGCGGTCAATATGGGGCTGGGCGAACGCACCGTGCTGGCGCTGGCCATCACGCCGACCACGCCAACCACGCTGTTTGCGGGAACAGCAGACGGACGGGTCTTGCGCAGCGCCGACGGCGGCGCGACCTGGAGCGAGAGCGAGGCGATCAGATCGTTGACCGGGTCGGATAGTGTATCCGCCATCCTTGTTGATCCAACAACGCCAGCGACCGTATATGCAGGAACACGTTACGGCGTGCTCAAAAGCGACGATGGCGGTGTCACCTGGCGCGAGTATGGGTCATTCAGTTCGGAGGCGTTGCCGTCTGTACGCGCACTGATCATCGACTCAGCGCAACCGGCGACGATCTACGCCGGAATGTGGGGGGGCGTGTACCGGCGCGTGATCGACGCTGAACAACGCTGGCGGCTGTTTCAGTAAATGCAGCGCCTGGCGACGCCGGGACTACAATGAACGGCAGCAATACCCGTGCGCCACTATCGAGTGAAACGGCGCCAAGGCGCGCCCGCACGCCCGCGCGCGAGGTGTTGTCTCCCAGAAAAACGTAGTTGGGCGTCTCGTAAGGGTCGATCGGTCCGCTGAAGGCGGTGTAGTCGCGCAGCGAACCGCTCAGGACGGTCATGCCATCCCGGTCGAGCGTATAGCGATCCCCCCGGATGGTCAGAGCATAGACGGCAAATTGGGTGGCGTTGATCGCCGCCCCCTCAGCCTGCGTGAAAAGGTCGGGTTCCACGCCGCCCTCCTGCGCCCACACCCGATCGTGCCAGAACCCCAGTTCAACGCCGCGCCGATCGCTCGCCAGCAGCGTAACGCTCCAGCCGGCGCGGTCGTCAAGACCGTCGCCGTTGTCGTCGGACGGCAGGCGGCGTTCTTCGATGATCTGCAAGGCGAAGCGGAGCGTAAACCCCGCGTGCCGGTCGAGCGCTGGCGCTCGCGCCGGGTCGATGCTCCATCCCGCAAGTTCAGCCAGATCGGTTGTGGTGGTCAACACTGTGGCGCTGCCGTCGAAGGCGGTACGCGCATCGACCGGCGGCGGCAGCGCAGCGTACCGCAACCGTCCCTGGCTCTCCGGCAATCCGCCGCGCGCCGGATCGTAGAGTGACACGAACGGTTCAAACTGCACGGAGACGGCGGCGAACGACGGCGCCGCCACGACTCTGTTCGGCGCTGCGATCAACGCTGCTGCGCATATCAGAATAGCAGCCTGGATACGAAACACAGGCATAGGTTTGAAACTGTCAGACGGCAGCTCGACGCCGCTAGAGCTGCATTTCCGTCGCAAGGCTTCGAGAAAGAGGGACACGGATTGACGCGGATACGACGGATCGACACGGATCGTTACGTAATGGTAAGGATCAATCCGTGCGAATCCGTCCCGATCCGTGTCCATCCGTGTGCTCTCACACACTCCTCGCTTGACACATCCACGAGATCGGATATAATAGTTTAGAAATTATAAAAGTCTCTACGCTTTCCTTTTATCACCACGCCAATGCCACACCAGGAGGCATGAGGTGTCGTCAACTCGTGCGAACCGCGTCAGTCCGCCGACAGTCGTGCAGTACGTGCTCGAAACCGTGCGCGCCGACATTTTGAACGGGCGCTACCCGATGAATTCGCGGCTCGATCAGCAAGCCATCGCCGCCGAACTCGGCGTCAGCATCATCCCGGTGCGCGAGTGTCTGCGCCAGCTCGAAGCCGAAGGGTTGGTGCAGATTTCGCCCCGGCGCGGCGCCTTCGTGGTTGAGCTGTCAGTCGATGAGTTCCGTGAAATCTACAGCATCCGCGAAGTGCTTGAAGAACTGGCGATTCACAAAGCGCTGCCCCATTTTACTCCAGCGCACCTCGATCATGTCAGCCAGATCAATGCACGGTTCGTCCAGGCAATCAACGACCGGGCATACTCGACGGCGCTGGAGATCAATCAGGAGTTTCATCTGGCGCTCTATGAGCCAGCGCAACAACCCTTGTTGCTCGATCTGATTTCCAGCCTGTCGACTCGTTCCATGCGTTACCGCCAGATTTATGTCAATCTGCCAAACCGCGCGCAGCAGGCGATTATTGACCATGAAACCATCCTGAACGCCTGCCGAACCGGAGACCCGATTGCCGCGGGGCAGGCGGTGCGCAGCCACCTCCGCCGCACCCTGGAAGGCGTGCTCGCCACCCTCAAAGTTTCGCCTGAGACCGACGCATAACCCTTGGAGTCGCTCATAGACGAGTTTTACAGGAGGTCAATGTATGACTGGTCACACGTCCCGCCGACCGATGTTCTGGACCATGCTGCTGCTCTGGGTGGCGGCGCTGGCGGTGGGCGCCTGCGGTCAGGCGCCCGCTGCGCCTGCGCCGACAACCGCGCCCGCTGCGCCTGCGCCGACGACCGCGCCTGCTGCGCCGCAGGGAACGCCGATCAAAGTCGGGTGTTCGCTGCCGCTGACCGGCGCGTTTGCCGATACCGGCGTCTGGGTGGAGCGCGGCTACCAACAGTGGGCGGAGGATGTCAACGCGGCTGGAGGGCTGCTCGGTCGTCCGGTGGAGCTGACGATCTACGATGATGAGAGTAAGACCGAGAATGCGGTCAATCTGCTCACTCGCCTGATCACCGTCGATCAGGTCGATCTGCTGTGCGGCGGGTACCCCGGTACGGCTGCCGCAGCGCAAATGGCGGTCGCTGAGAAGAACCAGAAAGTGTACGTCTCCATGGGCGGGCATATGGCGTCATTCTCGCAGGGGTTCACGTATGTATTCGGCGCGCCGCCGCTGATGGGGCAGTGGTGGTACGAAGGGTTGTACGGCTGGCTTGCGACGCTGCCCGAAGCGGATCGCCCGAAGAAAGCCGCGATCTTCACGATCAACAACCCGGTCGGCGCCGCCATCCTGGAGCCGATGCCCGAAAAATTGGGGGCGCTCGGTATTGAAATCGTCGTGAATGAGCGGTATGACGTGCCGTTGACCGACGCAGCGCCGCTGGTGACAAAGGCGAAAGCGGCGGAGGCGGACATCTTCTTCGCCAATGGCTTCTTCCCCGATAGCGTGCAGATCGTCAAGGCGATGCGCGCCCTCGATTACAACCCCAAGCTGATTGCGCAGGGGGTCGGGTCGATTATCCCTGCCTGGGTGCAGGAGTTGGGGAAGGATGGCTACTATGTCTTCTCCGGCACCGCTGTTCATCCGTCGTTGCCGTTCGAGGGAATCTCCAGGCTGAACGAAGTCGCCAAAGCGAAGTATAACGCGCCGGTCGCGCCGATCTACTTTATCTTCGGCTATGCCTGGATGCAGGCGCTGCAACGCGGCGTCGAAGGTGCGCAGAGCCTGGATCAGACCGCCATCCGCGACTGGTTGAAGTCGAACCGGATCAGCACCGTCGCCGGAACTTTCACCTTCGACGAGCGCGGCTTGCCGCCGCCGTACAACTACCTGACCCAGGTGATCGACGGGAAGGTTGAGTTGATCTGGCCCCCTGAAGTGCGCACCAAGGACCCGATCTATCCCAAACCGGCGTGGGGGCAGTAGACCGCGATGTTGTACGAACTGGCGCAGTCATTGACCAGCGGTTTGCTGATCGGCAGCGCCCTTGCGGTGTTGAGCGTCGGTTTCAGCATGGCATGGGGCATTACGCACGTGCTCAACGTTGCGCATTGCGCCTTTGCCGTGCTGGCCGCCTACCTGGGCTACTGGTCGCTCAGCCTGTGGGGGATCGACCCGCTTCTGGCGCTGCCCGCGATGCTGCCATTGTTCTTCGCGCTTGGCGTGGCGATGCACCGGCTCCTCATCCGCACGGCGGCGCGCCGTGCACACGACCTGGGACTGGCGACGATGGTGCTGACGTTTGGGTTGGGCGTGGTGATGGAAAATGGCATGCAACTCGCCTGGACGCCCGATCCGCGCGTGCTGAAGACGGCGTATAGCAGCCTGACGTTCTCTGTCGGTCCGCTTATCGTGCAGGCGCCGCACCTGGTTGCGTTCGGACTGGCAACGCTCACCATTGGTGCACTCTACCTGTTCGCTGAACGCACCTTCGCGGGCAAGGCGGTGCGCGCCGTCTGGCAGCAGCCGATGGGCGCGGCGCTATCGGGGATCAATCTGGATCGGGTGACGACCATCGCCTACGGTCTGGCGGTCGCCACTTCAGCGGTCGGCGGGGTGGCGATGTCGCTGCTCTACACCTTCGACCCCGCCACCCATCTCAACTGGCTGGTGTACGTGTTCCTGGTGGTCATCCTTGGCGGAGTCGGCAGCATTCTGGGGTCGGCGCTCGCCGGGTTGATCATCGGCTTGATCATCGGCGCCAGCAGCGTTTTTGTTCCGCTGGCGTGGAACAATCTGGTGTTGTTCGGGTTGCTGATTGTGCTCCTGCTCCTGCGCCCGCAGGGGTTGTTGCAGCGGTAGGGCGGTGAGTGATGTGGCGCGTTCTGTCGGGATCGTTTGCGCTGCCGACGCCGGATGTGATGCTTGGCATCGGTCTGGCGCTGGTGTGCGCTGCTGTTCCGCTCGCCACGCCGAGCGCGTATGCGCTGAGTTTTCTGTTCACGGTCTTCATGTACGGCGCGCTGGCGGGCAGTTGGAATATCATCGGCGGTTATGCCGGCTATCTGAGTTTCGGGCACGCGGCGTTCTTCGGCTTGGGCGCATACACCACGGCGCTCCTGCTTTTCTACTTCGGTTGGTCGCCGTTTCTGACTCTGCCGCTGGCGGGAGCGGTTGCGGCGCTGTTCGCGGCGCTGGTGGGGTATCCCTGCCTGCGCCTGCGCGGACCATACTTCAGCCTGGTGACGCTCATCCTAGGGCTGGCAATGTATTCGCTGGCGCTCAATCTGCCGTTCACCCAGGGGTCAACCGGGTTGTTTCTGCCGTTTCTGAAGGTGGACGTCTACACCAGCCACATCATCTTCTACGAGATCATGCTGGCGCTGCTGGTCATCGTTACCGCAGTGTTGCGACAGATCACGCACACAAAAATGGGCGTCGGGCTGGCAGCCATTCGCGAGGATGAGGATGCCGCAGGAACGCTCGGCGTGGATGCGACTCGTCTCAAATTGCAGGCATTTATGCTCAGCGCCTTCTTGACGGGGCTGGTCGGCGGCGTGTATTCTTACTACAAGAGTTATCTCGATCCCTCGTTCGTCTTCGCAACATCGATCTCAATTACGATTGTGCTGATGGCGCTCTTCGGCGGACGGCTGACCTGGTATGGTCCCCTGGTCGGCGCAGTGACGCTTTCGGTCGTCAATGAAGTCCTGACGACGCAGGCGCCGCCGCAGACGGCGCGGATCGTGTTCGGCGCACTGCTGATCGGCGTCATCATGTTCCTGCCGGACGGGTTGATGTCTATCGCGCAACGCCTTCTTCCGACGCTCGTTATGCGCCGCGCGCAGCACCCCGCAGCACGCGACGAAACCGCATTGTAGAGGCAGGTCCCCGACCTGCCCACAGGAGCCGCAGGTCCCCGACCTGCCCACAGGAGCCGCAGGTCGGGGACCTGCCCATAGGAGCCGCAGGTCCCCGACCTGCCCACAGGAGCCGCAGGTCCCCGACCTGCCTCCAAAAAGGAGGAACCGTATGAAAATCTTCGATCTCAGCGTTCCAACCGAAATGAGTCCCAGCGAAGTCGAGCCGGTGCAGGTCGAACACATCGATCACAAGCAGACGGCGGCGTTTATGGCGAGTTTCTTTGGCGCCACGGTCAACGATCTGCCCGAAGGCAACGGATGGGCGAACGATCAGGTCACCCTCCGCGCCCACGCTGGCACCCACGTCGATGCGCCGTGGCACTACTACCCGACGTGCGGCGGCGCGCGCGCCCGCACTATCGACGAAATGCCGCTCGAATGGTTCTACGGCGACGGCGTGGTGCTCGATATGCGCCACAAGCCGCGCGGCGGTCTCATCGAGATCGACGACCTGCGCGCCGCGCTTGACAAGATCGGGTATACGCTCAAACCAGGCGATATTGTGCTGATCCAGACCGGCGCCGACAAACTGTGGGGGCAGGCGGAATACTTCGCGGCTGGCGCCGGGATGAGCGCCGCCGCAACCCGCTGGCTGATCGAACAGGGCATCCGCACCATGGGAATCGACGCCTGGGGGTGGGATCAGCCGTTCTGGGCGATGAAAGAGCGCTTCCAGCAGACCGGCGACCCCTCGGTGATCTGGGAAGCGCACCGCGTCGGGCGCGACCTGGAGTACTGCCATATCGAGAAACTCGCCAACCTCGACGCATTGCCGCGCCCGTTCGGCTTCAAAGTCGCCTGTTTCCCGGTCAAACTGACCGGCGGCAGCGCCGGATGGACGAGGGTTGTGGCGATCTTTGAGGACCTGTAACAGGACTCCATGCTTAAGGGCATCAACATCACCAAACGTTTTGGCGGCGTCACAGCGCTGCGCAACGTCAGTTTCTCGGTGAATGCCGGGGAACTGGTGGGGCTGATTGGTCCGAATGGATCGGGCAAGAGCACGTTGTTCAGCGTCATCTCCGGGTTCTTCCCGCCTGACGACGGCGCCGTTGTGTTTGAGGGGCGCGACATTACCGGATACCCCTCACACGCTGTTGCGCGCCTGGGAATTGCGCGCACCTTCCAGATTGTGCGCCCTTTCACTGGCATGACAGTGGTTGAGAATGTGCGGGTCGGCGCGCTCTACGGGCGCGGCGAGCGCAACGTCGCCGCCGCCGACCGTCGCGCCAGGGAGCTGATCGAGTTCGTCGGGCTGGGGCAGCACGCCGATACCCTGGCGCGCAACCTGACGCTGGCGGAGAAGAAGCGCCTGGAGATCGCGCGCGCGCTCTCGATTCAGCCCCGGCTGCTTCTGCTCGATGAGGTGTTTGCCGGTCTCAACCCGGCGGAAGTGCGCGGCGCCATCGACCTGATCGCCCGGATTCGCCGGGAGTTCGGCGTTACGATCATCATGGTCGAACACGTGCTCAAGGCGCTCATGGAAACCTGCGAGCGCGTTATAGTGCTCAGCTACGGCGAAAAGATCGCCGAAGGCGCGCCCGCCGAGATCGCAGCCGATCCGCACGTGATCAGCGTCTATCTGGGGAAGGCGTATGCTGCAGGTTGATCATCTGAACGTCGCCTACGACACCCTGCAGGTGCTATGGGACGTGTCGCTCGAAGTGCACGAAGGCGAGATCGTCGCCCTGATCGGCTCGAATGGCGCGGGCAAGACGACGCTGCTCAGAACGATTTCGGGGTTGATGAAGCCGTTGTTCGGCTCGATCCGCTTCATGGGCGAAGAAATTGCCGGTCTGCCGCCCTATGAGATCTGTCGGCGCGGGGTCATCCAGGTTCCCGAAGGGCGCGCGCTGTTCCCACGAATGCGTGTCGTTGAAAACCTGGAACTCGGCGCCTACCTGCCAGCCGCGCGCGCGCAGCGCCACGAGACCATCGAGCGCGTCTATCGTCTCTTTCCACGCCTGAAAGAGCGCTGGCGCCAGGACGCCGGCACCCTCAGCGGCGGCGAGCAACAGATGGTCGCCATCGGACGGGCGCTCATGGCGCGCCCGAAACTCCTCATGCTCGACGAACCGTCGCTTGGTCTGGCGCCGGTGATGGTGGAGATGATTATGGAGGTTCTGACGCAGCTTAATGCGGAAGGCATGACGATCCTGCTCGTATCGCAGGAAGTGCATCAGGCGCTCGCCATCGCGCACCGCGCCTACGTGATCGAAAACGGTCGGATTGTGCGCAGCGGACCATCGCACGAACTACGCAACGATGACGCCGTGCGCAGTGCGTATTTGGGGTTGTGACTAGAAAGGAACCAGCGGTGAACAAGGTCATCATCACTGCCGCGCTGACCGGCGCGGTCACAGTGCCGACCCAGACGCCTTACCTGCCCTACACTATCGAGCAACTGGCGGAAGACGCCGAACTGTGCGCGCGCGCCGGCGCCGCGATTATCCACGTCCACGCGCGCAATCCCGCCAATGGCGCGCCATCGTCGGACATGGAACTGTTCGGCGAAATCCTCAAAGCGATCAAAGCCCGCACCGACGCCGTCATCTGCACCACGACCGGCGGCGGAGTTGGGATGACGCCAGCCGACCGGGTGAAGGTTGTCCCGATGTGGAAACCCGAACTGGCGACCTGTAACATGGGATCGATGAATTTTTCGGTCCACCCGGCGGCGCGGCGCTTTTCCGACAGCGACTACAAGTTTCCCTGGGAAAAGCAATGGCTGCTGGCAAGCGAAGATTACATCTTCCCCAACACCTTCGCCAGCATCAAACATTTTCTGACTGAAATGAAAAAGACCAACACCCGCCCCGAATTTGAGATCTACGACGTTGGTCATCTGTACAATCTCGATTTCATGGTCCGCGAAGGTCTGGTCGAGAAACCGATCTGGTTGCAGTTCGTTATGGGAGTATTGGGCGGCATTCGCGCGACGCTCTACGACCTGACTCACCTGCTCGATACGGCGAATCGCCTCTTCGGTCCCGAAAACTACCACTGGTCGGTGATTGGCGTCGGGTATCCCCAGCAGTTCCATATGTGCACCGCGGCGATCATGCTCGGCGGGCACGCGCGCGTCGGTCTGGAAGACAACATTTTCGTGAGCCGCGGGAAACTCGGGCGTAACCATGAACTGGTAGAAAAGATTGTACGAATTGCGGCGGAGTTCGACCGCGAACCGGCGGCGCCTGACGAGGTTCGTGCGTTCCTCAACCTGAAGGGGAAGGATCAGGTCGGCTTTTGATGAGAAGATGAGAAGGAGACCGATGCATGCGTTTTGCATACTTCACCGCCGGGATGCCGGAATTCACCCCTGAAGAAGCGGTAGCGGCGCTGCGTGACGCAGGCTACGACGGGATCGAGTGGCGCGTGACCGATCAGGCGCCATCGGCGGACGGACGACCCGGATTCTGGGTAGGAAACCGCTGCACGTGGCCCCTGTCCACGTTCGTCGCCGATGCGCCGCGCATTCGTGCGCTGACTGAAGGCGCCGGGCTGGCGATGCCGAATGTGGGCACGTATGTCACATGCGACGACTTGCCAGCAGTGGAGCAGGCGCTGAAAGGCGCGGCTGCGCTCGGCGCCCCCTGCGCCCGCGTCAACGTCCCGCGGTACGACGGCGTTTCACCCTACCTCCCGCTGCGCGACCGCAGTCGGGCGCAGTACCGCGAGGTGGCGGCGATGGCGCGGCAGTACGGCGTGCGGGCGCTGATTGAGATTCACATGGGAAATATCACGCCGAGCGCCAGCGCCGCCGCCGCGTTTCTCGAAGGGTTCGATCCCGCCGAGGTCGGCGTCATTCACGACGCGGGCAATATGGTCTACGAAGGGTACGAACAGTATCGGCTGGGGCTGGAGGTGTTGGGACCGTTCCTGGCGCACGTACACATCAAGAATGCGCGCTGGGAGCGCACCGGCGCCCGTGAGGACGGCAGCGTGGAATGGCGCGCCACGTTCGCGCCGCTGCGCAAAGGGGTCGCCGATATTGCGGCGCTCATCCGGGCGCTCAGAGCGGTCGGCTACGACGGGTGGCTCTCGTTCGAGGATTTCTCCACCGAACGACCGACCGCTGAACGGATCGTCGACAACCTGGCGTATGTCAAACGCCTGCTGGAAAGTTGACGCAACGACGCGAAGACGCATAGGCGCGCCATTGCTTGGGACACTCTTTGCGCCTTCGCGCCTTTGCGTCAGCCTTCCTTCCTGCAGACAGCGGACGCAACGACGCGAAAACGTAAAGTCTCACAATCAATGTAACAACCTTTGCGCCTTCGCGCCTTTGCGTCAGCCTTACCTTCCTGCAGACAGCGGACGCAACGACGCAACGACGCAAAGGCTCACCATTGCTTGTGACACCCTTTGCGCCCTCGCGCCTTTGCGTCAGCCTTCCTTCCTGCAGACAGCGGACGCAACGACGCAACGACGCATAGGCGCGCCATTCCTTGGGACACCCGTTGCGCCTTCGCGCCTTTGCGTCAGCCTTCCTTCCTGCAGACAGCGGACGCAACGACGCAACGACGCATAGGCGCGCCATTCCTTGGGACACCCGTTGCGCCTTTGCGCCTTCGCGTCAGCCTTCCTTCCTGCAGACAGCAGACGCAAAGACGCGAAAACGTAAAGTCTCACAATCAATGTAACAACCTTTGCGCCTTCGCGCCTTTGCGTCAGCATACGGGGAGCGACGTTGCTTAATACCCGTTTGCCGTATTCGTCGGACAACGCTCGCACCTTCGCACTTTCAACCTGCAACCTTCGCACCGGCTTGCGCCGTTGCCAAAGGTGTGCTATCATCCCGATAACTTTCAAGGCTTCACAAGTGAATACCATCGCGGTGACCCGCAGGCCCGGATGCCAGGGCGTAAAGGTGGAAGCTGGTGCAAGTCCAGCGCTGTGCCGCAACTGTAACCGGCATTATTGCCGGAAGCCAGGACGCCTGCCGCGATGTTGAATATGTTCGACCCTTCTCGAGCCAGGGAGGAGAACATGCCCAATGCCCCCTTCTCGCCCAACGGGCAGGTCATGTCACCCCGGTTCTCGGAAGAGACCGGGGTGGTTCGTTGTTGGACGCTGCGCCAGGAACCGATGCGCTTTCGCCTGCGTTCAGACCATCGGCAGACGACAGGCGGAGGCTCCGGGCGCATATGAATGACGACGAAGACCTGCACCGCGAACTGGCGCTATGCCAGGAACGCCTGCTTCAGATTGAGCACGAGATCGAACTGCTGGCCTGGCTGCCCACCTCGTATGGCTGGAACCTGCTTGAGCGGTTGAGCCGCGAGCACGCCAGGATGAACTGGCTCTGCCGTCTGTTGTGTCGGCAGGGTTCGGATGCCCGTGTGTCGCAGGAGTGATGCGGCGCCGGTCATCGTGTCTGTCCATATCCGTTGAGCACGGTGCGTCATGGAACACGGGTATGGACGGATCATGACGGATTCGCACAGATCAGGCTCTGCTGCAAGATTGGAGGAAACGCATGCAACGATTATTGTTACGCTGGATGACGCTGGCGCTGCTGGCGATCGCGCTGATCGCGTGCGGCGGTCCGCAAACCGCAGCGCCATCGCCCACAAATGCCCCGGCAACGCCGACAGTCGCAGTCGCCCCCACGGTAGCGCCCACGACGGCGCCAACAATCGCCCCCACGGCTGCGGTCCTTGAGCTTCCGACGACCAATCTGACGGAAGGGTGCGTCACCGACTACGACCCGGAGATCGACTACTTCCCCGAAAAGGTCTCACTGAGCGACTCGGTCGGCTGGACGATCGAGTACTTCAACAACTACAAGGTGATTACGGTACTCAACCCGTGGCGCGACGCAGATGTGCAGTTTCGCTATGTGCTGGTACAGTGCGGCACGCCGCCGCCGGACGATGTCGGCGATGCGCTGGTGATCGAAGTGCCGGTGAAAAGCGTCGTAGCGATGTCCACCACGCAGTTGCCGCACCTCAGCGAACTTGGATTGCTCGATAAACTGGTCGGCGTTGATAGTTTCCTGTACATCAACAATCCCGACGTGCGCAAAAAGATCGACGCAGGCGAACTGGTCGAGATCGGCGGCGGCGGGCAGGTGAATGTCGAACAAGCGCTCGATCTGCAGCCGGACCTGATTATGACGTATGGCGTCGGCAACCCCGAATTCGACGCCCATCCCAAACTGCTCGAAGCCGGGCTGAAGGTCGTGCTGAACAGTGAGTATATGGAAACCTCGCCGCTGGGACGCGCGGAGTGGATCAAGTTCACCGGCGCCTTCTTCAACCGCGAGGCAAAGGCGACCGAGGTCTATGACACGATCG
>JAUQOW010000113.1 GCA_030550675.1 Chloroflexota bacterium
ACGAGGGTCCGTCTCAGTGTCCATCCGTCGGAGGAAGAGGAGAAATGGTGATTGACACCCTCCAACTTTCGGGTATAATACCCCTCGAAACATCGTGCAACTTTTCACGTATTATCCGGGCGGCTTTCCCGGATCGAAAAAAATCACGCTGGCGCGGCGCGATGCGGTTTGGTTGCAGGGTCACATCCACGTGCGTCGGGCGCGGGCGCCTGGAGAGGAGCCTTCATGAACTTGCTTCCCCGGTCATTGCTCAGATGGTTGCGACTCCTTCCGCTGATCGGTCTGTCGATAGGTCTCGTCGCCTGTGGCAGCAGTCCAGGCAATACCTACGACCCCTATGGCGACAATGCGCGTCGCATCTACGAACTCCTGATCCCCATCTGGTGGATGGCGCTTGGCGTGTTTGTGGTGGTCGAAGGGTTGCTCATTTATGCCATCTGGCGCTTCCGTCGGCGTCCTGGCAGCACGGCGATGCCAGCACAGGTGCATGGCAACACTCAGGTTGAAATCTTGTGGACGATCGCGCCTGCGATTATTGTGCTGGTCATCGCAGTGCTCACCTTCCGCACCCAGGCGGCGAATGCGGTGATGCCCGAGGATGCGCTGCGGATCAAAGCCATCGGGCATCAGTGGTGGTTCGAGTTTCAGTATCCCGACGCCGTTGCTGATGGCAAGCCGATCGTGACCGCTTCCGACATGTACATCCCGGTTGGGCGACCGGTGACGGTTGTGCTGGAGTCGCAGGATGTCATTCATAACTTCTGGGTGCCGAAACTTGCCGGGAAGACCTATATGATCCCTGGCAAAACGAATTTCCTGACGTTTACTGCTGAACAACCCGGCATCTATCGCGCCGTCTGCGCCGAGTTCTGCGGCGAGGCGCATGCGCTGATGCGCTTCCGCGTGATCGCTGTCGATGAGGCTGAGTTCAATCGCTGGATCGAGCAGAAGAAAACGCCTCCTCCCGCTCCAGCCGGAACGCTGGTCGTCAACGGGTTGACCGGCGATGCTGCGCGCGGTCAGGCGATCTTCCTTGATGCGCGCAAGCAGTGCATCGCCTGCCACGCCGTCGAGGGGACGAATGCGCGCGGTCTCGTGGGTCCGAATCTGACCTACTACGGCAGCCGGCAGACGATTGGCGCCGGCATTCTGCCCTATTCGCCGGAGAATCTTGATCGCTGGCTGCGCGAAGCGCCAAAACTGAAACCGGGCAACCTGATGAGCCGGGTGTTGACGCCGCAGTGGATCAGACAGAACCTGAGCGACCAGGAGATTGCTGATCTCGTCGCCTACCTCGACAGTATGAAGGTGTCGGTCACGCTGCCGCCAGAACGCTAGATTGTGGAGGATTTGTATGGCAATCGCTGAACGCACCGCCGGAACGGTCAGCCCGCCCAGCGTCAGTGTGCGCCCCGGTTGGGCCGGGTGGCTCAGCACGACCGATCATAAGCGTATCGGGATTATGTATCTGGTCAGCGCGTTCGTGTTCTTCCTGATTGGAGGGATCGAGGCGCTGCTCATGCGCATTCAACTCGGCGTTCCCGATAACACGTTTCTGACGCCCGACGTCTACAATCAGATGTTCACCATGCACGGCACAACCATGATCTTCCTTGGTCTGATGCCGCTGAACGTCGGGTTGGGCAACTATATGGTGCCGCTCATGATCGGCGCGCGCGACATGGCGTTCCCGCGCCTTAATGCGCTTAGTGTCTGGCTCTTTATCTTTGGCGGGTTGATGCTGTATGTCAGTTTCTTCGTCGGCGGCGCGCCGAACGTTGGCTGGTTCGCCTATGCGCCGCTGACGCAGAAGCAGTTCGCGCCGACATCGGGCGTTGATTACTGGATCATCGGTATTGGACTGACCGGCGTGGCATCAATCGCTGGCGCGCTGAACTTTATCGTGACCATTCTCAACATGCGCGCGCCGGGGATGACGCTCAATCGGATGCCGCTCTTCGTCTGGATGCAGTTGATTGTCGCGTTTATTCTGATCTTCGCCTTCCCGGTGCTGACGGTGGCGACGATCCAGTTGCTCTTCGACCGCCACTTCGGTACGCGCTTCTTTCTCCCCAATCTCGGCGGCGATGCGGTGCTCTGGCAGCATCTGTTCTGGTTCTTCGGGCACCCTGAGGTCTATATCCTCATTCTGCCGACGATGGGCATTATTTCAGAAGTGCTGCCGACGTTCTCGCGCAAGCCGATCTTCGGTTATGCGTTCGTCGCATATTCCGGCGTCGCTATCGGCTTCCTCGGCTTCCTGGTCTGGGCGCATCATATGTTCGCCGTCGGTCTCGGTCCGCTGGCGAATGCGTTCTTTGGCGCCGCCAGCTTCCTCATTGCCGTGCCGACCGGCGTGAAGATTTTCAACTGGCTGGCGACGATGTGGCAGGGGTCGCTCCACCTGACGACGGCGATGCTCTACGCCATCAGTTTCATTGGCATGTTTGTCATTGGCGGCATTAGCGGCATCACCCTCGCCTCGCCGCCGATCAATGTCCAGCAGACTGACTCGTACTACGTGGTTGCACATATGCACTATGTGCTGTTCGGCGGCGCGATCCAGGGCATCTTCGCTGGCATCTTTTACTGGTTCCCGAAGATGACCGGTCGGATGCTTGATGAACGGCTTGGCAAATGGCAATTCTGGCTGATGCTGATCAGTTTCAACCTGACCTTTTTCCCGATGCATCTGAGTGGCAACGAGGGCATGCCGCGCCGCATCTACACCTATGAAGCGGACATGGGCTGGAACCTCTGGAATCTGATGTCCACGATTGGTTCGCTGCTGCTCGCTGTCGCCTTTCTGATCTTCCTCTGGAACGTGCTCACGAGCATCCGACGCGGTCCGATTGCACCCGCCGATCCGTGGGACGGGGCGACGCTCGAATGGGCGGTCAGTTCGCCGCCGCCGGTCTATAACTTTGCCGTGACGCCGCGGGTGCGCAGCCGCCGTCCCCTGTGGGATGAAAAGTATCCGCACCTGCACGAGGTGAACGGCTCGCACGAGGCGCCGGTCGCCCGGAAAGGTCTGTTGCGCGATGGGTTCGAACGCGAAACGCCGGAGGCGATGGAGCCGATTCATCTGCCGTCTCCCACCTATGCGCCGCTGATTGTGTCGGTCGGCATTATGATCCTGGGCTTTGGCATCATCTATCTGGGTGATTTTGGTCTCATCGCGGCATCGGCGATGCTCGTCGGTCTGCTGATTATGGCGGCAGGCATTCTCAGTTGGGTGCGCATCTCGCACGTCGACTCGCCGCATCACGCGCATCATGGAATATGAAAAGCAAAAGCGCCGGACAGACGTTGCATTGCAACGCGGTACAGACGTTGCATTGCAACGTCTGTACCGCGCCTAGCCAGGAGCACCGGAATGAGCGAATCATCGATGACCAGACCGCATGCCGCAGCGGCGCACCATACGTCGCTTGGCGTCGATAACCGGAAGTTGGGGGTATGGGCGTTCATTGGCTCCGAAACCCTCTTCTTTGCGACGCTGATCACGACCTACTTCGTGTTTGCGCCAGTCAATCGGATGCGTCCCGATTTTCAGGACCCGCGCAAGTTCCTCGACATCGAGTTGACGACGGTGCTGGCGAGCATTTTGCTGGCGTCCAGTCTGACGATGGTGCTGGCGCTGTCCGCCAGCAAGCGCGGCGACCGCCGCTGGTTCGCCACCTGGCTGCTGGCGACGGTCGGGTTGGGGCTGGCGTTCATCGGCGGTCAGGTGTATGAGTTCAACCACCTGTACCACGAGGGATTGACCCTGAGCAGCAGCCTGTTCGGTACGACGTTCTTTGTGCTTACCGGCTTTCACGGGACGCACGTGGCCATTGGGGTGATCTGGCTGCTTGCGGTGTTCTTCAAGGTGCGCGCGTATCCCGACTCGCCAGAAAATGCGATGGACGTCGAAATCGCCGGTCTTTACTGGCACTTCGTCGATCTCGTGTGGGTGGCGATCTTTGTGCTGGTCTATCTGATCTAGGGAGGAGCAGTCATCGTGGCAGGTCATCATGAAGATCAGGGCGCTCATGCCCACGGCGAGCACGGCCATTCCGACCGGTTTTACTGGCTCGTCGCCGGGGTGCTGGCAGTGGTGACGGCGCTGGAAGTCGGATTGTTCATTGTGAATGAACAGCATCTGATCGCCAAATGGCTGGAGGTGACGCTTCTGCTGATCCTCTCGACGATCAAAGGCGCTGCGGTTGTCATGTACTTCATGCATCTCAAGGGCGATGCAGGGGTTTTCAAATTCGTCTTTCTGGTGCCGCTTGCGTTCGCAACGACTCTGCTGCTATCCTTCATGGCGCTGTTTTCAGAACACGTCGGGATTGCGGGATGAAGCAGGGGCGCCGGGATGTATGAGTGGAACTTTGAACCGGGGTTGATGGCCAACCTGGCGCTGATTGCAGGCGGGTACGCGCTGTGCGTCACTGGTCCGCTGCGACGCTTTTTCCCAGGCAGTGCGCCGCCGACGCCGACGCAGGCGCGCCTGTTCTACGTTGGCTGGGTAGTGCTGTTCATTGCGCTGGCGTCGCCGATCGACAGCCTGGGAAGTTATCTGCTGACGATGCACATGCTCCAGCACCTGCTGCTGGCGATGGTCGCACCCCCTTTCCTGCTGCTCGGTCTGCCGCGCTGGGTTCTGCGTCCGCTCATGCGCATCCCCGGCGCTTATCCGGTTGGTTCGTTCCTCACCAATCCGATCTTCGTTTTCTTTGCATTCAACGCTGTTTTCGCACTCTGGCATGTGCCCGCCTACTACGACCTGGCGCTGCGTGATGAGCGCATCCACATTCTTGAGCACGTCATGTTCTTCGTGGTCGGCGTGCTCTCGTGGTGGCCCATTTGCAGCCCTATGGACGAATTGCCCTCTGCGCATCCCCTGATGCAGACGGCGTATCTCTTCTTCATGTCATTGCCGACGACGATTATCGGCGCGCTGATTGCGTTCGCCGAAGCGCCGCTTTATCCGTTCTACGAATTGCGTCCGCGCCTCTGGGGCATCTCACTCGGTGATGATCAACAGCTGGCGGGCCTGATTATGTGGGTGCCCGGCAGCCTGATCTACTTTGCAGTCCTGACCGTGGTGTTCATTCGCTGGTTGAACCGGGAGGATGGGGAGGAACTGGGGGTAGGGGTTAGGAGTTAGAGGCGCCTCTCCACCTTCAACCCCAAGACCTTTGAGGTCGGGACACGTCCCGACCGGGAACGGCGACCGTTCCGCTGCCAGGGTTCCAGCGCAGACCGCCATCCCTGTGCAGACCTCAAAGGTCGGGGATGTTCCGCCTGCGCCCTTGCGCATGGGCGCGCCGCAGGCGCGCTCCTACCTGCAACCTGTAACTTTCCCAACTTCAACCTTCCTGCACGCCAGCATCCTGCGCCAGCATGTCTTCGCGCGGCGGGCTGAAGGTGTCGATTGCCAGCGACGCTTCCAGCGCTTCGACCCCGTGCGGCGTGTTCCCCGGCAGCGCGACCGTTTCTCCCGGCGCGACGTCGCGCGCAACCCCGTTGATGAAAAAGCGCAATTTCCCCGAAATGAGATAGGTGATCTGTTCGTGGGGGTGGCGGTGCTCCGGCGGCAGCCGCGCGCCCTGATCCAGTTCGACGATGATCTGCTGCATCCGTTCTGTGAGGGCGATCGTGCGGCGGCGGATGCCGGGCGCGACCTCGAACCAGCGGTCCTTCTGCGGGTCTGTCATAATCTTTTGCTCCTTCTGGGAAAGGTTATCATGAGTTGTGACGTATTTCAACCGGCGCGGTTGATCCGGGTGCAGGCATGAATTATCAGGAAACGACGCTCCGGTTGCCAGTGATTAAGTCGTCCCTGATGGACCTGCGGCTGGCCGACCGCCTACGCGGACAGGAACGGCGGCGTCCACACGCGGTGAGCGTGCCGAACCGCGCAGGCGGACGCCCGGCGGAACGCCTGCCCGGCGCAACTTCGGTCGCAAGTCGGGGCATGGCAAGAATGCGCGTTCTTGCCGCCTGACAATTCAGTCCTTGATCCGGTTGATCCGGTGCTGGCGACGATTTGCCGCTTCCTGGCGGCTGGCGCCACGCATATCGGGCGCAGCGCCGTGCGACCAGTCGCAACCGCAACTACCGGCGGCGCAGCGAATCCAGTGATCAGCGCCATTGAGGATAGTGTCTCGCTGGTGATGTCGATCCTGGCAGTGCTGGCGCCGATCCTGGCGGTCATGATCCTGGCGCTCTTCGCAATTGTCGCTGTGCGCGCCGTCCGCCGCATCCGGTCCCGCCGCCAGACCGCCTCCTCTCGCCAATGACAATTTCCCTGGTTCTGGGTTCTCAGTTCTCGGTTCTCAGTTCTCGGTTCTCTTCCTCCCACGGCTTATAATCCAGCGACTGGTGGCGGAAGTAGGTGTTGTACAGTTCAGCGTAGTGCCCGCTAGCCGCCAGCAGGTCGTCGTGGTTCCCTTCTTCGATGATCCGACCCTGTTTCAGCACGATAATCCGGTCGGCGGTGCGGACGGTCGAGAGACGATGGGCGATAATGATGCTGGTGCGCCCCTGCATGACCACATCCAGTCCTTCCTGAACCTGGGTCTCAGTGAACGGATCGATGCTCGCGGTAGCTTCGTCGAGAATAAAGATCGACGGGTTCTGCAACAGCACCCGCGCCAGCGCCACAAGCTGTCGTTGCCCGAGCGACAGTCGCGCGCCGCGCTCGCCAACGTCGGTTTCCAGACCATGGGGCAGGTCGGCGATCCACTCATCGCCAAGTTGACGCGCCGCCGCTTCCACTTCAGCCATCGTCGCCTCTGGACGACCATAGCGAATGTTGTCGGCCACCGTGCCGGAGAATAAAAACGGCGATTGCGGCACCAGCCCGATCTGCCGCCGATATTGCGCCAGGTCCAGCGTGCGAATGTCGCGCCCGTCGATGAGCAACTGCCCTGCCTGAAACTCGTAGAAGCGCGTGATCAGCTTGATCAGGCTCGACTTGCCAGCGCCGGTGTGTCCCACGACCGCCAGCTTCTGCCCGGCTGGAATGGTGAGCGAGAATCCCGGCAATACCCATTGCACCGATGTGGACGATGGCGATCCTGGGGTGCGATCCTGCCCGATATCGTAGGTGAACCAGACATCCCGGAACTCGATGCGTCCGCTCAGGTGCGACACCGGTTCCCTGGCGATCTGTACCACTTTCGGTTCAGCGTCGATCAGCGCAAAAACGCGCTCGCTGGCGGACAATCCCTGCTGAAACTGGCTCCAGAACGAGGCGATACTGGTCAAGGGGAAGAAATAGATCGCCAGACTCTGCACGAACAGGTACCATTCCCCAACGGACACAGCGCCGCCAAGCGTCAATCGCCCGCCAAAGTAGACAATGGTGGCGATTGCAATGCCGGAGAGCAGATTCAGGATCGGAAAAATGCTGCTGAAAACGAGTCCCTGACGCAGGCGCACCTGAAACGCCAGTTCATTTGTCTGACGGAACTGCTGATAGATCGCCGCTTCCTGACGAAAGCTTTTAGCGACTGCAATGCCGCTGACGGTCTCCTGGATCGAGGCATTGACATTCGCCAGCGCGCGCTGCGCCTGGCGCGTGGTCAGGCGCGCGACGCGGCGAAACGTCAGCGCCGCCGCAATGACAACCGGACCGGTCGCCAGCGTGATCAGCGCCAGTTGCCAGTTGATTGTGAACATGACCACTGCGATGATCGCCACCAGCAGCACCTGACTGAGCAGGTCAATCGTCAGCGTCACTACTGTCGCAAAATCCTGCGTATCCGAGGTCACCCGACTGACGATGCGTCCCGAGGCATACTGGTCGTAGAACGACATATCGCGCTGCAGAACGGCGCGGAAGGCGTCCTCGCGCAGCGCCAGCACCACATCGCCGACCGCGCGCGCCGAGAAGGTCTGCCGCACGAAGTTGAAGAACCATCCGAGCGCACCCATCACGGCGACAACGGCGGCAAGCCCGACCAACACCTGCGTGGCGGGGTCGCCGGTCAGCAGTTCGATGCTGCGTGAAATCGTGATCGGAATGACCGTGGCGACCAGCGATCCCAGGACGACCATGAGCGCCACCAGCGCGACGCGCCCGCTGTGAGGGCGGAAGTAGCGCCAGATTCGCCGGATCAGCGCCCGATCACTATAACTGCGGTCGTATGCCTCGGCCGCCAGGCCGTCCATGATGAAACCCATTGCGTGCTCCAAGAACCAAGAACTGAGAACCGAGAACCAAGAACTGAGAACTGAGAACCAAGAACTGAGAACCAAGAACTGAGAACCAGGGATGAGGGGTTAGGAGTTAGGAGTTAGCGCTGCCTTCCGCCTTCCCTCCTGCAATCCTCTTCTTCCTTGCCTCTTGCCTGAATACTCACCGTTCAGCGAACGGGTGCGCCGCTGGCGTGCCTCCACCTGCAACCTGCAACCTTCCCGCCTGCAACCTGCACTCCTCGCGCCCTGCGCCCCGCGCCCTAAGGCGCCTTCCCACTTTCAACGTTCAACCTGCAACCTTTCCACGTTCAACATTCAACATTCAACGTGCAACGTTCAACCTTTGCACCTGCCACCGGATCATTCCAGAAGCAGTCGCCGCAGCTTATCGCGCTGTGCATCGGTCAGCCCGATAGCGACAAGGTACGACTCGACCCCGCCGTACTGCTCATTCAGGTACGTCATTGTCGCCATCATCGCCTCACGCGGCGCTGGCGAGAGCCGGTCGAATCGCGCGGTGTCATATCCCAGTCGAATCAGCGTCGCGCGAATTTCTGCGATCAGCGACATGGTGAGCGGCGCGCTCAGGGCGTAATCGTCGGCAATCGTCTCGACCGGCACGCCAGCCGCGCCCAATGCCAGCGCCGTAATCAGTCCAGTGCGATCTTTACCGACGAAGCAATGGACCAGCACCGGCGCCTCTGCTTCAGCTATCGTCGCTAACGTCCGATGGATAGGTTCCTGGCACTCCTCCAGCATCAACCGGTACAATTCGGCAACCGAACGCGCTCGCGATTCAATGCTGGTTTCACTCCGCTCGGTGATCAGCGGCAGGTTGAGATAGCGCACATCGTCCGACCCGGCGAACACGTTCGGGTTATGCTTCACCTCAAACGGCAGCCGCAGATCGATGATCGTGCGCACGCCGTAGTTGCGCAGCCGCTGCTGATCGTCGACAGTCAGGCGATGCAGACTATCGGCGCGCAGCAACCGGCGCCACTGCGTCATGCGCCCGTCCAGGGTCGGGTACCCGCCGACATCACGCACATTATGCGCGCCTTCCAGCCGGATGTGGCGTTGTTCCAGAGTCATACATCCTCCCGCCGCCTGACGCGAACTGCGACCGTAGCGGCATGTCCTGCGTCGTAGCGCAGAAAAATACGACGATAGGCTTCGCTCGTTTCGAGCAATTCATCGTGTGCGCCCTGAGCGACCAGTTCGCCATTCTTCAGCACCAGAATCCGATCCGCCCACCGGATCTGCGAAATGCGATGCGTGATCAGCAGCGTAGTGCGTCCCGTCAGAATACGACGCATTGCGCGCTGAATCTGATCCTCCGTCGCACTGTCAATCGCGCTGGTCGAATCATCAAGGATCAGGATGCGCGGATTCGTCAGAAACGCGCGGGCAATGGCGATGCGCTGGCGTTGCCCGCCGGAGAGGGTCATGCCGCGCTCGCCGATAACGGTGTCGTATCCATCAGGGAATGACATAATGAAATCGTGCGCCTGCGCCTGCCGCGCCGCCCACTCGATCTCCTCGCGGGTGGCGTTGCCCGCTGCGCCGAATGCGATATTTTCGGCGATCGTCCGCGAGAAGAGAAAGATATCCTGCTCGATGGTCGAAATCTGCGAGCGCAGCGCATCGAGATTCCACTCGCGGACATCGACCCCGTCGATCAGCACGCGCCCCTCGGTTGCATCATAGATCCGGTTGACCAGCCGCGTCAGGGTCGTTTTGCCCGCGCCGGTCTGACCCACAATCGCAATCGTCTCGCCAGGAAGCGCCGTAAAGGTGATATTGCGCAGCACCAGCGCCGACTGCTTCACGCCGCCGGAAGCGAGTGGTGCAGCCGTGGCCTCGTAGCCAAAACTGACGTTCTCGAAGCGGATCTCCCCCTTGATGGGCGCGCTATGCCCGCCGACATTCTCATCAAGTTCGGTCTTCGCGGTAATCGTGGTAAGCATCCGTTCGGCGCCAGCAATGCCGAGTTGCACCAGCGAAAATGTAAAGAGCGAAATGAATGTCGGGAAGCGCAACACCTCCAGCAGCCCCATGTACCCGATGATCTGACCGATGGAAATCTCGCCGGCGCGCCAGAGCAGCAGCGCGTGCCCAAACGCAAGACCAAGCATCACGCCGTAGAGCAGCAGCGGCAGATACCGCGCCTGAACGCCGCCCTCGCGCACGAACAGGTCTCGATAGCGGCGCGCATTGGCGGAGAACTTGCGCTCCTCCGCTGGTTCCTGAGCATACCCCTTCACCACCTCGATGCCGCTGACCGTCTCGGCAAGCCCGGCGTTCAACACGCCGAACTGCTGACGCAGCGCCCCGGCGACCGGCTTCAGTTGATTGTTGTAGCGCCGCAGCGCCCACGCGAAACTGATAAGAAACAGCACGGGCATGAGCAGCAACTGCGGGTGGATGGCGGTGATGGCAATCAGCGGAACTGTCAGGCTCACCAGTGATTCGAGGATCAGGCTGATTCCCGGATTGATCATCGAATTGATCTGCTGCACATCATTTGTCGCCCGCGCCATAATGTCGCCGGTGCGCTGACGATTGTGGAACGTCAGGCTTTTGCCGAGCAAACTGATATACAGTTCCTCGCGCGTGTTGCGCTCAGTCAGTTGCGCCAGCAGTTGCACCACAAAGCTGTTGGCGAGATCGATCACCCCGAAGGCGACGCGCACCCCCAGAATGATCAGCGCCAGCCGCGTCAACTGTTCCAGCGTAATGCCGCCAACGACGGCATCGAAGGCGTTGCCGACCAGCACGGCGCTCCAGCTTTGCAGCGCCGCCATGCCGATCACCGTTACAACAAAGGCGACCGGCAGCCACGGGTAGCGCATCACGTGCGACCAGACCCAGCGCACCGGCGAGCGGTGATCATACGGATAGGCGCCGGTGACCGTAAACTCTTTGCCAGACAAACGACGGCTCCTTGCGCACACAGGGCGCAGTCTTCAGGGAGAAGGGCGAAAGCATAAGGAATGTACGCAGCGCGATAAGGTGTGGATGAGCGGTTATACGGTTGAATCGCCCGTTTCAGACATCAGGACGCCCCAACTCTCCCTTCTCCCCTTGTGGGAGAAAGGGGTTGGGGGATGAAGGAAAACAGGCGTCGGGACGCGAAAAACACCCATCGAATTCTAAAAACGTTACACCTGAGCAGTTACCCCTCCCCCGCCGCTGGACCAGCAGTCACCACCGCGTAATCGTCGGTTGCCAGGTAGCGATGCGCCACCTCAATAACCTGATCACGGTCGATGCTGCGGATAATCGACGGGTAGCGCTCGACATAATCGAGACCTAACTGATACCGTTCGATGCCCAGCAGCGTACCGGCGATGCTGTCGTTGGTTTCGAGGCTGATCGCCAGGCTGCCGGTCATAAAGTCGTGAGCGTCGGCAAGTTCCTGTTCTGTTGGTCCGTCAGCCGCAAACCGTTTGATTTCCGCGATGATCGCGTCAATCGCTCGCTCGACGTGCGCCGGGTTCACCCCCGCCATCGCAGCCCACGGACCGGCGCCGAGGTCGGCGTCAAGGCTGCTGCCGCAGTAATAGGCAAGCCCCTGCTCTTCGCGCACCCGTTCGCCGAGACGCCCGCCAATGCCAATGCGCCCCAGGATCATATTTGCGACACTGGCGGCGTAGTAGTCCGGCGAGCGTCGATCAAGCCCATGCACCGCCCAGATAATGTCGGTCTGGCTCTTCCCTTCGAGCGCAACATGGATGCGCGGACGGTCGGGCAGCGGCTGCGGGTCGGGCAGCGTCACCTGCGGCGGCGCGCCGGGCGCCTGCCAGTCGCCGAAGAACCGCTCGATCAGGTCAATCACGCTGGCAGGTTCGACATCGCCAACGACGGCGATGGTCGTTGCTGCCGGGTGGTACAGCGCGTGGAAGCGCACCAGGTCGTCGCGCGTTAACGCCGAGACGGTTTCGATTGTGCCGCTGCTGAGGCGGCTGTAGGGATGCGCTGGCGGAAACATGAGCGACCGCAGCGCGCGCGACGCGCGCACCGAGGTGTCCTGCTCCTGTTCGCGCAGCATCATCAGAAACTGCCCGCGCAAACGCTCGATCTCTTCTTCGGGAAAGACGGGCGTGCGCAGCATATCCGCCAGAATCTCGAGAATCAGCGCCACATCCTCGCTCAATGACCGTCCGGCGAAGCCGGTGGAATGCAGACCGCCGCCAGCATTGACACTCGCGCCAACCGCTTCAGTGGCGGCGACGATCTCCTGAAAACTGCGCTGGCGCGTCCCGCGGATCAGTGCAGCGCCGGTGAACGCAGCCACGCCATTTTTCTCAGCAGGCTCGTGAACTGCGCCGATGCGCACCTCGCCGTAGACGCTAACCGTTGGCGCGGTTGGGTTGCGCTGCACCAGCGCCACCATGCCGTTCGGCAGCATATGGCGGATTGCAGTTGCGATGGTGCTGGCGCGATTGGAAGGAAACTGATTCATAGTCAAACTGCTGAAGCCTGTTAGAAAGATCGACCAAAACCTGAATCATTGATTTTGCACCTGTAGAACGGTCGGCGTTGGCTTCGACAGGCTCAGCCAGCGCCAACCACGAGATGGTCCGATATCTGATTGATCTTCATTATATAAGAAAGACGAGCCATCATCAGTGGATTTCATGTGCGGAGTCTTTGTGCCTTTGCGCCTTTGTGTGCGCATAATGACTTCAGAGCGGAATAAAATGCCCGACCGTTCTCCGGCGTTCCGTCAAATATGTCTGCGCGACGCGCCGCACATCCTCAGCCTGAACCGCCGCGATCTCGTCGAGCAGCGTATCGGCGCGAGTGTAGCGGTCAAGCATCTCCCACATTCCGAGCATCAGCGCCTGGTTGGTGACGCTCTCCCGAGCATACGCGATCTGGGCGCGCATCTGCTTAATCACCTTTGTCATCTCATCAGGACGCGGTCCGTGATCCTGGATCGCGGCGACCTCAGCCAGCAACGCGCGCTCTATCTCTTCCGCAGAGCGCCCTTCCTGCACCATCGCATGAAACTCGAACAGGCACGGATCGCGGGCAGGGCGGAAACTGCTGGAAGCGTAGGCGGCGAGGCGCGTCTCGACTAGCGCGCGGTACAGCCGGGCGCTCCGATTGGTCTGTGCGCCGCCGCTGAACGCGGGCGATCGGGCGCCTGAAAATACCGCATCAAGCACCAGGAGCGGAGCGAAATCAGGGCTGCGGCAATCAACCGCGTGGTACGCAATCTGAACATACTGCGCCGGTCCTGGTCGGCGCACCACTACCCGACGTTCCTCCTGCTGCTCCGGTTCGCGCCAGGAAACCGGCGGCGGCGGCGGTCCGGCGGGCAGGTCGCCAAAATAGCGTTCAATGCGGGTCATCAACGCAGGCGCATCAACATCGCCCACCACCACGAGCACCGCATTATTTGGGCGATAGAACGTCTGGTAATGCGCAAGCAACCGGTCGCGGGTCAGCGCCAGCAGATCGTCGCGCGACCCAATGACCTCGTTGCGGTACGGATGAACCTGGAATGCGGCAGTCATAACCGCCTCATTGAGCCACCACTCAGGATCGTTCTCGTGCCCTTCGCGCTCCGCCAGAATGACAGTGCGCTCATGCTCAACGTCCTGTTCATCGAACAGCGCATTGATCATCCGGTCGGACTCGATCTGAAGAGCGAGATCGATCCGGTCGGCGGGCAACGTCTCGAAGTAGGCGGTGAAATCGTGCGCGGTAAAGCCGTTGAACGTCCCGCCATTGCGCGCGATCAGGCGGTCGAGGTCGCGTCCGGGAATGCGCGGCGTCCCTTTGAAAAGCATGTGCTCGACCCAATGCGACGCTCCAGTCATGCCGGGCGACTCATTGCGGGCGCCGACGCGATACCAGATCCAGTTTGTGGCGAGCGGAGCGCTATGCGCCTCGCGCAGCAGAACAAGCATGCCATTACGGAGCGTATGCGATAGCGTTGTTTCCATCGATTGAAACCTGATGTGAAGCGCTGCACTTGCCGGCAGCAACGAGAAGAGTTGTGCAAGCCCTAAAGAGCATTATAGCCGATGTCTGGCGCGAGGGGGCGCTGTGTCGCACATCGACTTGACACGCGCTTAATGTCGTGCTATATTATCGCTCGCTACGAGAAACGCCACGATGTGGCGACGCTCAGAACAACAGAAGATATACGAGTGGACTTGACAATCTCAGGTCTATGTAGTATACTCTTCTGTACGGAAACATTACGTCTCACCCAATGGAGAGACGCAAAACGTGAGTGGCTAGCGACAAGAAAGGACGCGACAGGGGAAGAGCACCCGCTGTCGCCAGGCCGGTCAGACCGCAAGGCGCGACCGCCTGGTTTTTTGTCGCCCGCCACGGGCA
>JAUQOW010000386.1 GCA_030550675.1 Chloroflexota bacterium
CGTCCGCCTGACGATATGCCAGATCGGTCACCGTGCCGACACCCGCTTCCGCCAGCAATCCGGCGTAGTCCCAACCGACGCCGCGCACCCGTTCGAGGTCGGCGCGAAAGAGCAAGGCGAGCAGCGCCGTTTCGGTCAGCCCGGAAGCGCCAGTAATCTCGGCTCTGCCAGCCGGTTCGGCGCCCCGGGTGAGCAGATCGTTCGTCGTGTCGATGCCAATGGCGCTGAGGCGGGCGATCACATCCGGTTCAAGTCCTTCGATCTGCGCCAGTTTCATCCTGTCCTCCTCTCTCCTGATTGGCATAGCGCTGATGTCTGTTCCCGTTTGGAACGCATCCTCTGGCGCTCCTGCGCCGCGCGCCATGATACCAGGAGTCAGGAAGGCGACGGCAGCGGGCTGGTCAGCGTCCATCCGCCGTCGATAATGAGCGTCTGACCGGTGATATGCCCCGCCCCCGGCGATGCCAGAAAGATCAGCGCCTGCGCCACATCGGCAGGCATGCCGATGCGCCCGTTAGGAGTGACGCTGTTCCAGTGCGCTTCATATTCCGGGTCGTCGCTGCGGTTGCGTTCATTCAGAATGGCGCCGATGCCCAAAGCATTGACGGTAATGCCATAGGGTCCGAGTTCGCACGCCAGGGTCTTCGCCATATGCCGCAGTGCAGCTTTGGTGATTCCGTAGGCGCTCAAGCCGGGAATCGCCTGTACGCCTGTCACCGACGCCGAAAATATAATCCGCCCGCCATCGCCCTGCGCGATCATCCGGCGCGCTGCCGCCTGCGCCGCGAAGAATGACCCCTTGACATTCAGATTGAAGAGCGTGTCCCACTGTTCCTCGGTGGTATCGAGAAAGGGCGCGCTGATTGTGAGGCCGGCGTTCGCCGCCAGAATATCGATGCGCCCGAAGGCGTCTACTGCGCGCGCGATCAACGCCTGGTTCGCCGCGACGCTCGATAGATCGGCATCGTATGCCAGCGCCCGTCCGCCAGTTGCGCGGATGCGCTCGACAACCGCTTCGGCGCGTTCTGTTTCGCCGAAGTGCGCCGCCAGCACCGCACACCCGTGCGTCGCCAGCATCTCCGCCATCGCCGCGCCGATTTCGCGGCTGGCGCCGGTCACAATGGCGACTTTTCCTTCCAGGAGACGGGCCATGTTCGCTCTCCACTCTTCGGGTCAGGATTTCTGGAATGCTGCATCGAAAGCGACGGCGCTTGGCGGGAAGTCGCTCTTCTTCACGAGCGCACACGCTTCCGCAGCGCCGAACTCGCGATCCATGCCGCTGTCTTCCCACTCGACCGACAACGGACCGGTGTAGCCGATGCGGGTCAACGCGCGGAAGATCGGGTCCCACTGAATGTCGCCGTGCCCTGGCGACACAAAATCCCAACCGCGGCGCGGATCGCCGAAGTTGAGGTGCGACCCCAGAATGCTCGTGCGTCCATTCAGGTTGCGGCGGCTCTCTTTCACATGAACGTGATAGATGCGGTCGGCGAATGTTTCGATGAACAGCACTGGATCGACGAATTGATGGATCAGGTGGCTCGGATCGAAATTGATGCCGAACGCCGGTCGGCGTCCAATCGCCGCCAGGGTTTTCTCGGTGGTCACAATGTCGTAGGCGATCTCAGTCGGGTGCACTTCAAGACCGAAACGCACCCCCACCTCATCGAACACGTCCATGATCGGATTCCAGCGGGCGGCGAAATCGGCGTACCCTGCCTCGATCTGTTCAGGAATGTTAGGCGGGAAGGAGTAGATCAGGTGCCAGATCGACGATCCGGTGAAGCCATTGACCTGTTTGACGCCGAACGCTGCGGCGGCGCGCGCGGTGTTCTTCATCTCCTCGGCGGCGCGCTGGCGCACTCCTTCGGGATCGCCGTCGCCCCAAATGCGCGCCGGGATGATCGCCTTGTGGCGCTCGTCGATACGGTCGCACACGCACTGACCGACGAGGTGGTTGCTAATGGCGAAGCACTGCAACCCGTGCTGCTCGAGCAGTTCGCGCTTTTCGCGGATGTAGCGGTCGGACTCGAGCGCCTTATCAACTTCAAAGTGATCGCCCCAGCAGGCGAGTTCCAGTCCGTCGTAGCCGAAGCTTTTGGCTTTGGCAGCCAGCGTCGCCAGCGGCAGATCAGCCCACTGGCCCGTAAACAGAGTAACCGGTCGTGGCATAAACGCTTCTCCTGTATCCAATGGCGCAGACCTTTGAGGTCGATCCCGCGTGCGCGGCGCGGTCGCGGTTCGTTCAGGCGCCAATATGCCTTGAACGGCCTCCGGAATCAAAGGCTGAGGCCTCAAAGGTCGTGCATTCGTTCGCCGCGCGCCTGGAGACGTTGCGATGCAACGTCTCTCCGGGCAACCTCGCCGCGCGCCTCTAATACTCCGGCGTTACCCACTGTTTGCTCCCGGCGGATCGTTCAACGGCGTCGAGGATCGCCTGGCAGCGCAGACCGTCCTCGAAGGTCGGCGCGGGCGAGACGCCTGTGGCGATGCCGTTGAGCAGATCGTAAATGCCATGGGTGAAGGTATGCTCCCAGCCGATGATATGACCGGCGGGCCACCAGGCGCTCAGGTACTTGTGCGCATTGCCGTTGGTGACCAGCACGGTGCGGAACCCGGCGACCTCGGGCATGTCGTCGTCGAGCAGCACTTCAAGTTCGTTCATGCGTTCGAGGTTGAAGCGCACGCTCCCTTTGCTGCCGTTGATCTCAAAACTGTTATAGTTCGCGCGCCCCTTGGCGAAGCGCGTCACCTCGAATGTGCCAACGGCGCCATTGGCGAAGCGCGCCAGGAACAGCGCCGCATCATCGACCGTCACCTCACCCATCTCCGTGCCAGCCGCCGCGCCCAACCCGCCGGTTGTCGCCGCAAGCACCGGTCGGCGCTTGATGAATGTTTCGGTCAACCCCGTCACCTCGGTGATTTCGCCGACCAGCATGCGCGCCAGGTCGATGATATGTGCGCCGAGATCGCCCAGCGTGCCGGCGCCGGCGATATCCTTCTGCAAGCGCCAGACCAGGGGGAAATTCGGGTCCATGATCCAGTCTTGCAAATAGACAGCGCGCCAGTGGTAGATCGTTCCCAGGCGACCGGAGTCAATCAGCGATTTGGCGAGTTGCACCGCCGGAACGCGACGATAGTTGAAGTTGACCATGCCGACGACCTTGTTGCGTTGCACGGCGTCGAGCATCTGTCGCGCTTCGGCGAGGGTGTTCGCCAGCGGTTTTTCACAGAAGACGTGCTTGCCATTTTCGGCGGCGGCGATGCTGATCGCGGCGTGCGTATCGCCCGGCGTCGAGA
>JAUQOW010000114.1 GCA_030550675.1 Chloroflexota bacterium
GCCCACAGGGGGCGCCCCTACCGTGACAATCCCCCGGTTGGGCGCCCACAGGGGGGCGCTCCAACGCGGGGTATCCCAACGGTCTGCGTCCCCGGGTAGGGGCAGGCCCCCGTGCCTGCCCCCAGCGGGGCATCCCGACGCCGTCCGCCCCCCGATAACGGGCGCGGCGGGCGCCCCTCCCGTGACAATCCCCCGGTTGGGCGCCCACAGGGGGGCACCCCTCCCGTGACAATCCCCCGGTTGGGCGCCCACAGGGGGGCGCCCCTACGATGCTGGCATTGTCCGGGGTCCGGCGGGGCGCGCCGCTGACGCTGCGGCAATGGTCACTTTTAGGCGCAACAAAACCCTCTCCCGACACCCGGCGGGCAAAGCCGTACAAATGTGAACCTGGTCTAAGTCGATGTTCCTGGATGGCGCCAGTATAGCATACGTAACTAAACCGGTCAAGAGAGAACCAGGAGTACTACCGTGAAACAGGAAGATTGCCTCAATTTCATTTTGCCGACCTCATTTCTATAATTCTTGTAAAGAAGGCGTTATCGCCGCCAGATGCATCATCGCAGCTTCGTTCCATCAGGAAGATCGTCGTTATGCTCGTCGTCGCACTCTTCCGCAGACTGGCTGGCGTCTACACATTCCTTGCCGTCATCGCCGCTGCGCTGCTTGCTCTTCCATCGGCTGTTCAATCATCCTCAAATGACATTATTGTTACCCAGGCGCACCACGGAACCAGCGTCACCGTTGCCGAGGGGCAGCGCCTGATCGTCAGACTCGAGGGGCAACCGGGAACCGGCTACGTCTGGGAACCACAGGAAGCGCCGTCGCTGCTGCGGCAGGCGGGCGATCCGGCGTTCGAGCCGTTGCCTGAGTCGACCGACGCCGCCATGGGTTCGCCAGTCGTGCAGGTGATGACGTTCTCCCCGGTGCGCGCAGGGAACGAGACGCTCACCCTTGTCTACCGCCGACCGTGGGAGCGTGGCATCGCTCCGTTGCGCACATTCAGCATCCAGGTCGAGACATATGGACGATTCGCAGCGCCGTCGCCCGCTGCGCAACTCGCCGCGCTGCCGCAGTCGCTCCCACCAGTGACAATGGGTGTGAGTGAGGGATTGCCAGCAGCATTCAACTGGTGCGATCAGGGGGTCTGCACCCCCGTGAAGGATCAGGGAGGGTGCGGCGCCTGCTGGGCATTCGCCACCGCTGGCGTGGTCGAGTCCGCCATCAAACGCATCGACGGGGTCGAGCGCGACCTCTCCGAGCAATATCTGCTTTCGGCGGGAACGCACGGCACGTGTTACGGCGGCATGCCTGCCTACGACCTGTTCATCGGCGCGACTCCTGCGCACCAAACCGAAGCGGGCGCCGTGTACGAACGCGACCTGCCGTACACCGGGCAGGATACGCCGCTGACCCGCGCGTTGCCGCACCACGAACGCTTGCTGGCGTGGAACTCGTTGTTCAATGCCGACGTTGCCACGATCAAGCGCATCATCCGCGAGCATGGACCGGTATCGGCGTACGTGTGCGCCGGTTCCCGCTTCATGTGGCATCGATCCGGCGTGTTCGAGACGGACGAGTCTGCTGTCTGCAACGGCAGCATCAACCACGCAGCGGTGATCGTGGGGTGGGACGACAGCAAGGGGAGCAGGGGCGCCTGGCGGCTGCGCAATTCGTGGGGAACGACATGGGGCGAAGGCGGATATATGTGGATCGGCTACGGGGTGTCAGGAATTGGTCAGTGGATCGATTACGTCTACTACGACCGCACAACGCCAGGCACATACGCGATTTCAGGGCGGGTGCGCGACCGATGGAATGGTGTTGCAGGCATCATCGTCTCTGACGGCTCGCGCAGCGTCGTCACCGATCAGTTTGGCGTGTATGTGCTGAAGAATGTGTCACCTGGAACCTATACGCTCACGCCGTCGCGCGGCGGCGGCGCCTTCTCTCCCGCCAGCCGGACCGTAATGGTTGTAAACGGAAGAAATGTCAACAATCAGAACTTTGCGCTTCTTGCCACCTACCGCATCAGCGGGCGGGTGACCGACAGCGCAGGCGAGGGGTTGGCAGGCGTGCGCGTTTCCGACGGGACGCGCAGCGCCGTGACTGATGCAAATGGAAGCTACGTGATCGAAGGAGTGCCATTAGGCTCTTACGCGCTCACCGCTTCGCTGAGCGGCTACACCTTCAGCCCCAACCCGCGCTGGGTTGCGGTCAGCGACGATGTGAGCGGGCAGGATTTCACAGCGGTGTGCCCCTCCTGCACCGTCCGCGGCAGAGTGGTGGATCACGCAGGCAACGGCGTGGCTGGCGCGACCGTCTCCGACGGGATGCGCAGCGCCACGACCGATTCGCAGGGAAACTATGTCCTGACCAATGTGCCGCCAGGAACATACACGCTCACACCGTCGTATAGCGGCTATATGTTCAGCCCGTCTGCGCGCACGATCACGGTCAACCGCCACCTCAGCGGGCTGGACTTCACCGCGTCTCCACCATACCGCATCAGCGGACGGGTTGTCGATAGCGCCAGCAATGGCGTGGCTGGCGTGGTCGTCTCCGATGGAACGCGGAGCGTCGCCACAGACGGGGACGGCGTCTTTACGCTGCGCGACGTCCCCGCCGGGACGTACACGCTCACGCCGTCGCACGGCAGCCTCGCATTTACGCCACCAAGCCGCACAGTTACGGTCAATGGCGATGTGAGCGGGCAGAACTTCTCAGCCGCGCCTGCGGCGCCCGCAGCGCCTTCGGTCTATGCGGTCTTTTTGCCGCTCACGGTGCGGTGAGAGGAGACGATGCCCAGGGAATCGAACCGCAGCGCTCAACATTAGGGGCGCGTAGAGGGCGCCCACAGAGGGGCCCCTCACAGGTGTAGAGTTTTGGGGTGTGAGGGGTGGTTGCCGCGTCAGGAGCGAGCCACACAGCGTCGGCGCGGCATATGATCACATCACAGCCAGGGGGCAAGTTTCAGGCTCGTGCCTGGAAACGATGCGCATATTGGCGGCGGCGGATTGGCGCAGTCGTTCAGGAAGATGTCGTCGTTTTGGGACGAAAGCCAAGCAACCGCAGACCGTTCAGCGTGACGAGCAGCGATGTTCCCATATCGGCGAACACCGCCATCCACATGGTGCTCCAGCCAGCAGCGACGATCGCCAGAAACGCCGCCTTCACAGCAATGCTGAAGGCGACATTGACCATAATTGTGCGTCGAGTGGCGCGCGCCAGTTCAAAGACGAACGGCAGACGACGCAGATCGTTGCTCATCAGAGTCACATCAGCGGTTTCCATCGCCTGATTCGTGCCGCCGTGCGCTGCGCCAACGGCGATCCCGACCGTCGCCGAGGCGAGGGCGGGCGTGTCGTTGATGCCATCGCCGACCATTGCTACCGCGCCGTAGGTGCTGCGAAGATCTTCGACTGCCTGCGCCTTGTGTTCGGGGAGCACTTCCGCGCGCACATCGTCGATGCCAATGTCGGCGGCAATAGCCTGCGCCGCCTCGCGGCGATCGCCGGTCAGCATAATGACGTGTTCGATTCCCGCCTCACGGAGTTGAGCAACCGCCTCGCGGCTCTCAGGACGCACCGTGTCGGCGACGCTCAGCATACCGGCGAAGACCCCGTCAACGCTGACCATCAGCGGCGTCCGACCGGCGCCTGCGTCCTGTTCCGCGCGATCGCAGAAGGCGGGAGGATGGGGTGAGGTTTCATCAAAGAAGCGATGACTGCCAATCACCACTGTGCGCCCCTCGACCTCGCCGATGATGCCGTGCCCTGGCAGAGCAGCGACCGATGCCGCAGGGGGAGCGTTCTGACTGAGACCTCGCGCGCGCGCTGCGCTGACGATAGCGTGCGCCAGCGGATGCTCAGAGCGCCGTTCGACAGCGCAGGCGAGTTCAAGCAGCGCGTCGCAGGCGTCACAACCGGCGGACTCGCTCTGTTCAGGCTCGCGGCAATCCACCGAGCGCACCATCACGAGCGTTGGCTTGCCGGTGGTGAGCGTGCCGGTTTTATCGAATGCAACAGCGCGTATCGCACCAAGCGCCTCAAGCGCTGCGCCGCCTTTGATCAGCACCCCGGCGCGCGCGGCTGCACTCAGCGCACTGACCACGCTGACCGGCGTGCTGATGACCAGCGCGCAGGGACAGGCGACGACCAGAAGCGCCAGGCTGCGGTAGAGCCAGCCGGTTTCGTCGGGCGACGGGTTCCAGAACGGTTGACCGAACAACAATGGCGGCACGGTCGCGGTCAGCGCCGCAATGCCAACGACAGCAGGCGTATACCAGCTTGCGAAGCGATCAATCGTGCGCTGCACCGGAGCGCGGCGATCCTGCGCCTCCTGCACCAGGCGGATCATGCGGCTGATCGTGGTTTCGCTCGCCAGATGCGTGACAATCACCTCAATAACGCCCTCACCGTTGATGCTCCCCGCATATACGTTTGCGCCCGGCGTTTTGGCGACCGGCACGCTCTCTCCGGTGATCGGCGCTTGATTGACGTGGGTTGCGCCGCTGCGCACCACGCCATCCATCGGCACGCGCTCGCCTGGACGCACGATGATGACATCCCCGACTTTCAGTTCTGCAACTGGCACGCGCGTCTCGTATCCATCGCGCAGGCGCAAAGCGGTTTCAGGGGCGAGGGTCATGAGCGAACGGATGGCGTCCCGCGCGCGCGCTGTCGTAAACCCCTCAATCGCCTCGCCGATCGCAAACAGCGCCATCACCAGCGCCGCTTCGACATGTGCGCCAATGATGACGGCGCCGATTGCGGCGATGGTCATCAGGGCGTTGATCGAGACGGTTCGACTGCTTACAAGGGAACGCCAGGCGCTGCGTGCAATCGGCAGACCGGCGGCGATCAACGCAGCGAACGCCAGAGCATCGATCCAGAGAGCGCGCCAGCCAAGAAGTTCGTGCAATACGACGCCTGGAGCGATCAGCGCCGCGCCGACCAGCGCCAGGCGTGTTTCGATGCGCTGCCACATGAACCGGATGAACGACACCGGCGCATCGGGAGTCGCAGGCGCCGCGCCTGTGTTCTCTGATAGCGCCGCCTCGTATCCCAAAGAACGCACATATGCAATGATTGTCTCAGGTTCGACGGCGCCGCGCACGCGCAGGCGCCCGGTGGTTGCGTTCAATTCGCATGCCTCGACGCCATCGAGTCGGGCGACGCTCACCTCAATGGTGTTCGCGCAATGGGCGCAATCGATGCCGTGAATGGTGAAGATCTGCTCGCGTGAACGCATTTCTCCCTGATGCTCCGAGTTCCTGGACTCTTCCATGGGATGTGCAATAGGACACGGATCCGCACGGATCGAAACGGATTTTCACGGGTAGAGCAATGCGATTTGTTCCATAAACAACCGATGCGTCTCTGACCCCTCGCCGCACGCCTCTTACCCGGCGCTTTGCCTTACCTTTCCACCTTCAACCTTCAACGCTCAACACACAACCTTTGCCTCTCGCTTCTCGCCTGCCGCTCACCCGCTCACTGCCCAGCCAATTCCCCCCACTGCCACAACTACCAGCCAGGATGGCCATCTCCACAGCGCCAGCAGCGCGAAGCATCCCAGCGCGAGGGCTGCATCGAGCGGCGTCATGATAGCACTCGTGATGACCGGTGTATAGAGGGTGGCCAGGAGAATGCCGACGACCGTCGCGTTGATGCCGCGCAGCGCCGCCTGCGCGTCTTCCCTTCGACGCAGCCGGTCCCAAAATGGGAGCGCGCCGATCACCAGCAGCCAGGCGGGCAAAAAGATTGCCAGCAATGCCAGCATTCCCCCCGTCCACCCGTTGGGCGGCGCCATTTGAACCGCCCCCAGATATGCCGCAAACGTGAAGATTGGACCGGGCACAGCCTGCGCCATACCGTAGCCAGCGATGAACTGCGTCTCATCAAGCCATCCTGGTGGAACAACTTCTGCGTGAAGCAGCGGCAGAACGACATGCCCGCCGCCGAAAACCAGGGCGCCAGCCCGGTAGAAACTGTCGAAAAGCTGGAGCGCGTGGAGCGGAAACGCTGCGCGCGCCAGCGGCAGCGCGATCAGCAGCCCGAAGAAGGCGATCCAGCATCCGATTGCCAGGCGGCGATCAACAGTTGCCAGCGACGACGGCGCTGCCGCTGGCGCGCCATTGCGCAACAGGCGCCAGCCGATTATTCCGCCTGCGACAATGATGACAATCTGCGCCAGCGCATCGCGCCAGATGAGCAATGTTACCGCCGCAAGGATCGCAAACGTGGCGCGCTCACGGTCAGGGCAAAGGGCGCGCGCCATCCCCCATACCGCCTGAGCCACAACCGCGACAGCCACGACTTTCAGACCGTGCAGCGCTGCTGCATTCGCACCGAGCGACGCCACACCGTATGCCGCAGCGATCATTAGCAGCGCCGATGGGAAGGTAAACCCTGCCCACGCTGCGAGGCCGCCTGGCAGACCAGCACGCAGGATGCCGAGCGCAATGCCTGCCTGACTGCTCGCTGGACCGGGCAGAAACTGGCAAAGCGCGACCAGATCGGCATACGCCCGGTCATCAAGCCAGCGACGCCGAACAACGAACTCTTCCCGAAAATACCCCAAGTGGGCGATGGGTCCGCCAAACGACGTCAGACCCAGGCGCGTGAATGCCGCCAGCACCTCGAGGACCGACCCCTGCGGCATTGCGACTGATTGCACATCTTCTTGCACAGATACTGCTCAACTGTCACCGATGATGCGCCACAGGGGTTTGCTGGAACATCCACGCCTGCCAGGAGCGTTGGGGTTGTGGGTTAACGGACGCTTCGTCATCGCAGCGGTTCAGATAACGCATCTGAACGCGCCAATAGACTTCCGTCCCAAAACGCTTTGCGTCTGTGCGTCAACCTTATCACTCTGGGGCAGTCACCAGTTCTTCGCCAGCGACCCAGCCTTCGCGACCATCGGCGGCGCGGATGCGCCACCAGTGATAGCCGTCGGCGGCAACCGGTCCTTCGAGGAGAGTCAACTGCGTGCCCGGCGCCAGGCCATCGTAGACCTGTGAGTTGAGACCGGGGGCGCTGCGACGACGCAGGCTTTTGCCGCCCGCCTGCTGCACCCAGGCGGTCGCGCCGATGGCCAGACCCGGTTTGCCGCCTGCCATCTCTGCAACGGCGGCGCCAGCGCTCTTTGCCTGCTCTTCCAGCGCCGCCTTTTCCTTCGCCAGTTGTCCAATCTGCGCCTCGAGTTCACGCACGCGCGCATTCGCGTCCTGCAGCGCTTCCTGCGTGGCGGAAAGGGTCAACCGTTCGACGCTTGCGGCGCCTCTGGCGGCCTCCGCCTGCTTCTGAGCCTCAGCCAGTTGCATCGTCAACTGATCGATTTCAGCATTGCGCTGGTTGAGTTGTTTCTGAAGCTCGTATATGCGATCACTGAGATTCTTGATCGTCTCGCCGAGTTTCTGCTGCTCCGACTTCTCCTCGTCCTTTTTGTCCTTATCCTTGCCGAACAACTGACCGAGACCCATGAGGGCGCTCCTTTCATTGGCGCTGGCATCACAAGGCGCTGCCAGCCGAGACGCGAATCACCCTGACGCTCCGACCTGCGCCTGATTGCAGGCGCGCCAGACTTTCTCAGGGCGCAGCGGCATATCGATGTGCCGCACGCCGAGATGCTTGAGCGCGTCTACCACGGCATTGACAATTGCCGGCGTCGAGCCGATGGTTGCCGCTTCGCCAATCCCTTTGGCGCCCAGCGGATTATGCGGCGTCGGCGTGACCGTCTGTTCAACGACGAATGAGGGCAGATCGTCGGCGCGAGGAAGAGTATAATCCATGAGCGACCCGCTGAGCAACTGTCCATTTTCATCGTACACGACTTCCTCGAACAGCGCCTGGGCGATGCCTTGCGCCAGACCGCCGTGCACCTGACCGGCGACGATCAGCGGGCTGATGCGCGGACCGCAATCATCGACGCTCACATAGTCGCGCACGGTCACGATGCCAGTGTCGGGATCGACTTCCACGACCGCCAGATGCGCGCCGAAGGGGTAGATCAATGCAGGCGGCTTGAAGAAATCGGTCGCTTCAAGTCCTGGCTCAATGTCATCGGGCAGATCATCGGAGTAGGCGCGTTCGGCGATCTGCGCCAGCGTCAGTCCGCTGTCGGGCGCGCCTTTGACGTGATAGCGCCCCTCATCAAAAACCACATCATCGAGCGCCGCTTCGAGCATATGCGCCGCGATCCGGCGCGCCTTCTCGCGCACCTTCTCAATCGCGCGCACAAGCGACCCGCCGCCGACCGCCAGGCTGCGGCTGCCCATCGTGCCGTTGCCCATCGGCGTGACTGCCGTGTCGCCGCTGCGCACGACAATCTTCTCAAAATCGGCGCCAAGCTGATCGGCGACGATCTGCGCAAATGTTGTGGCAGTCCCCTGACCATGGGGCGAAATGCCGGTCATCACAGTGACCGTTCCGGAGGGTTCAACGCGCACATGGGCGCTTTCATACGGACCGAAGCCGCACATCTCGACGTAACAGGCGATGCCGATGCCGAGCAACGGCGCACGCTCGCCAGCGGCGCGCGCGGCGAGACGTCGCTGCTGCTCAGCGCGCAGGTCGGCGTAGCGCCCGACTTCCAGCGCCTTGCTTAGCGCCCTGTCGTAACCGCCGCTGTCGTAAGTCGGACCAACCGGCGTTTTGTAGGGGAACGCATCGGGCGGAATGAAATTGCGCCGCCGCACATCAACGGGATCGAGATTGAGTTCGAGCGCAATCGTATCCATCAGGCGCTCGATGTAGTAGGCGGCTTCCGGACGACCTGCGCCCCGATAGGCGGCAACCGGCGTCGTATTCGTGTACACGCAGGTGATTTCATAATCGACAGCGGGAATCTGGTACACACCCACTGCCATCATGCCGGTCAGATCGGGAATGGCTGCCGATACCGGATATGCGCCAAGGTCAGCGATGACACGGGCGCGCAGCGCGGTCACCACGCCGTCAGCGGTCACAGCCGCCTCGTACTCTGCAACCTGCGCACGTCCGTGCGTCGTCGCCTGCATATGCTCCAGGCGCGTCTCGATCCAGCGCAGCGGTATGCCCAGCCGCCGCGTGAGCGCCGCCAGCGCCGCTTCTTCGGGGTAGACGCCAATCTTGACCCCAAATCCGCCGCCGACATCGGGAGCGATCACGCGGATCTGATTTTCCGCCATGCCCAGCATCTTTGCCAGGTCGCGCCGGATCCAGTGCGCCGCCTGCGTGCTTGTCCAGACGGTCAACCCTTCCGTCATCGGATCGGGCGCCGTGAGCACCGCGCGCCCTTCCATCGGCACACCCGCCAGGCGCTGGCTGACCATGCGGAGTTTCACCACCCGATGGGCGCTGGCGAAGGCGCCTTCAACATCGCCGCGCCTGCGCCGCCATACATGGTCGATGTTGTTCTGCGCTCCCTCGAACAGCAACGGCGCATCAGGACGGAGCGCCTGTTCCATGTCAGCGACCGCCGGGAGCGGCTGCCAGTCAACCACAACTGCTGCTGCGCCATCCTCCGCCGCCGCCTGGCTGACCGCGATGACTGCCGCGACAATCTCGCCTACATGGCGTACTTTGCCGATTGAAATGGGGTAGTGCGAGTATTTTGGCGGCGCCCCTCCCGCCGCATCCGACCCTTCGCTGCCTTCAAACAGCATCTCGGTATAGGCGTCCCGCAACTCTTCGCCGGTCACCACCGCTGTGACGCCGGGAAGGCGCAGCGCCGCCAACGGGTCAATCGCCCCGATCCGGGCGTGTGGATACGGACTGCGAACGAACGCGACGTGCTGCATGCCGGGCAGCGACATATCGCCAACATAGCGTCCTGCGCCGGTAATCAGGCGCGGATCTTCCCTGCGACGCACCTGTGCGCCGATCAGTGCTGCGTAAGCCATAAGACCCTCAGTTCTGGAACTCGGAGAGCGGATCGTTCATGTACAGTATAGCAAATTATGTATGATACAATTGAGACGAGGGGCGAAGGTTGCCGGTGGCGATCTCGGCAGCCTCTGAGTCTCCGTTGTGAATGTGCAGGCGTGAAGACTTCAGAGGGAGCAAATGGGGGCTGCGAGTGCAGGGGTTGTGAACACAGGCAGAAACGTCCTCCTAACCCCTAACCCCTAACCAGTTCTCAGTTCTCAGTTCTTATAGTGAGATCAAATAAAGCCTGGACCAACGAGCCTGCACTTGGGGAGCGGTTGGCGTTGGCTGAGCCTGTCGAAGCCAACGCCGATCACGAGGATTGTCCAATATCTGGTTGATCTTCCTATAGTTCTCAGTTCTTGCTTCTATGACGACACCAGATCTTTCTCAACTCACACGCGGCGGGTTGGCGGAGCGGCTCGGCATTCAGATGGTGGAATTGACGCCGCAGCGAGTGATCGCCACTATGCCGGTGACGCCAGACCATCATCAACCGCTTGGCTATCTCCACGGCGGCGCTTCAGTCGCGCTTGCCGAGACAGTCGCCAGCATCGGCGCGTTCTTCAACTGTCCAGCAGGAAAGGCGACCTTTGGACTGGAAATCAACGCCAATCATATTCGTCCCAAACGCGACGGCGCAGTGACGGCGATTGGAACGCCGCTGCACATCGGGAAATCGACGCAGGTGTGGGAAGTGCGCATTGTTGACGAGCAGGAGCGCCTGATCTGTGTATCGCGCTGCACTATCGCAGTCGTCGATCTGGTGCAGGCGATGGAGCGGTAGTCCGCAGGGATGAGAGCGGTCATTCAACGTGTCAGTGAAGCCTCGGTCGCTGTTGAGGGCAGGGTGGTCGGCGCTATCGGGCGAGGGTTGCTGATCCTGCTCGGCGTCGGGATTGGCGACGGCGAAGCGGAAGCGCGACTGCTGGCGGAGAAGAGCGCCAACCTGCGCATTTTCCCTGATGACGAAGGGCGTTTCGATCGCTCACTGCTCGACATCGGCGGCGAGGCGCTGGTTGTGTCGCAGTTCACGCTTTATGCCGACACGCGCCGCGGGCGCCGTCCCAGTTTTTCCGCTGCAGCGCCGCCAGAGATCGCGGCGCCGCTGGTCGAAACGTTCGCAAACGAGCTTCGCCGGTTGGGGGTTGCTGTCAGCACCGGTCAGTTCGGCGCGATGATGCAGGTCGCGCTGGTGAATGACGGTCCGGTGACCATTCTGCTCGACAGCGCCATCTTCCGTGAACCGCGCAATCGGCACGAACGATGAACCACCCGCCAGACAACGAACCGCTTGAGCAGCTCGCCGAAGCCATCGTGCAGCGCGGACTGGCGGCGCCAGCGCGTATGATGCTTGACGTCGTCGCACCGCTCGGATTCCTTGCCAGTCAGGTCGCGCTTTTTGCGCGCCCGTTCGTGCCTGCAACCCGGTGGATGCGCTATGTCGATGCGCTGTCGGACGCGCAGGGATGGGAACAGTTGCGCGATATCCTGAATCGTGACTGTTGACAAACGATTTGATTTGAATTACACTCAAAGCCAGCACAGCACACGACTGTGTAAAGAATTGTGCGGAGGCGGTTCGTGGATCTCCCCCTGCAGACGCTTACCCTGCTGCTGATCGTTTTCCTTGTCGTTGTTCTGACCCTTCTCTACCATGCGCGCGCGCTTGATCGACGTCGCACCTTCGAGCGTCGTCCGCTGCCAGCGCTTGCGGCATTGCGGCGCGGCCTGGGCAGCGGCGCCGAAACCGGACGCGCCATTCATCTGTCGCCAGGAAGCGGCGCGATCGGCGCGCGCACGACTACTGCGGAAACAATCGCTGGACTGCTTGCTGCAGAGCGCACCGCGACCGAGGCTGCCCTCAGCGGCATCCCGGTCATTGCCAGTTCTGGCGATGCAGTGGCGCATCTCGCATTGCGCGGCGCGCTGCGCCAGGCGTATCAGCGCGCTGGTCTTGGGCAGGACTATGATGCCGCGAATGTGCAATTGCTGGCGCAGCAGGACCCGATGGCGTATGCGTCTGGCGTGGCGGCGCTGTATGGACGACAACGCTTTGAGGCGAGCCAGTTGATCGGCAGTTTCGGGTATGAGGCATTGCTGGCGACGGAGATCGGAGCGCAATCGGATGTCCCGCAGGTCGCTGGCGCAACGACATCGACGGCGTTGCCGCTTCTGTATCTGACTGCCGATGGGACGCTGATCGGCGAAGAGATCTACGCTGCCGAAGCCTATCTCTCGCGCGCGCCCGAATCGCAGGCTCGCCTGTTGACGCATGATGCACTGCGCACTGTTGCGATTGTCACCATTGTCGTGCTGGCGCTCTGGCAGGCGTTGATCGGCTTTTGAGTCAGGACGGCATTAATGACGTTTCTGCGCGACCCAAAGCGTCTGATTGCCACCCTGGTCGCCGGAGCGGCCGGGTTGCTGGTGCTGATCGATTTCACCGGACCCCTGCCGGTTGTCAGTTCGCTTGCGCAGATCATCCTCGATTGGACCGCGCTGATCGCTGCACTGGCGCTGGTTATCGGGTTGGTGAATGTGACTGGCAATCATATCGGTCGCGTTGTGCGACGCGGCGCCGATTGGGGATACAGTCTGGTGTTGCTCGCAGCGATGGCGGCGGTTATTGTGGCGGGAACGCTCTACCCGTTGCAGAATCCTGATGGCGGTCTGACCGTTCCGTCGAGCCTGATTGAGCAACCGGTGCGAATCGTGTTCAGCGCCGTCTATACGCCGCTTGCCAGTTCTCTCCTGGCGCTGTTGACATTTTTCAGCCTGAGCGCTGCACTGCGCGCTGTACGGCGTCGTACAACAGACGCTATCGTTATTCTTGTCGTGGCGCTGGCTGTGCTGGTTGCCACGTCTCTGCCACAGCTTGAATTTGCGCCGATAATTGGCGATGGGCTGCGCTGGCTTTCTGATTATGTCGTGCTTGCTGGCGCGCGCGGCTTGCTGATCGGCGCTGCTATCGGCGCACTGGTTGCAGGGGTGCGGGTGTTGCTTGGGTTTGATCAACCGTACCTTGATCGATGACGGCATGGACGCGCAATAAGCGGTGATGATCGCACTCGCGGCATTCACCAGCATCTAGACGAGTCAGCGTCCAGGGAGCAGGTGTTGAGTCGGTCGAATCGCAATCCACATTTGCCTCCATGGCTCCAGGATGTGCCGCTGCCTCCAAAGCCGCCGGAGCCGGGGCAGGGCGTGAGCGGTGCACCGCTGTTTTCTGGTTTGCCGGAGTGGCTGCGTGACGAAGATGAGACGGATCGGTCAGTCGCGCCATCCTGGGTAAGCCCGGCGCCGGATGCATCAGACGGTGATGCGTCTGCGCCAGAATGGTTATCTGTTTCCGATACGTCCACGTCGCCCTCCGATACTTCTCCGACAGCAGAGGCGGCTCCACTGTCCTGGCTCCAATCGCTGCGCGAGTCCATCGTATTGCCGGAAGCGACCGGCTCCGAAGAAGCGCCTGCGGAGCCAGAGCCGCTTCCCTTTGCTGGCTTCTCTGACGCTGATGCTGGCATTTACGACGCTGAGTCTCATCAGAGATCGCCTGGCGATAAAGAGAAGGCAGTTCCTCCCTGGCTGACCGATGAACGTCTTGAACAACGCACTGACGAGGCGCTGGCGCAGCATCTTGAACTGAATGTGAGCGGTGCACCGCCTTCCAGCGCTGGCGTCGGTCCTGATGAGTCGGTCGAGCAGGTCGATCTTCCAGCGTGGTTGCGCGAATTACCGGCGTCTGATGACGTTGAGCGAAAGTCTCTGTCTGCCCCCGGAGAAGGGCGCGGCGAGGACCTGCCGGACTGGTTGCGCGACATTGCTGCCGAACCGCCGCCTGCCGGGGCGGATGTGCCAACCGCTGGACGACCCGCCGGGTCGCCCCTACCAGGGGCGGCGGCGGGCGATTTGCCGGATTGGTTGCGCGACGTTGCTGCGGAACCGCCTGCCGCTGAGCGACCCGCCGGGTCGCCCCTACCAGGGGCGGCGGCGGGCGATTTGCCGGATTGGTTGCGCGACGTTGCTGCGGAACCGCCTGCCGCTGAGCGACCCGCCGGGTCGCCCCTACCAGGGGCGGCGGCGGGCGATTTGCCGGATTGGTTGCGCGACATTGCTGCCGAACCGCCGCCTGCCGGGGCGGATGCGCCACCAACCGGGCGTCCCGCCGGGTCGCCCCTGCCAGCAGCGGCGCCGGGGGGCGACCTGCCGGATTGGTTGCGCGACATCGCCGCCGAACCGCCGCCTGCCGGGGCGGACGCGCCGCCAACCGGGCGTCCCGCCGGGGCGTCCCTACCGATGGCGGCGGCGCCGGCGGCGGGCGATTTGCCGGATTGGTTGCGCGACATCGCCGCCGAACCGCCGCCTGCCGGGGCGGACGCGCCGCCAACCGGGCGTCCCGCCGGGTCGCCCCTGCCAGCAGCGGCGCCGGGGGGCGATTTGCCGGATTGGTTGCGCGACATCGCCGCCGAACCGCCGCCTGCCGGGGCGGATGCGCCACCAACCGGGCGACCCGCCGGGGCGTCCCTACCGATGGCGGCGGCGCCGGCGGCGGGCGATTTGCCGGATTGGTTGCGCGACATCGCCGCCGAACCGCCGCCTGCCGGGGCGGACGCGCCGCCAACCGGGCG
>JAUQOW010000387.1 GCA_030550675.1 Chloroflexota bacterium
CTCCAATTCCTCCTGCGCTGGCAGGAGCGTGATCGGGACAAGATCATCGCCGCGTTTCATCACCAGCGGCGCGGCGATCAGCGCCAGCATGCGCACCGGCGTCACGGCTGCGGCGGCGTCCGGAGCAGCCATCGCAACACCTCATCATCAGTGTTAACGGACAGGTCGAGCGGCGGCTGGTTGGGACGGCGCAGCACGCCGCGCGGCGTCTTCCCCTGGCGGCGCATCGACTCGCGCCAGGCGTTCAGTTTCTCGGCAATTTTCTCAGCAAGCACGATTGTCGCCGTTATACCGCCAGCCGCCTTGCCGATGCTGTCAATCACCACCACAACCGTCTGCCAGTCGATGTCCCTGGTGGGTTCGCCCTGAACCTCAGCGCCAGCGTCGCGGAGCGTGGTCAGCAACGTCTCGCGTTCATCAGGCGGCAAGTCGAGAGTGAAATTGAGGTTGTTCGTCATACGATGACTCCTGTGCTCGAACGTGAGACAAGCGTAGCATATGGCGCCGGGAGTCGGCAAGGGAGAGGGATGACGGAAGTGTAAATTTTAGTTGAGCTGCGGGTTGAACCCTCGCTCATGGCGTGGAAGCCCTTTGCGCGGCGGGCTGAAGCCCTTGCTGAGTGCGCGGAAGCCCCTGCGGGGCTTGTTCGATGTCAGTCGGGGCTGAGGACGGTGAGCCCTGTGCCGCCCAATCGCGCGATCGTTGCGCTGCGGGCGAAAGCCCTGGCTCAGGGCGTGGAAGCCCCTGCGGGGCTTGCTCGATGTCAGCCAGCGCTTCAGCCTGCAGCGTCCTGGACGGCGGACGTTTTCTTTACAGGAAGATCAACCAGACATTGAACAATCTTGCCCGCGCTGACCAACGCGCGGCTGGCGCTGGCTGAGCCTGTCGAAGCCAGCGCCGAACGCTCCGCAGGTGCAAGCGTAATTGTCCGGGGTCAGGTTGATCGATCAGGTTTCCGCAGCGGCGCCAGGCGCGTGAGCCAGCCCGGAGGGGCTTTCATATCCTCAGCGAGGGCTTTATATCCGTTCAAAAACCATCAACCGCCGGGCGCCGTTTGCTCCAGTTCATCCAGCAGCGTATCGAAATGATCCATCGCCGCCTGGATCGGCGCAGGTGAGAGCATATCAACCCCGGCGTCGCGCAGCAGTTCGATGGACGGGCGCGACGATCCGCTGCGCAGGAAGCGCAGGTACCGCTCAATCGCCGGGCGTCCCTCGCTGATGATGCGCTTATGCAGCGCCAGCGCCGCCGACAGCCCTGTTGCGTACTGGTACACGTAGAAGTTGTAGTAGAAATGCGGGATGCGCGCCCACTCCAGCGCGATCTGCTCGTCGAGCGCCACTTCCGCCCCGTGGTAGCGCGCCACGAGATCGCGGTAGATGGCGCTGAACAGTTCGGTTGTCAGCGGCTCACCCGCCTCCGCGCGGCGATGGATGTCAAGCTCGAACTCAGCGAACATCGTCTGGCGGAACAGCGTCGTGCGGATGTCCTCCAGTTGCTCGACGATCAGGTAACGCCGCAGCGTTGGATCGTCGCGCGTCCGCAACAGATAATCGGTCAGCAGCGCCTCATTCAGCGTCGAAGCCACCTCAGCCACAAAAATGGTGTAATCGCCGTAGACATACGGCTGCGTCTTGCGCGTGAAATACGAGTGCATCGCATGACCGAGTTCGTGCGCCAGCGTAAACACGTCGTTCAGGCGATCCTGATAGTTGAGCAGCATAAACGGCGCTGTCGTATAGGCGCCATCGCTGTACGCCCCGCTGCGCTTGCCGACATTCTCGTACACGTCGATCCAGCGGCTGCGGAACGCTTCCGCGACAGCGGCGCCATACTCCTCGCCGAGCGGATCGAACGCCGCGCGCACCAGGCGCTCCGCTTCGTCGTAAGGAACGGCAACATCGGCTTCAGGAACCAGCGGCGCGTACAGGTCGTAGAAGTGGAGTTCGTCCAGCCCCATGATCCGCCGGCGCAACCGGAGATAGCGGTGCAGCCGCGGCAGACTGGCGTTGACCGTGGCGATCAGGTTGTGATACACTTCCACCGGAATATCGTTCGGCAGCAGCGCGGCTTCCAGACAAGACGCATAATTGCGAACACGAGCATTCACCACATGGGTGCGCACCTGCGCGGCAAGCGACGCGCCGAGCGTGTTGCGAATGCCCTGGAAGGCGCTGTAGTAGCCGACAAACGCATCGCGGCGCACCCGACGATCAGGGCTGCGCAGGAAGCGCAGGAAGCGTCCGTGCGACAGTTGCACCGCCTGCCCCTGCTCGTCCTCAATTGTTGGAAAACTCAGGTCGGCATTCGTCAACACCTCGAAGATCTCGCCCGGCGCGCGCGTCACATCGCTGAATTGCGCCAGGATCGCCTCGACTTCCGCCGAGCGCACATGGGCGCGCTGCCGCAGCAGTTGATCCAGCGCATAGTCGTAAACTGCCAGATCGGGATGCTCCTTCAGCCAGGCGCGGATCTGCTCCTCCGGCGCCGCCAGGATCTCCGGGTCGATGAACGCCAGCGCAGCGCCGACTTTTGCTGCCAGCGTCCCGGCGCGCTCGGCGAGCGCCTGACCGACCGGGTCGGTCGTATCGCTGTCGAAGCGCCGGTTGGCGTACACATAAACCTGCCAGAGACGCATCGACACCTGATCGCGCAGCCGCAGCGCCGCCAGCAGATCATCGGCGCTGCGCGCGACGCGCCCCTGCAGCGCGGCAACATCGCCAAGCATTCGCTCAATGGCGGCAACGTCCTGCTCCCAGGCGGCATCGTCAGGATATATCGTCGTGAGATCCCAGCGGTACTGCTCAGGAATCTCATCACGGCTGGGAACCTTCTGCATTTCGGTCACGGTTGCAACTCCTGTATGGCGCTTATAAAGAGGAACAGGCGGAAGAGATTGGTATTGTACCATGCTCTGAACCGGTGCAAGCACGAGGCGCGAGGCGCAGGGCGCGAGGCGCGAGAGGAAGAGGCGCGAGGCATGACGCCTGCCAGCGTTGAACGTTGAACGTTGCAGTGGTAAGGGTGCGCGCGAGGCGAGGCGGCGCTCACAAGAGTAGAGTTTGCAGGCGCACCCTCGTGTTGCATCTCCCGCTTCAGGCATCATGACGCCCCGCCTCCCCCTTCTCCTCACAAGGGTAGAGTTTTCAGGCGCGCCCTCGTGATACATCGCTTGTTTCAGGCATCAGGATGCACAAACTCCCCCTTCTCCCCTTGTGGGAGAAGGGGGAAGGGGGGATGAGGGAAAAAAGGCGTCAGGACGCAAAAAACACCCCTCGCCCCCCAAAAACTCTA
>JAUQOW010000388.1 GCA_030550675.1 Chloroflexota bacterium
GGTTTTTCAACCGTTCCGCCAGAATAGTGTTCGACGGACGGTTGCCGGGGAAGTCGTAATCCCCTGGCGGGGATTTGGGTTTTTCACGTAATTCTTCCGTACCTGGATAATAAATTGCCTCGACTAGTCGTAATCCCCTGGCGGGGATTTGGGTTTTTCACCCCACTGCTATTGTACCGCATCAGGACGCGCTGCGCAAGGCGGTTTGCGCGGTCGCCCGTTTTCGGGCGAAAAGTGTCAAGCGTTTTTGCCCTGAATGGTGCGCTGAGATCGGCTTTCATGGCGTTACAATGCGATAGCGCGGCATTGCGCCACTCGTCGCGCAGCGGCGCGATGCCGACGAGTGCGCCGTTGCGCCGCTGCGTCAACCCGCCAGCAGTCGGCTATACGATGTAGACATCGACGCTCTTTTCAACCGGCGGTCCCTCGCCTCGGACCTCAATGTTCGTTGCGCATGCGTCGCATAGCCGGTAGATGCGCACACTATCGCCGTCGTCCAGCTGGATGACCCGCTCGACTTTCTTGAGCAGCGCGCGGTATTCGCGCTCGGTCAGATTGCACTCGAAGACGCTGCGCTGGACGCGCTGCCCGAACCCTTCCAGCACTTTCGCCAGTTTCAGACGGCGCGCATCGTCCGGGATGTCGTAGGCGATGACGTACAGCATGCGCCCTCCTTTTATCGCGCGACAAGCGGTTCGTAGTCCGGTCCGCCCTGCACGGCGCGGGCTAACTGGCGCGCTTGAAGCGCCAGACAACGCAGGTATGTGGCTTTCCCCGGTCGTCCGTCGCCGCCGTCGGGGTGCGTCGCTTCGGTGCGCATGCGCTCCTCAAAGGCGGCGACGAACCGCCGTTTGCCTTCGTCGCTCAACAGCACGGGGTAGGGACCGTCCGGCGTTTCGGTGAAGTCGTCAAAGGCGATGCGCCCGTCGTTGCAACACCGGATCACCAGCGAGTCGACCAGGATTGGGCGAAACTCTTCGATCAGGTCGAGCGCCAGCGATGGCCGCCCGTAGTCGATCTGGTGCAGATAGCCCAGGTATGGGTCGAAACCGGTCGCTTCAACGGCGCCGAGCATTTTATGCACCAGCAGCGTGTAGCCGAATGAGAGCAGCGCGTTCACCCGATCCGGCGGCGGACGGCGGATGCGCGCCTCGAAGCGCCATTCCGGTCCGATCAGGGCGCGCACGCCGGCGAAGTAGCGCGCCGTGGCGCTTCCTTCAACCCCCATCAGCGCGTTGAGCGTGGTGGTGCGCGGGACGCGCTCGATGAAACGGTCGAGGTCATCGGCGGCCCGCTCGACTTCCGCTGGCGCGTCGGCGCGATTGCGCGCAAACCGGCGGAGCACCGCGCGACAGTTGCGCAGTTTGCCTTCGACAAACCGTTGCGCCAGACGCAGGGACCATTCGCGGTCCTCGGCGCGGCGGTATTGCGCGGCGCGCAATGCGGCGTGCGCGCTGACGGCGCCGACCAGGCGACCCTGGTAGCGCCCATGCACGGTGAGAAACGTGACATTCACGCCGTTGTCGAGCATGCGTTTGATCGCCGGCGTGCTCAAACTGACATTGCCGATAATGACCACATCTTCGATCTTGATCAGCGGCACGCTGGCGATGACGGCGTCGTCGCGCCGCACGACCAGACGTTCGCCCTCACAGCCGATTTCGCTGCCCTGCTCGGTGACGTAGAGGGTTGCCATGGCAGTGCTCCGTTCTGGCACGACATTCTGGATGTTGCACGAGAGCGCGCGGATGCTCACGGATCACAACCTGCCGCATACCTGAGCGACGCCAGTCTTCTATGCGCGGAGCGGACGCGCGGATGCGCGCGGATCGGGACGGATGTACGCAGATTGACGATCTCCATCGAAAAATGGATCCGTGTGCATCCGTCGCATCCGCGTCCCATCGGACTCCCCGATAGCCTCATCGGTCGCCTTCGTCCAGCAGGCGCGCCTGCCCGTAGCCGCGGGTCGTGCTGGCGCCGATGCCGCCGAACAGGGCGAAGCGCGCCAGTGCGTCGATGCACGCCAGCCAGTAGCGATCGCGGTTGACGGCGGCGTAGGTAACGCGCCCCACTGCGCCGATCTGCGGAATGCCGCCCTTTGTCGGCTCGGAACGCGAGCGCAGGTCGAAGCGGCTGACGGCGATGCACTCTTCGGCGAACCGGCGCACCTCGTCAGGGAACGCAATGGGCGCAAAAGCGTTCCAGCGTTCAAGGAGACTGCCGAAGGTCAGCGCCGGCAGCGGCAACGGCTGGTTGAGACCGCGCTGCCGGAACGTGACTGGCGTTGCGAACTCGAAGGTCCAGCGCGACGGCGCGGCGCTGCGGTTGATCACGGCGGACGCCAGTTTCTCATAGGCGGCACTTCCCGCCCAGGGATCGTCGACCGGGTTGGCGGTGACTGCTTCGACGCGCCAGAGCAGACCGTCGAGGTCGAGCGGCGCAAGCGCGTCGGGGCGCCAGGTTGCGGCGATGGCTTCGAGCGCCGGGGTGAGCAGCGTGACCCGCAGGCGGAGCCAGCGATCGGGATGGACGTGCGCCGTATGATTGCGCGCTTCGAGACCGATGACGTTCGAGACGGTCAGCGGCTTTGGTCCGTCGTCGTCGTGAATCTGCGCAGCCAGCGCCGGATTGGCGTCGTTGATCAGGCGCAGGACGGCGGCGTGCGCCGCGCGTCCGAGCGACGCTGGCGTTTGCGCCGCTGCGAGCGGGCGAATGGTAAAGACGAGTGATACAGGCATGGGTGTGTCCTTTCAAGCCCCCGAAGGGGATTACGGGTATGGTTATCCTGGTTGAAGGTTGAAGGTTGAAGGTTGAAGGTTGAAGGTTGAAGGTTGAAGGTTGAAGGTTGAACGTTTCTAACCCTCGATTGGTGCAGGGGCAGGCGCACGGTTTTGCCCTCACACCTGAGACCTCTCCTGTCAGGGGTAGAGTTTTTGGGGGGTGAGGGGTGTTTTTCGTGTCCCGACGCCTGTTTTTGCCCTCCCCCCCCCGCCCCTCTCTCGCGCTGCGGGAGAGGGGCGGGGGGAAGCGCTCCGATTTGAGCGCAACAAAGGTCAGAATGCATCAGGACGCGGCGGATTCTTCGCCATACGCAACCGGTGAGTCACCGGCGGGGTGCAGGCGCGATGGATCAGGAAACGGCGCTCCGGCAGCCAGAGATTGAAATCGCCTCTGAAGGAACTGCGAACGACCGTCCGCCTGCGCGGACGAGAACGGCAGCGCCCACGTGCGGTGAGCGTGTCGAACCGCGCAGGCGGACGCCCGGCGGAACGCCTGCCGGGCGCG
>JAUQOW010000115.1 GCA_030550675.1 Chloroflexota bacterium
GGAATACGCAGTGATGAGCAGGAACAGAAGGACGACCATCGCCAGTCCGCGCCCGAAAAACGAAAGATGGATCGGCGTCCAGAGCAGACCAACAATCACAGTAGACACAATACCGCGCATCCGGGAGTCCAGCGTTTTGTGCAGGTAGCCGCGCCAGCCGATCTCTTCGCCAAGAGCGCCGAAAGGTATCCACAGGAGAAGCAGCGGCAGCGATGCGTATGCTGGCGACTCGCCTGACGGCTGAACGCTCAACAGCGAAGCGATCAGCCAGACGATCAGCGCCGCGCCCGCCGGAACGAGCGCCGCAGCAAGATAGCGGGCAGCCGGAGCGTCCTTTGAGAAGAAAACCAGAGTGTGCCGGTCCTTGCGAAACAGGAGGAGCATAAGCAGCGCGGCAATGCCAGGTCCCCCTGCGGCAGGCTGATGTCCGGCGATGGTATGCCCGTCGCCTGCTGAATGCCGCCCAGAACCACGAGAACAACCCACGCCAGGACGTAGAAGACGCCAATGCGGAGCCACATACGAGGTTTCCTTTCTTTTCGGTCCTGCGACCACGTGCACCCGTTGCCTGTACGCCGCCCTGCCCCCGGCGACGAGCGCTGGCTGAGCCTGCCAAAGCCAGCGCTGAGCACAGGACACTCAACAGATGTTCATGCATGGTGCGAATCGCTCTGGGGCGGCAGATTGCGGACACGTTCCAGCATGCGTTGATTCCATTCCAACTCGAATTCATAGAACGCAATCCCGTAATCGAGCGTCATCCGCCACAATGCCTGCGCCCGTTCCCTTCCCGGCGGCAGGTCGGCAGGAACGGCGGATTGCGTCTGGGTCTCGTAGGTTTCCAAAATATCGCGGATCATGCGACCGCGCGCTTCGAGGAGTGCAATGATTTCCTCGTCTGTGCTGGCATGCGAGAAGAAGAGCTGAATCAGCCAGGCTTCCCGTACCGGCGCCGGCGGCAGGGGAGTGGTCAGCCAGCGCCGCAGTTCCGCGCGTCCGCTCTCGGTAAGCCGGTAGACCTTGCGATTGGGTCTGCCTTCCTGAACGATGAGCTCGCCGGTGATCCACCCTTCCTTTTCCAGATCGTCGAGCGCTTTGTAGATGTGGCTCTGGGTCGTTGTCCAGAAATGACTGACTGACACATCGAAGAATTTCTTCAGGTCATACCCCGTCATGGGTTGGAAATCGAGCGAGGCGAGGATGGCGTGAGTCAGAGACATGCAATCACTCCTCTAATACAACTTGATGGATATATTACTCTATAGATATATATCTGGCAAGATGGTTCGTGAAGCTCTCTCTCCCGGAATGCGCAACGATTATGGTATAGTGTGACCATACGCAGACGAAGCCGGAATGGTCCATCAAAGATCAGGCGCGCACGACGGTTCAGATCTCCAATGAATGCGTCAGCATTTTCTTTGCAGTACGAACAGGCGCTTCAATTCGCTGCGCGTGCGCACCAGCGGCAGGTGCGCAAGGGAACCGACATTCCCTATATTGTGCATGCGGTGCATGTTTCGGTGATCCTGCTGCGCCACGGATTCGATGAGGATGTGGTCATTGCCGGATTGCTGCACGATGTAGTCGAAGATTGCGGTGTGGCGCTGCAGGAACTGGCAGCGTTGTTCGGCGCCGAAGTTGCGCGTCTGGTCGAAGCGGTATCGGAACGCAAGCGGAACGGCGGCAGTGAACGTGCGTGGGAGGAACGCAAGACCGAAGCGATCGCCCATCTGCGAAACGGCGACTCAAAGATTGCAGCGTTGAAAGCCGCAGACGCCCTGCACAACATCCATTCGATCATCGCTGACGCGGCGCTGGTCGGGGCTGCCGTATGGCAACGCTTCAAGCGCGGTCCGGATCGGATGCTGTGGTACTACCGTGAAATCCTGGCAGCGGTTTGCGAGACGCTGGGCGATCATCCGATCGTCGCGGAACTTGCCCGCGCAATTGCTGATCTCGAACATACGGTTCACGAGTATAATTGATAGGAGTGACACCGCCTGTCTTCGGCGTAGCCCGTCACAGAGAGCGCTGCTCATAGTGCTTGAACCACCCCCGGACTGTTACCTAATCAGCATTGGCTGAGCCTGTCGAAGCCAACGCCGGATAGTGCAACAGGGAGCGATCAGCGTTGGCTGAGCCTGTCGAAGCCAACGCCGAATAGCGGGAACAGGCATTGTGAGCGGCACTGCATGGACTCGCTGTCTGATTACAGGAAGCGTCATGCCCGAGATCCGACAGAATCTGGCGACGCGCGAGTGGGTCATCATCGCAACCGAACGGGCGCGGCGGCCCGAACAGTTCATTCTGCCGTCGCGCGGGAGCATTCTCGACCGCCCCGAACACGATCCGAACTGCCCGTTCTGCCCCGGCAACGAAGAACTGGACCTTGAGCGCTTTCGACTGCCCGCCGTCGGCGACTGGCAGGTGCGCGTGGTGCGCAACCGCTACCCGGCGCTGCTGGAACACGATGAGTATCAGCGGCGCTTTAATGGCCTCAACCGCTCGCTGGCAGGGTTTGGCTATCACGATATCGTGGTCGAGTCGCGCCGGCATAACACCTGCGCGGCGCTGGAGCCGGTCGAAGGGTTGATCACCACATTGCAGGCGTTTCAAACGTGCGCCGCAATTTACCGCCGCGATCCGCGCATTGAGCATATCGTGTTTTTCAAAAACCACGGCGCAACGGCTGGAACGTCGCTGCTTCATCCGCACGCGCAGGCGGTGGCGTTGCCGGTCGTTCCCCACGACATCCGGGTGCGCAACGAAGAGGCGCGGCGCTACTTCGACGACTACGGCGAGTGTGTTCTCTGCCGCATGCGCGAAGACGAAGAACGGCAACAGGATCGCATCGTCGTCGCCAGCCGCCATTTCACGGCGTTTATTCCGTATGCCGCGTATTCGCCGTTCCACCTGTGGATCGTGCCGCGCCGCCATACTGCGCATTTTCTCAATGCAACCGCTGATGAGATCGAAGACCTGGCGCACGTGCTGCGCGATGTGCTGCGCCGGATTTACTATGGCTTGAACGATCCCGACTATAATTACGTTGTTCGTTCAGCGCCGGAGAGTGAGCGCCTGGCGCGCCATCTCCACTGGTATGTGACGGTCATCCCGCGGGTGACGCAGACGGCCGGATTCGAGATGGGCACCGGGATGTTCATCAATACGGCGCTGCCTGAGGAGAGCGCCCGATTTCTGCGCAACGTCGTTATACCCGACGATACGAACAATGACCACGATTAAGTCGTTCGTTGATCCCCGCTCGGCAACCTTCCGCGCCAATGCGGAAGCGTATGCCGTGTTGCTCGACGATCTGCGCGCCCGGCTGGCGCAGGCGCGCGCTGGCGGTCCCCCGGAGGCGCGCGAACGCCACGTGGCGCGCGGCAAGTTGCTCGTGCGTGAACGCATCGAACGCCTGCTCGACCCGGCGACTCCGTTCCTCGAAATCGGCGCGCTGGCGGCGCACGAGGTCTATGATGAGCCGGTTCCCTCCGCTGGCATTGTCACCGGCATCGGGCGCGTTGCCGGACGCGAGGTGATGATTGTCGCTAACGATGCGACGGTGAAGGGCGGCACGTACTACCCGCTGACCGTGAAAAAGCATCTGCGCGCCCAGGAGATCGCCGAGCAGAACCATCTTCCCTGCATCTACCTGGTGGATAGCGGCGGCGCCTTCCTGCCGCTTCAGGCAGAGGTGTTTCCCGACCGCGATCACTTCGGGCGCATTTTCTACAATCAGGCGCGCATGTCTGCCAAAGGCATCGCGCAGATCGCCGCAGTGATGGGATCGTGTACAGCGGGTGGCGCATATGTGCCAGCCATGAGCGACGAAGTGGTGATCGTGCGTGGCGCTGGCACGATCTTTCTTGGCGGTCCGCCGCTGGTCAAGGCGGCGACCGGCGAAGAGGTCAGCGCCGAGGAACTTGGCGGCGCAGTGGTGCACACCCACATCTCTGGCGTCGCTGACCATCTGGCGGAAAATGATCTCCACGCGCTGGCAATCGTGCGCTCCATCGTGGCGAACCTGGGTCCGCGCCGTCCGTCGCCGTGGGAGTGGCGCGAACCGGAAGAGCCGCTGTACGATCCGCGCGAGTTGTACGGCATTATTCCGCGTGATCCGCGTTCCAGTTACGATGTGCGCGAGGTGATTGCCCGGATCGTCGATGGCAGCCGCATGCACGAGTTCAAGCCAACCTATGGCGAAACGCTGGTCTGCGGCTTTGCACACATCGCTGGCGCACCGGTTGGCATTATTGCCAACAATGGCGTGCTCTTTTCGGAGAGCGCCCTCAAGGGAACGCACTTTATCGAGTTGTGCTGCGCGCGCGGCATTCCGCTCGTCTTCCTGCAAAACATTACGGGCTTCATGGTCGGGAAGGAATACGAACAACGCGGCATTGCCAAGGACGGCGCCAAGATGGTCATGGCGGTTGCAAATGCGCAGGTTCCCAAGTTTACGGTGGTTATCGGCGGTTCGTTCGGCGCTGGCAACTATGCGATGTGCGGACGCGCCTATGAGCCGCGGCAACTCTGGATGTGGCCCAATGCGCGCATCTCGGTGATGGGCGGGCAGCAGGCGGCCAGCGTGCTGCTGACGGTGCGCCTCGATGCGCTGCGAGCGCGGGGTCTCGATATGAGCAGCGCCGAACGCGAGGCGTTCACTGCGCCGATCCTGGCAACCTACGAGCGCGAAGGGAATCCATACTATGCGACGGCGCGTTTGTGGGATGATGGCGTGATCGACCCGGCTGACACGCGCACGGTGCTGGCGCTCGGTCTGGCAGCCGCCGCCAACGCGCCGGTCGAAACAACGCAGTTCGGCGTGTTTCGCATGTAACGAAGAGATGTGGCAATCGCAGGCTGAGCCTGTCGAAGCCAGCGTCGTTCGCAATAAGGCAAGGCGTGGTTCAAGAACTAAAGAGAACTGCTCCCATGAGTGCTGAACAATCCCTTTCTCAGGATGCCGTCCAGTCCGCTCTGGTGCACCTGCTGGCGCTGCCGGATCGCGCTGGTCTGGCGGCGCTGGTCGAGCGTGAGCCGCTGATAGTGAGCGACGAGTTTCTGGCAGCCGCGCAGCAGGCGGCGACAGACCCATCGGCAGAGGCGCTGCGCGAACGGCTGGCATGGCTGACAGAGCTGCGCCAGCGGGCGGATCAGGATGTGCCCGCCGCATTGCAAGCGGTGCTGGCGGCGAACACGCTGGAGGAGCTGCGGCAGGTTGCTGACCGCTGGTCCCTGACGCTGACCGACGCATTTGCCGAAGCGGTGGAGCATCTGGCGCAACAATTCGCCGACGCCGGGCAACAGGAGGCTGCCGATGGGCTGCGGCAGCGCCTGGTTGCACTCGCGCAACTGCGCTTCTACCGCGAAACATGGACCGAGACGCCGCAGGGGAAGGCGATCTTTGCATTCCTGAACGCCGCGGACGACGCCGAGGCGCTGAGCGTCTTCCACGCGCACCGCGATCTGCTCGACCATCCAGAGGCGCAACGGACGCTTGATGAAGTGTTGCAGGGCGGCGACCCGGAAAGCCAGCGGCGACTGGAACGGCGCCGCGCATTGCTGCGCTACCTGCGCGGCGAGGAGCATGCCTGATGACCGTGCATATCACACGCGATGGATCGATTGCCACCGTGACGCTCGACCGTCCCGAAGTTCACAATGCCTTCGACGCCGCGACCATCGAAGAGGTGCGCATCGCCTTCGAGTCGCTCTCCGGCGATCCAGGGGTGCGCATTATCGTCCTGACTGGCGCAGGCGAGTCGTTCTGCGCTGGCGGCGACATGCGCTGGATGCAGAGCGCGATGGACATGACCTTCGAGGAAAATATGGCGGATGCCAGCGATCTGGCGGCGATGTTTGAGACGATCTGGATGTGCCCGAAAGTGGTGCTTGGTCGGATCAACGGCGCTGCCATCGGCGGCGGCGCAGGGCTGGTCGCGTGCTGCGATCTGGCGATTGCCGCTGACACTGCGCGCTTCGGCTTTGGCGAAGTCAAGATCGGGCTGATCCCGGCGGTCATTGCGCAGTACGTCGTGCCGAAGATCGGCGTCAGCCAGGCGCGGGCGCTGTTCGTCTCCGGCGAACGCTTCAGCGCCGAGCGCGCTTTTGAGATCGGCTTGATCCACGGCGTTGTACCGCCGGACGAACTCGACGCCACGGTGAGGGAGATTGCGCAGCGCTGCCTGACGAGCGCGCCGGAAGCGGTTGTGGCATCCAAACGCGTGGTGGATGTCGTGTGGGAGAGCGAACGCGACGCCGCGCGGCGCTTTGTGATCGAAATGCTGGCGCGCGTCCGCACGAGCGCCGAAGCGCGTGAGGGAATCGCCGCCTTCAAAGCGCGCCGCCGACCGCCGTGGGCGGGATAAAGGCTATGCCGCTCGGATACACTTCGCGGGCATAGAATTCAGATCCAGAGGAAGCGGAAAAGATCGTCCCACGCTCCAGTAGCGTGACGCGATTCTGACAACGAAGAACGTAATCTTCCCCAATGAAGGAAATATCGCCATTGGTCTCAGCGTGCTATACTACCTCACACGGAGAAGATGAGCGTTCAGGAAGGCACGCGCTGCAGCGCGTGAATGTGGAAGAAGCAATCAGGGGCCTGCCCGACTTGATCGATGTTTACACGGTTACACGGTAGGGCGAAGTCATCCTGATTGCTGCCACCACCCATCAGACCGTTCATAGCTCTGTCGAAGATTGATGGCTAATGATAAAATACAACATCATCATTCTGCCAGGCGCCGATATCGATCTGACGTATTTTCGTGCGCACGAGCGGCGGATTATTTTGAATGGAATTGCTGCGCATTTGACCTATGACGCTGCTACAGAAAACAAGCGTCGCAAGAAACTCCGCGCCAATCCGATTGCTCCGTGGGAATTGCGCGTTGACCACTATCGCATCTTCTACAAAATAGAACGCGATGCCGTAATCAAGATAGTGGCAGTAGGTTGCAAAGTACATAACGATCTCTACATTCGCGGAAAAAAGGTGGATCTATGATAACTGTTGATCTACGAGTCCAACACCTCACCATAGACGAGCTCTTCGAAGCGGCTGCATCAGAAGCCGTGCGCGTCATTGCGAAAGATGGAACGATCTATATACTGGAAGCCGCAGACGAGTTTGAGCGTGAGGTCGCGCAACTCGGTCAAAGCGAGCGGTTCATGGCGTTTCTGGCGGAGCGCGCGCAGGAGACAGGCGGCATCTCGCTTGAAGAAGCAATTAAGCGCCTCGATGCTGAAGAGCGGTCAGCCGCCAGTGAAGGATAGTACGAGAGGGATAAACCAGCACTTTCCGCGATGCGCCCCCAGCAGGACATCCCGTCCATGCGGATGTCCTGCTGGGGGCAGTGAACTCTCCGGAGGCTGGCATGTACGCGCTATGACGGTCCTGCAGCGCCGCCTTATTGACACGCAACGTCCCCAACACCAACGCCCCAAGGTCATGGTACAATCCCTGCGTGTCTCAATCATCACGAGGGGTTATGACGCAACCAACGATCCTTGCCACCGACCTGGAGGGCGTGCTGGTTCCGGAGATCTGGGTCGCGGTCGCCGAGCGCACCGGCATTGAGCGGCTGCGGTTGACGACGCGCGATATTCCTGATTACGACGAACTGATGCGCGGGCGCCTGGCGTTGCTGCGCGAGCATCGCCTGACCCTGGCGGATATTCAGCGCGTCATTGGCGCCATCGATCCGCTGCCGGGCGCGGTCGAGGCGCTGGCGCGGCTGCGGGCGCGGGTGCAGGTGATCATTCTGTCCGACACGTACTATGAGTTTGCGATGCCGTTGATGGCAAAGCTCGGCTGGCCCACGCTCTTCTGCCATTCGCTCGCGGTCGATGCGCAGGGCATTATTACCGATTACCGCCTGCGCCTGCCGGACAGCAAGACGGCGGCGGTGCGCGCGTTGCGCGAACTTCGCTTCCGCGTGCTGGCGGTCGGCGACTCGTACAACGATGTGGGAATGCTCGCCGCCGCAGATGTTGGCGCGCTGTTCGATCCGCCGCAGAACGTCGTCGCCGATTTCCCGCACTTCCCGGTGTTGCGCGGCTACGACGATTTGCTGGCGTTCGTCGAGCGGGAAACGCAGCAGTGATAGGGCAGGCGCATGAACAGGAGATTTTGACGCAAAGACGCAGAGGTGCAAAGCGTTTCAGGACCGAGGAATAATGGTATTGCTCCGTCGATAGGCGCAACAGAGCAGGGATCGCTCAACGTTCAACCTTCACCCTGCAACCTTCTTATCTTCCACAGCCATGACTGCTGAGACGTTCTCTATTCCTGATATTGAAGCAGACCCCGATACTCTGCACCGCTGGCCCTTCAGCATCAGCGTGGTCATTCCGGCGTTCAACGAAGGACCGCGGGTGGGAGGCGTGGTGCGTGCGGTGCGAGAGCAACTCCCTGATGCCGAGATCATCGTCGTTGACGATGCATCGACCGATGACACGGCGGAGCAGGCGGCTGCCGCCGGAGCGCGGGTCATCAGTCGTCCCTACAATGTGGGGAATGGCGCCGGGGTGCGCACCGGCGTCCGCGCCGCCAGCGGCGATGTCGTAATTGTGCTCGACGCTGATGGACAGCACAACCCTGCTGACATTCCACACCTGCTGCGTCATCTTGACCGGTACGACATGGTGATCGCCACACGCCCGGATCGCGACAGCCACGAGAACCTGGTGCGCTGGCTCGGCAATAGCGTGCTGAATGCGCTGGGCACGTACCTCTCCGGCTTCCCGATGAAAGACCTGACTTCAGGGTTTCGCGCATTTCGGCGCGAGGTGATGCTCGAGTTTCTCCACCTGCTGCCGAATACCTTCGGCTGGCCCATGACGAGCGCCATGGCATTCGCAAAAGCGGGCTACCATATTCGGTTTGAGCCGGTGACAATGAATAAGCGGCAGGGCGGGCGCAGCACCCAGAAGCTGTTCAAGAACGGCGTGCGCAACATTCTGATCATGCTGCGCATGGTCTCGATGTTTGCGCCATTGCGCGTCTACTTCCCGGTGGCGCTGGCGATGTTCTTCCTGAGCCTGCTGTCGTTCGCCATCAGTTATTTCATGACCGATGTCGGGCGCTTCCGCGTGCCGAATTCGTCGGTGGGACTGTTCGTTGGCGCAATTGTGGTATTTATGTTCGGTCTGCTGGCTGAGCAGATTGCCGGACTGCGTTTTCAACGGCGCGACTTGTGAAACCTGTTCTCCGCTGGCTGCTGCGTCTGATCGGTCCTGCGCTGCTCGTTTTTTTCCTCTGGCGTAGCGATCTGAACGCCCTCAGCGCCGCGCTTGTCGGCATCGATCTGGCGCCTGTGCTGCTCTCGCTGGCGCTGATGCCGGTGTTTGTCTGGGTGAAGGCGTGGCGCTGGAGCATCATTGTGCGTGAGCAAGGGTATACGCCCCCTTCGCTGAATTACCTGGCGGCGCTGTACGCGATTGGGCTGTACGCCGGCGGGATCACCCCTGGTCAATCCGGCGATTTCATCAAAGCCTGGTATCTGCGCGAGCGCGGCGTGCCGCTGGCGCCAGGTCTGTTGAGCGTGCTGCTCGACCGCCTGTTCGATTTTGTCATCTGGGGCGTCATGGCGGTGCTGAGTCTGGCGGCGTTCATCGATGTGTTTCCCGCTGAAACGCGCACCTTCGTACAAGCGGCGACGATCGGTTTTGCGGCTGCGGTGCTGATCGCCACGCCAGGGTTGATGGCGCGCGCACCGCGGGAGTGGGCGTTGGGGCTGCTGCTGCCGCTCCTGCGCGGGCGCCTGCGCGCAGCGCTCGAACGCCTGCGCGACCAGTTCGCGCCGCTCAGTCTGCGCTTCGTCCCGCTGGCGCTGTTGCTGATCAGCACAGTCGGTTCAGCAACCTCGACGTTCGTGCGCATCTACCTGCTGTACCTGGCGCTGCGGTTGGGCGACATTCCGGTGCTCGAAATCCTGGCGGCCACCGGGTTGATCGCCATTCTTCAGGCGTTGCCGATCAGTTTTGCTGGCGTCGGCGTGCGCGACGCGGTGTTGATCGCCATGCTGCAACGCCACGGACATCCCGCCGAGATTGCGTTGAGCCTGTCGGCGCTGTTTCTGCTGATCAACATCCAGCATATTCTGATCGGGTTTCTGGTATCGTTGCGCTACCCGCCCGGCGAGGCGCCCCCGACAGCTACAGCGGAGATGCAGCAGAGAACTGAGAGGTTGTGAAAAATTCATCTTCCGCCCCCTCCCCGCCTCTCTGTGGTATACTGATATGCGGGTGCGGACAGACCGCACCAACATTTTTGTTGCGCCTGTGTGAGCGTTCATGGAATATCAACCCGATCTGAAACGGATTACTGGCGAAGGAGGCGAAATTGCGTCGGTCGCACCCGGCAGCATCGCTGCTGACATCGGGCTGCAACCCGGCGATGTGGTGCTGGCAGTGGGCGATCTGCGCCTGCGCGACGTGATCGATTATCGCTTCGCTATCGCTGAAGAACATATCGAACTGCTGGTGCGACGCGGCGACGAGGAGTTCATCTATGAAATCGAGAAGGACCCGGATGAAGATCTTGGAATCGAATTTGTCGAACCGCTCTTCGACCGCCTGCGCACCTGCAACAATAAATGCCCCTTCTGCTTTCTGACGCAGATGCCGAAGGGGTTGCGCCGTTCGCTCTACCTGAAGGACGATGACTATCGCCTGGGATTCCTGTACGGCAATTTTGTGACCTTTACCAATCTGACCGAGGAGGACTGGCGACGCATCGAGCAGCAGCGCCTCAGCCCGCAATACATCTCGGTGCACGCGACGGACCGCGCGCTGCGCGCTGTGCTGCTCGGAAAACCCGATGTGCCGGACGTGCTGGAACAGATCCAGCGCCTCGGACGCATCGGCATCACAGTTCACGCGCAGATCGTCGCGCTGCCGGAAATCAACGACGGCGCAGCGCTTCACCAGAGCGTCCGCGACCTGGCGGATCTCTATCCGACCGTGCAGTCCATTGCGGTTGTGCCGGTGGGACTGACGAAGTATCGTTTCGACGGCAAACGTCCGCAGACGATCAAAGCGGCAATTCAGATCCACGAAACGCCGGAGTGGATCGATGCCACCTGGGAGCGGCAGCCGCGCTGGGACGACGCTGTGCGCGCGCACGAGGCGCAGGTGGCGAACCTGGGGTACTGCGCGCGCCAGATTGTCGCCGCCGATGTGCCAATGCGCTGCTACCGTCCCGATGAAGCGCCGCGCATTCTCGATCTGGTTGAGACGTATCAGAAGGAGTTCCGCCGTCGCCACGGCGTCGGCATCGTGTATGCGTCCGATGAGTTCTACCTGCTGTGCGGGCGCGACCTGCCGCCTGCCGCCGATTACGATGGCATGCCGCAGTATTCCAATGGCGTCGGCATGACGCGCGATTTCCTGGATGGCTGGGCGAAGGCGCAGCGCCGTCTTCCAGCTCGCCTGCCCCAACCCGCCGAGTTGACGATCGTCTGCGGGACGCTCATTGCGCCCACGCTGCAGCGCGTCATTGATCGCCTGAACCGGATTGTCAACCTGGAGGCGCGCCTTCTGCCGGTCGTCAACCGGTTCTTCGGCGAAACAGTGACAGTCTCAGGGTTGCTGATGGGGCAGGACGTGGCGCCTGCCCTCCGCGCGGCTGGCGTGCGACGCGCGCTGCTGCCGCGGGTGATGTTCGACCATACCGGGACGCGCACCATCGACGAGTACACCGTTGAACGCATCAGCGCTGAAAGCGGCGCCGCCGTCGCTGTCGCTGGCGAGCCAGAGGAAATCGTGCGGTATGTGCGGGCGTTGAGCATTGAACGATGACAAAGGCAAGGATGGTTGCGCGTCGGCGCACGTGAGGTGACAGCGTGGATCACAACCTGACCATCCACCGCGTTCTGAACGTCATTCAGCGTGCAACGCAAACGGCGGCGCAGACGAACCTGGCTGCGTTGCTCGACCGCACGCTCGACCTGTTTGTTGAGGAAGCGCGCGCTGAAGCTGGCACGCTCTACCTGTACGATCCAGACCGCGATGAACTTGTCTTCCACGTCGTCAAGGGCGACGAAACGAGTCGGCGGCTGCTCGGCATGCGCATCCCGGCAAGCCGCGGGGTGGCGGGCGCCGCGCTGCGCGCGCGTGAGCCAATCTTCGTCAGCAATGTCGCCGACGACCCGCGCTGGGACCGCAGCACCGGCGAGCTGGCAGCGCTCCGGTTGCGCACGATGTATTGCCTGCCGTTGATGATCGAGGATCGACCGGTTGGCGTGGTGCAGGTCTTTAATCTGCCCGCCGACGCCGTGGATGCTGATGAAGAGTTGGCGCTGCTCCGCATCCTCGGCAACGTGATGGCTGGCGTGATTGATAAGACGCGCCTGCTCGAGGAGACGTACCGCCGCGAACGGCGGCAGCGCGCCCTGGCGGATATCGCCGCACGCCTGACAACAACGCTGGATCGCCAGCATTTGTTGACCCTGATCATGGACTATGCCCGCGACCTGCTGAACTGTGAGGCGACGTCGGTGTGGGAAATCGATGATGAAGACGAAGCCAATCCGGTCTTGCGCTCCCATGTCGCCACCGGCGCACGCGGCGAAAAAGTTATCGGCATAACCGTGCCGCTTGGTCAGGGGATCATCGGGCATGTCGTGGCGACGGGAGAGGTCGTTCGGGTGGACGATGTGCGCAACGACTCGCGTCATTACCAGGCGGTCGATCAGCAGAGCGGCTTTGTGACGCGATCTATTCTGTGCGTTCCGCTCCACGCGCCCAGCATCGAACTCGGCGAGGAGCGCGGTCGGGTGGAGGCGCGCATTATCGGCGGCGCACAGGCGCTCAACAAAATTGGCGGTCCGTTCACCGACGACGACGTGGTATTGTTCGAGTCGTTCGCCAACCTTGCGGCGACCGTGCTGCAACTCTCACGCCTGTACGCCGATACGCAGAACCTGTTGCTCGGCATGATCAAGGCGCTGGTCGAAGCGGTGGACGCGCGCGATCGCAACAATCAGCGTCATTCGCGTCGCGTCTCTGATTTTTCGGTCGCCATTGCGGAGGAACTGGGTCTCTCCGATGAGCAGATTTTCCACGTGCGCATTGCCAGCCTGCTGCACGACATCGGAAAGATCGGCGTGCCGGACGCGATTCTCGACAAGCCGGGACGGCTGACCGATGAGGAACTGATTGAGATGCGCAGCCATACGATCAAAGGCTACGAGATTATGAGCCAGGAGGAGCTTCGGCGCCTGCTGCGCGTCGAACTGCCGGCACTGCTCCAGCACCACGAGCGTCTCGACGGCAATGGCTATCCGTATCGCATTGCAGGCGACCAGATTTCGTGGATTGCGCGCATTGTCGCCGTCGCCGACGTGTTCGACGCGCTGACCAGCGCCCGACCGTACAAGGCGCCGTGGAGCGCCGAGCGCGCAATCGCCTACCTGGATGAACGAAAAGGGATTGAGTTCGACGCCGCCTGCGTCGAGGCGCTGGCGCGCGCACGCGCAAAGGGGCATCCCATGGTCAAAACGCAGGTCGAGCGTGCGAACGAGGAAGTATTGAGCAGATGATTCGCACTTCAGGCGTTGTCTGACATCCCGGCGCGGACAGGTCAGGAAGCAATACCCTGCGAACAGCTTGCACAAAAGCACAAAGGCGCAAAGATCCGCGTCCACACTCCGTTGATGATGGACCGTCTTCCTTATTTGCCAGGCGCCGGGTCTGAAAGCGTCCCTATAATCTTCCGCGCCAGGAAAGGAGGTGAAACCTATGAAACCAATTGTTGCGATTGTCGGGCGCCCAAACGTCGGCAAATCGACGCTATTTAACCGACTGATCGGCGAGCGCCGCGCCATTGTGGAAGATATTCCCGGCACCACCCGCGACCGGCTCTACGGCGATACGGAGTGGAACGGACGGGTGTTTACCGTGGTCGATACTGCCGGTCTGCTTCTCGACGAAGACGACCTGACGCCAGGCACGCCGCAACTGGAAATTGCGCGGCGGGTGCGCGAACAGGCGGAACTGGCGATCGCCGAAGCCGACGTCATCATCTTCATGGTCGACAGCCGTGAAGGGTTGACCGCCGCCGACGCCGCTGTCGCGGACGTGCTGCGCCGCGCCGACAAGCCGGTGGTGCTCGCCGCCAACAAAGCCGACAACCGCGAACGGGCGATGGATGCGGTTGAGTTCTATGCGCTGAATCTGGGTGAACCCATCCCGATGAGCGCCTACCACGGCATTGGCGTCGGCGACGTGCTCGACCGGGTCACCGAAGCGTTGCCTGTGGTTGAAGCGGAAGAGGACGAGGCGGCGGTCAAAATTGCGATCGTCGGACGTCCGAACGTCGGCAAATCGTCGTTGCTCAACCGCCTGATCGGGCAGGAACGCAGCGTCGTAAGCGACATTCCCGGCACCACGCGCGACAGCATTGACACGCCGGTGGACATCGACGACGTCAGGGCATTGTTGATCGACACCGCTGGCA
>JAUQOW010000116.1 GCA_030550675.1 Chloroflexota bacterium
ATCAGCCATGCACGCTCGTCGCGCGGATCAATCGCCAGCGCACGCCGACAATGGTCGATTGCTTCGCCATGCGCCCCGCGCGCCAGTGTCAGCGCCGCCAGTCCCCGCCACGCATGCGCCAGCGACGGGCTTTGCTGCGCTGCCCGCGATAGTTCAATCTCTGCCTGCCGCATATCGCCCGCATCGCGCGCAAGCAACCCGCGGCACTGGGCTAGTTGCGCTTCGCTGTCGGGAAGCGGGGCGCCAAGACGAGCGGTCATCTCAATAGCCGCCATTGCCTGGCGTAGTGCGTGACCGCCAAGATCGAGCGGGTCAGCGGATGAGAGGATCGCACGGGCATACAGCGCGTTCGCCTCCGCCGATTGTGGCTGCGCCTGGCATGCCCGGCGCAGCGGATCGAGCGCTTCGCGCGGCAGCCCGACAGCGAGCAGACCACGACCCTGTCGGATCAGCGCATCTGCTTCTTCTGCCGTCGGCGCCGCATCAGCGGTCATCATCTTCTCTGCGCGCACCTCGTCGATCAATGCGCGCAGTCCTTCGAGATGTCATTAAGGCGCCCCTGACGCAACGCCTGCCAGAAGGCGTCGTAGCGGCTGCGGAGTCGTTCATGACGCAGGATGCGTCGGGCGGTTTCCAGTTCCTCGACCCGCGCTTCGCGCTCATCGGGAGACAATCCGGGACGAAGCAATGTCTGTCGTTGAAGGGCATAGGACGCTGCATCAACCTCCTACGCCGTCGGCGGCAGGGACAGGTGCAGCGCCTCTACAGCATTCATCAGCGCCGACAGACGGACGGGCGAGTCGTCATCTTCATTGGATAGCGGACGCACCGCAGGAGGACGAATGAGATGCACCGGGGTCAAGCGGCATAGTTATCCCTGAAAGCGCAGCAGCATGCGCCCCAGTGTGATCTGATCACCGTCGGACAGCGCGCGCGACTGGTGCGGAAGCACTCTCTGTCCATTCACCAGGGTGCCATTCACGCTATCAAGGTCTTCGATCATCACCTGCCCCCCCTGCAGAAAAATCCGTGCATGCCGCCGTCCGACGCCCTGATCGAGCGCGCCATAGGGTCCGAGATCGATATCGGGATAAAACCTGCTCACCGGGTCGCTGCGCCCGACGAGCGCCTGAGATGCGGCGGGCAATGGCAGCACAGCGCCGGTTCCCATTACAACCAGCGATGACGGCGCGAGTGATGTGCGACCACTCACAGCCGCTGGCTTGCTCGACGGAACCGCGGGCGGAGTCGAAGGCGCCTGATACGAGGGCGGCGCAGGCGGCGCCGCTGGTGCGGTCGGCGGTGCAGCGACTGGTGGAACTGAGGACGCCTGATATGAGGGCGGCGCGGCTGGCGCGGTCGGCGGCGCGGCAACCGGCGTCGGCGGCGGATAGACCGGTTGCGGCGGCGCAGCGCTCTGCGGCGGGACGGGCGCCGCAGCGACCGGTCGCGCTGGCGCGCTCAATGGAGCGCCGCAATTGTCGCAGAACGCTTCGCCAGGAATGGCGGACTGCCCGCACTGCGGGCACACCGTGGGACCAATGACGGGTATAGCAGTCGCGGGGGCGGCAGGCGGCGGCGCTGCCTGAGCAGGAACCGGTATGAGCATTGCGCCGCACTGATCACAATAGCGCGCATTTGCAGGATTATCGACGCCACATTGAGGACAGAACGGCATAACCTCGCTCCTCTGAGGATTGCAACCCGTCCTTACGTTACGGTAAGTATACCACTGTTGCAGTCACGACACGTCGCTGCTGATGCGACGCTGCGACCTGGAAGAATGTTTCGTCTGTTACAGGAACTTTGCGTAACTGTGAGCAATCTTCACGTGTGTATACTGAGAATGCACTTGGACCGACCGCACCATACCAGGGCGTACCAGCATACAGGCTGATACAAAAAGGAGACGTTCCATGGCAAACAATGACTGGCTCACTCAGACCCAGGAACTGCTGCAGACCTGGACGAAGGCGCAGCAATCGCTGTGGGAAAACTGGCGCTCGCTGATGCCAACGATGAGCGCACAGCCCGCCAGTGAGGAATGGAAGCAGGCGGTAGCGGCCTGGAAAGATGTGATGCAGCGCTCGCTTAACGCCCAGGCCGACTTCGTCAAGTTCTGGTCGGAAAGCATGACCGCTATGCCGTTGATGGGCAAACAGCTGGAGGAGATGTCGACGCTGATCGTCGAAACCACGCAGCGCTGGACGAATGTGCAGAACGAGATCTGGAGCAACTGGCTGGATGCAGTCGCAAAGGCGGACGCTGCAGCGATGGCTCAGAACTGGGACGAAGGCACGCGCAAAGCGTTTGAGGCCTGGCGCGAAACGGTCAACAGCGCGATTGAAGCGCAGCGCAAGATGATGGAAAGCTGGATGTCCAGCGGCGGCGAAAAGAAGGAGTAATTCCTTCAGAACAGCGGCTCCTCACCCCCACTGCTGCGGCAGCGTCTCCGCGCATGCCGGCTCGCGCAGTGGACAGCACGATGCAACGCTGCAGCAGTTCCTTTCAAACCCTGGCGTTGTGACGTGAGGGAGAGGCGAATTGTGCGTTTCACGCCCCTGTGGATGCGCGAAATGTGCGACTGCGCATCCATAGGGGTGTTCTTCATTCCCGAATCATGGCTGGCTGGCGTTGGCTGAGCCTGTCGAAGCCAACGCCTAAAGCCAATGCCCTTCAAATAAGGACGACGAGCCATCATCGATGGGGTTAAAGCGCGGAGTCTTTGCGCCTTTGTGCGAGCTTGTTTGACAGGGTATTGCGCCTAAAGCCCCAACCGCCGCGCCGCGTGCAGCACCGCTGTCACGGTCATACTGTCGCGGATGTCGCTGCGCAGCACCATTTCCAGGACGCGCTCAAATGGCATGGCTTCGATCTCCAGGAACTCAGTGTCGTCCGGCGGCAGACTCGATGGCGTCAGGTCGAAACCCAGGAAGAGATGCGCGGTTTCTTCCACCACGCTCTTGGAAGTGTAATAACTGCTGATCCATTCAAAACGTCCAGCACGGTAGCCGATCTCCTCCTGCAATTCGCGCTGCGCCGCTTCTTCCGGCGTTTCACCTTCATGCATTCCGCCGGTCGGCATCTCCCAGCGATGCCCTTCCCCGTAGATGTAGCGATACTGTCGGATCATCACCACCCGTCCGTCCCCCAGAAATGGCAGGACGCCGACGCACTGACCGATGCCAGGCGTCACGACGCTGTAGATAGTCGTGCGTCCATCGGGCAATTCGGCGATGTCTTCGCGCAGTCGCAGCCATTTGTTGCGATAGATTTCGCGGCTTGCGCGGGTGCGCCAGGGAAGGGGGGACATACTTGCTCCTTCTCATCGTTATCAACCGTGGTATAATGCCGTCCACATTTTTCGTGTCCGAGGTCAGCGCCAATCAGGGGCGTCCTATAAATCGGGTTTGTATTGGCATTACGTGTGGAACCTTTTACGACCACGACTGGCGCCCGCCGTCAATCGGGCATCGTAAGACATATATTGACGCTGTAACTGCGGTTGGCGGCGCGCCGTTCCTGATCCCATCCATCGACGACGAGGCAGCGTTGCGCGCTCTGTATGAACGGATCGACGGCGTATTGATGGCAGGCGACGGCGACATTGAGCCGCGTCATTACGGCGAGGCGCCGCTCCCCGCGCTCGGCGTCGTCGATGCATTGCGCGACTGCACCGAACTCCCGCTGGCGCGCTGGGCTGTCGCCGACGGCAAACCGGCGCTCGGCATCTGCCGCGGCGCGCAGATGGTCAACGTGGCGCTCGGCGGAACCCTCTATCAGGATATTCCCTCGCAACTTGAGACATCGATCAACCATTCCGACTCTTACGCGCGCCAGGACTGGACGTATCTCGCGCATTCGTTGCGCCTGTCGCCCGACTCGCGCCTGCGGCGGATTCTGGGCAGTGATGAAGCGCCAATCAACTCGCTGCACCATCAGTCGATCAAAACCGTCGCGCCAGGGTTGATCGCCGTCGGTTGGGCGCCGGACGGCGTGATCGAAGCCATTGAGAGCGCCAATGGTCATTTCCTGATCGGAGTGCGGTGCCGCCCCGAGGCGTTGCAGAGCGCGACCGACCCGCGCTGGCGAACGCTGTTCCGCCACTTCATCGAGGCGTGTGTTCGCTTCAGAGATCGTATCGCAGAATAATCTGCCGGTCGCCGGTGCGCCGGAAGCCGAACCACTCGTAGAGACGGCGGGCATGCTGGTTGTATGCCTGCGTATTCAGGGTGATCGTTTCAGCGCCGGTAGCAGCAGCATGGGCGACCACCTCGTACAGCAGCCGCGCGCCAATGCCTTGCCGCTGTCGATCCGGCAGAACAGCGATGCGCACCAGATGAATCAGTCGTCTGTCGTTGTGCGCTGTCGTGAAAGCGTAGCCAATGACTCCGGTCTCGTCCTCGACAACCAGGAAGCGATGCGCTTCGCGCAGCGCCGTCACGATCTGAACGTCGTCCTTGCGCCACTCGGCGCTGAAACACTGCGTGTCCACCGCCATGATCGCTGGCACATCGCCTATCGTTGCGGCGCGCACTCGCACTGCCGGGTTGCCGTGCGTCGGAACGCTCATGCGCGTCTTTTCATAAACGATCACATCCGTATCGTGCGCATAGCCCACGCGGCGCAGCGCCAGCGTGAGCCAGGCATCGGCAGGTTCGTGACAGGCGGCATAGACCCTGGCGACGCCCCTGGCGCGCAGCACGGCGTGGAAGGACGACAGTAACGCATCGAGCGCACGCGCGGTCGGCAAGCCGCCGCTTAGTGCCATCACACGCACCCATGTCACGCCATCATTCACCCAATCGGCGATGATGACGCCGCACGGTCCGCCGCCAGCGAGGAGCAGCATCGCCGGGGCGCCCGCAAGCAACCTCAGCGCTTCATCGACGCTGACAGTCGTGTACCAGCGATCAGCGTCATCGATCAGGCGCAGCACGGTTTGCTGGTCGTCGAGCGACGCCGGGCGCGTAGTCAGCAGCCCGGAAGTCGAGGATGGTCGCAGCACTGCCGTTCTCCCGCCGCCATCAGGCGCGTTGATATGCCACCCGTCCGTCAATGATCGTCATTTCCACCTGTATCTCCTTGATCTCTTCCTCCGGGCAGGTGAAGTAATCACGGTCGAGCACCGCCATATCCGCCAGAAAACCGGGGGACAGTCGCCCTTTGATCTGTTCTTCGCGCGTCAGCCAGGCGCCAGCCGCGGTGCAGGCGTACAGGGCTTCTTCGCGGGTGATCGCTTCCTGCGGCGCAATCAGTGTTCCTTTCCAGGTTTTGCGCGTCACCAGGCTGTAGAGGCTGATCATCGGGTTGTAGTGCACCGTGCTGGGAATGTCGCTCGTTGCAATCACCGGAATGCCGCGATCCAGATAGGTGCGCGCTGGCTTGTACTGGTGCGCCAGCCGTTCGCCGACGTCACGGAAGAGATCGTCGCCTTCGTAGTAGATGAACGTCGGCTGGATGACGGCGGCGATCTGATGCTTTGCCATGTGCTGCAGACTCTCCTCGGTGGCGAAATACGCATGGATCAGGTTATGCCGGTGATCTTTGCGCGGCGAGGCTTCGATCACCTCGGCAAAGGCGCGCGCCGCTTCGTGATGCGCCCGGTCGCCAATGGCATGGATGCCGATGTCCCATCCCAGCGCATGCCCGCGGGCAAAGAACTCGCGCAGGTCTTCAGGATCGAGCCGATTGTAATCGTATACCTTCTCTTCGCCGACGAACGGCTGAAACATCCAGGCGGTGCGGCTGGTCGTGCCGCCATCGATGGCCATTTTCAACCCGCCCAGGCTGAGCCAGGGATCGCCCAATCCGCTGTACACGCCCAGTTCAGCGGCGCGCGCGTCGAGTTGTTCGCGGGTTTCGTCTTCACGGAAGCCGTGCCACGATGGCATGAGGTTGACGCGCACCAGCAGCCGACCCGCCCGCCGGGCATCCAGGTAGGCGCGCATTTCCCAGGGACGCAGCCCCGGATCAAGAATGCTGGTGATCCCAACTGCCAGGTATGCGCGACCGGCGGCTTCCAGTGCGTCAACCGCCTGATCAGGGGTCGGGTCAGCGATCAGGCGCCGGCAGAAGAGCTTGGCGGAAGCGCGCAGAACGCCGCTCGGCGAACCATCGGCGAATCGCTCGATCCTGCCTCCCTGCGGGTCGGGGGTTGACGCATGCACGCCAGCCAGTTCGAGCGCCCGACTGTTCACCACGTCCATGTTGAAAAAGCGTTTCAACAGCACCGGATGATCGGTCGTTGCGGCGTCGAGATCGAGACGGTTAGGCAGACGTCCCTCGGCAAAGAGCGACTCATTCCACCCCTCGCCGATGATCCACTCGCCGGGGGGCGTGCGCGCCGCCGCTTCGCGCACCATGGCGACCATTTCGGCGATCGAGGCGCACTGTTCGAGTTGCAGGCGAGTAAACTTGATCCCCAGTTCGAGCATGTGGTTATGCGCGTCGTTGAAGCCAGGAACCACGGTGCGTCCGCCGAGATCGATCTGCTCCGTGCGCGGACCGGCAAGCGCCCGCACGTCGGCGTCGTCGCCAATGGCCACGACCCTTCCATCCTTGCAGGCGATTGCGGAGCAACGGGGCATCTCGCGGTCGAACGTCGTGATAGCGCCATTGAACAGGATCAGGTCGGGCGCGAGATCGCGTGCGCGCAAAGCAGGCATGGTCGTCCTCCAGCATGCAAACAGGCGCGGGGTATTATAACACACCCCCTTCCGGCGGAGAGCGATGTGGTATAATGACCGCACACGTGTGCGGAGGCGCCTATGAGCGACGAGCGGGTCGTCACCCCCAGGGCAGGCGAAGAAGACCAGCAGATCGAGAAGAGTCTGCGCCCACGCCGTCTCGCTGAGTTCATCGGACAGGAGAAGGTCGTCGAGCAATTGCGCATTGCGATCGCCGCCGCCAAAGGGCGCGGCGAGCCGCTCGATCACACCCTGCTCTACGGTCCGCCCGGCTTGGGGAAGACGAGTCTGGCAGGCGTGCTCGCCAACGAAATGGGGGTCAACATCAAACTGACGTCAGGACCGGCCATCGAGCGCGCTGGCGACCTTGCCGCATTGCTGACCAATCTCCAGAAGGACGATATTCTGTTCATTGACGAGATCCACCGCCTGAACCGGGCCATCGAGGAAGTGCTCTACCCGGCGATGGAAGATTTTGCGCTCGACATCATGGTGGGAAAGGGACCGGGGGCGCGCAGCCTGCGCCTGAAGCTGCCGCGCTTCACAGTGGTTGGCGCCACCACGCGCCTGGCGCTGCTGACGTCGCCGCTGCGTGATCGCTTTGGTGCGGTGCACCGGCTCGAGTTCTACTCGGTCGACGCGCTCTACGAGATCGTCATGCGTTCGGCGCGCATTCTGGGGGTGGCGTGCACGCCGGAAGGGGCGCGTGAAATTGCGGCGCGGGCGCGCGGCACGCCGCGCATCGTCAACCGGCTGCTGCGCCGCGTGCGCGACTATGCCCAGGTCATCGGCGACGGGGTGATTACGCTCGAAGTGGCGCGCGACGCGCTGGCGAAACTGGAAGTGGACCACCTGGGGCTCGACGAGAACGACCGGCGATTATTGCGCGCCATTATCGAACTGTTCGGCGGGGGACCCGTGGGGCTTTCAACGCTGGCTGCATCGCTTGCCGAAGAAGTCGATGCCATCGAGGACGTGTACGAGCCGTTCCTGCTGCAACTCGGGTTCTTGCAGCGCACGCCGCGCGGTCGGATCGCCACGCGGCGCGCCTATGAACATCTCGGCGTTCCCTATGTTGAGCGCACCATGGATAACGGCGCTGAGCAGGGACGCCTGTGGACGTGATTACTGACCTGTCTTGCTCTCCTTCTTCAACACCTCCTCGAAGAGCGGCAGATACTCGCCGTACCCTTCTTCTTCCAGCTTTTCAACCGGAATGAAGCGCAGCGCCGCCGAGTTGATGCAGTAGCGCAGACCGGCGGGCGCGGGACCGTCGTCGAACACGTGCCCCAGGTGCGAGTCGCCGTGTTTTGAACGCACCTCGGTGCGCACCATCCAGAGTTTGCGGTCCTCGCGCGTGACAATGTTGCCCGGTTCGAGCGGTTTTGTAAAGCTGGGCCAGCCGGTGCCCGAATCGTACTTGTCGAGTGAACTGAACAATGGCTCGCCCGAAACGACATCCACATAAATGCCATGAGCCTTGTTGTTCCAGTAGGCATTCTGGAACGGCGGCTCAGTGCCCTCGTGTTGGGTGACTTCGTACTGCTCCGGCGTCAACCGCCGCCGCAGCTCTTCATCCGATGGCTTCGTGTATCGCTTCACAAACGCCTCCTCTGCGCGATCAACATATGGTTCCTTTTCAGTGTACCATGAAGCCAGCGACTGTCGCCGGCGCGTTGACGGATAAGATGGTCGTGTTCTATGATTGCAGCGAAATTCGGCGCATTTCTGCTTGCGAAGCTGGTGCGTTCGATGGAAAAACGCTAGAGAGGCAGCGCTATGAGGGCAACGACGATCACACTGACAGAACAGGAACTGAACTTTCTGCGCATCATCGCGCAACAAACGAGAAAAACTCCCGAAGAACTGGTGCGCGACGCGGTAATACAGTTCCTGGCACAATATCAGGCCGCTCACCGCAGGGCATTACTCCAACAAGCGCGTGGCATGTGGCAGGATCGCGCTGATTTGCCGTCATTCACCGATCTCCGGAGTGAAATGGACCGTTGGGAGATCCAACAATGACAACTGTCGGCGATCCTTTATTGATTGACACGGATGTTCTTGTCGATTATCTGCGGGAACGAAATGAAGCTGTCAACTATATCGACAGCCAGAGCGCCCCTCTTTTCCTCTCGGTCATTACAGTCGCTGAACTGTATGCAGGTGTTCGTGATGGGAAGGAACGAGCGCAACTGGATTCGTTCATAGGCGCTTTTGGCGTCATCCCTCTCGACCACGCCATCGCTGTCACAGGAGGCCTGTATCGGCGCGACTATGGCAAGAGCCACGGAACGGGGCTGGCGGATGCATTGATCGCAGCGACTGCGATAACACATCAACTTATTCTCGTGACGCTCAACAAGAGGCATTTTCCGATGGTGAAGAATCTCGTTGTTCCGCATGGATGCGACTCTTGCACATCCTCACCTCTTCTGGTAGACTGCTTCGACTTTGCTCGACGGGCGAGCGAGAGGCATGGAACGCACGGAATACGAGGTCATGGCGGCGGTTGAGAGCCGCCACTGGTGGTACGGCGGCATGCGCGCGATTGCGGCAGCGCTGCTTGATGAAGTGTATGCCGGGCGGCGCGATCTGCGCATTCTTGACGCCGGTTGCGGCACCGGCGGGAACGTGGTTTTCTTACGGCGGTATGGGTCGGTTACTGCCATCGATCTGGCGCCGGAAGCGGCGCTCTTCGGCGCGGAACGGCTGCGCGGCGCGTTTGCGCGAGCAAGCGTTCTGGCGCTGCCGTTCGTTGATGAATGTTTTGATCTGGTGACATCATTCGAGGTGCTGTACCACCGCGGCGTTCCCGATGAAGCCGCTGCGCTGCGCGAGACATGGCGCGTCCTTCGCCCTGGCGGTCGGATGTTGCTGCGGCTCCCCGCCTTCAAGTGGCTGCGCGGCAGGCACGATTGCGCCGTCCACGGACGACGGCGTTACACGGCGAGCGAAGTGCGCGGGTTGCTTCAGCAGCAGGGGTTCAAGGTTGAGCGCATATCGTATGTCAACACGCTGCTGCTGCCGCTGCCGCTGACGCAGCGGTTCATTGAGCGCGTATTGCCTGCCATTGATCGCAACGGCTCCGATCTTCAGTTGCCGCCAGCAATCCTGAACGAAGCGCTACGCTGGCCCCTCGCTGCGGAAGCCGCCTGGATCGCGCGCGGCGGTTCGTTTCCGGTGGGCGTCTCTGTGATCTGTCGGGCGCGAAAGGCGGGTGAGGGGTTAGGATTCGAGCATTTTGATGGCTCGAGCGCTATTTTCTCATCGCCAGTTTCTCGTCGCCATTTCCTGAACGCTCTTCCTGATGCCATTTCCTGAATTCCACGATGCTCCAAACCTTGCTCAACAAAATCTCCGCCCATCCAGGACTCTGGGGTTTTCTACGTCGCGTGGTTGAGGACGGTTTCGACGCCGAAAAAGAGGTGATTGCGCGGGAACTCCAGCCCTGGCGCGACGCCGGGCAGCGCCGATTTCTCGATTTTGGCTGCGGCACCGGCGAATTTTCGATTTGTTTTCCGCCAGAGTCGTACATCGGCGTCGATATTGCCCGGCACTACATTCACTATGCCGGACGCCGCCGACCTGGACGCTACGCCGTGATGAGCGGCGCCGGTCTCGGTTTTGCATCCGGCAGTTTCGATGGCGGTCTGGTCCTTGGCGTGTTCCATCACCTCCCCGATGACCTGGTGCGCACTGCCATCGCCGACCTGCACCGCGTTCTGCGCCCTGGAGCGACGCTGCTTGTGATGGAAGACATTCCTTCCCCACGTCCGTGGAATGTGCTGGGACACCTGATGCACTGGCTGGATCGCGGCGATTATATTCGCAAGGATGAAGCCTATCGCACGTTGATGCAACCATACTTTTCGCTGCGCCGCCAGTATCATATCAAAAGCGGGATCTGCGATCTGGCGGTCTATGTACTGGATCGCATCGGCGATCCCGACGCCACGCATGGGGAAGAAGTCGCTGCTCGTCAACTTAACGCCGGAGCATAGCGTGGAACGTTTTCCAGCGCGATTTCAGCCGTTCCTGAGTCCTCGCCGCCTGATCGCGGGCGTGCTGTTGCTGATCGCCGCTGGCGCGGCATTCTGGCTGTTTCGCACATCCAGCACGCTGCTGAACCCCCTCGTCATCCGTGATATGACGCTTTCCCTCGGTCCATTCGGTCCACTGGCATTGATCGGCGCATTAGCGCTTTTGCTCGTAGCGCCCGTTGCGCCAGCCGCTGTGCTACAGATCGGCGCGGGGCTGGCGTTTGGACCGGTTGCGGGATTCCTGTGCACCCTGATCGCTGACATGATCGGCGCAAGCGCCGGTTTCTGGCTTGCCCGGCGCTGGGGGCGATCCGTCGTTGAACCGCGACTGTCACCGACGGTGCGTGGACAGATTGAGCGCCTGGCGCAGCGCGTGACATGGCGCACTGTTCTGCTGCTGCGTCTGCTGCCTGGACCTGCCTATCCGCTGGTCTCATTTGCGGCAGGTTATTCGCGCCTGGGATTTGGCGCCTATACCCTGGCATCCCTTGCCGGAGTCGCACCGGCGCTGGCAGTGCTGGCGTTCGCCGGTGATCTGGCGACGCGCTCACCGTTGCTGGCATTTGGAATGGTTGCGCTATTGGTCGGCGCTCTGGCGATCGCCGGACGCTGGTTGAGCCGCCGCATACCTTCCGCGTAACCAGAGGATCAGCGCAATCAACCATCCCAGCCAGGCAAGCGCCGTTTTGCCGTAGCGTGCGATCATCAGGCTGGTCAGCACAATCAGGCGCGCGCTCCACAGCACCGCGTACGGGAGGGGATCAATCCGAACCGACTCATTCCAATTGAGCGTCGCAATGCGCTCGAGAAACCCGTTGGCAATGCACCGTTCCAGCGTGGCGACATAGATGATGTCGGTGTACGCAGCCGCCAGGAGCAAATCGCGCCGGAGATCTTCCCATCGCAGGATTGCTTCGCTGCCGCTCGAACTTCCCACCGCAAGCGCATCGGCGGAAGGTCCGTACACGGCAATCAGCGCGCTGCCGAACCACTCAGGCGCAGCTTCACTCAGGCACATCAGTACTTCGATGTCGGCAGGCAGATCGACAATGTCCAGCGCACGCTGGAGGAGAGTCGTTCCTGCGCGTCGATCATCGGCGATCAGGGGGATCTGATAGGCATGCACCTCATAGCCGTCGCGCCGCGCCGCCGCCATCAACTCAAGATACGCGGCGCGCGCCGCTGGAAAGAGCGCATTATCGCGCGCCAGCCAGATCCGCCGCGCGATTTCGCGGGCGCCGCGCCACCCCACAAACAGGGCATCGCTCAACGGCGGCTCCATATCGAAGCCGACGGCGGCAAAACGCAGACTATTCGCTTGCGCCCAGGCATGGAACGCCTGATAGCACGCAATAGCGCGCGGATAGTTCTGAAGATTGAACGCCTGCCCTTCGTCAGCGGGCAGGGTCAACCAGGCGACCGCCGGAATGCCGTGGGCATTGAGCAAGCGCGCCGCTGCGGCACATTCGTCGTCGAATGCTGGCAAAGCAAGCGCAACGCTACAATCGCGCGCCGCCAGCAGGTTCAGCACGTCCGGATGATCCAGCAGGCGCAGGAGATCGGTTCCGCTCAATTCGCAGAAGAAGACAATTTGCGGCTCATCGTGCTGCATCGACATCATAGGCGGCTCATTGTAGCACGGGTAAGAAAACTGGTATCATGATGTGCAGCGGTATTTGTTTGAGAAAGCAGACTGATGACCCCTATTGTTGAAACCCGCGACCTGACGCGCCGTTATGGGCCGAACCTTGCTCTGGATCATCTCAACCTCACCGTTCCCGAAGGCGCTATCTTCGGCTTCATTGGACCAAACGGCGCTGGCAAGACAACGACCATGCGCATTCTGACGACGCTCCTGCCGCCTACCTCAGGCGAAGCGCGCGTCGCTGGCGTGTCCGTCACTCGCGAACCGCGCACCGTGCGGCGGCTCGTCGGATTCATGCCAGACTTCTTTGGCGTCTACGACAACATGAAGTCGTGGGAGTATCTCGACTTTTTTGGGCGCTCCTACGGCATACCGGCGCAACGGCGTCAACAACTGATCGGCGAACTGCTGGAGCTGGTCGATCTGGCGCACAAGCGCGATGAGCCGGTGATGTCGCTGTCGCGCGGCATGAAACAGCGACTGAGCCTGGCGCGCTCTATGATGCACGATCCCCGTCTCCTCATCCTGGACGAACCGGCGAGCGGGCTTGATCCGCGGGCGCGCATTGAACTGCGCGAACTGCTCAAAGAACTGCGGGCGATGGGAAAGACGATCATGATCAGTTCCCATATTCTGACCGAACTGGCAGAAATGTGTACGCACATTGGCATTATCGAGCGGGGGAAACTGCTGGCTGCTGGCGAGGTGCAGGAAATTCTGCGCACGATGCGTCCGCACCGCATCGTTGAAATCCGGGTTGTTGCGGGAGCGGCGCGCGCCGAGGAACTGCTGCGCACCCATCCGGACGTGCTGGAGTTGCGGCGGGAGGGCGCGCGCGCCGGGTCAGACGACGAGAAAGCGCCGCTCGACGATGAGACAGGACCGCACACGCTGCTGGCTGATTTTGCTGGCGATGAACACGCGCTTGGCGACCTGCTGGCGCTGCTGATTGCTGAGGGTGTGCGGATTTCCCATTTCGCCGAACAATCCGGCGACCTCGAAGATATCTTTCTGCATGTTACCAAAGGAATCGTCTGAAGGGACGCCCATGCTGGAACTCAATCCGATTCTGGTCAAAGATCTGCGCAGCCGTATGCGCGGCGCGCGCGCCTACTTTCTGCTCACCATCTATCTGCTCATTCTGGCAGGCGTGACGCTGCTGCTATATGCGGCAATTTCGGGCGACATCGGCAGCGACCTTAATGCCGGACGCCGGATTGGTCAGGCGCTCTTCTTCACTATCGCAACCGTGGCGTTGATCGAAGTCTGCCTGATCACGCCGGTGCTGACTTCGGGCAGCATTGCTGGCGAGAAAGAGCGGCAGACGTATGATCTCCTTGTGGCGTCCCTGCTTACGCCCTGGCAGATCGTGTGGGGCAAACTGGTGTCGGCGCTGGCGTTCGCCCTGCTCCTGATCACCGCCATTGTGCCGGTGATGAGTCTGGCGTTTCTGTTCGGCGGCGTCGGGCTGACGGAAGTGCTCATCGCAATCGTCGGGCTGATCGTCACGGCTGTGCTCTATGCGACAATCGGGCTGTTCTGGTCCGCTCTGCTGAACAGCTCATTGGGAGCGACCAGTTTTGCAATCGGCACCGTCATCGCCCTGCTGCTGGGCATTCCGTTTTTGATTGTGATTGCCAGCCTGATCCTGGGATCCAGCGCCCCATCCGATCTGCTGGACTCGGCATGGTTCATTTATCTCAGCCGATTCGTCGCTGCGCTGCACCCCTTCATTGCGCTCGGCGCCACTGCATCGCAACTTTCGGGAGGAGGCAACCCTTTCTTCGAGGTGGTGCGGACCAGCGCAACGAACGTTGTCGTGCCAAGCCCGTGGGTGCTCTACACCGCATTGTCGCTCCTCTTTTCAGCCGCGCTTCTGGCGGCAAGCGTGCGTCTCGCGCAGCCGGTGCAACCCGGCGCTGATCGCCAAAAACGCTCCCGAAAGGTTGTTGAAGCCGAATCGTGACGGTGAGCAGAGGTTCAGGACTTGCCGGGAGACCGGGTGAGCAGACGATAGCAGAGCATACCGACGGGGAGCATCATCCAGAAGCTGATCAGACGAAAGAGGATCGCAGCGCCCAGCGC
>JAUQOW010000117.1 GCA_030550675.1 Chloroflexota bacterium
GGACCGGCGGGAAACGTCGAGTTTCTGGCGTGGCTTGGCGGCGCAGGACCGACGCTCGACGTCGAGCGGGCTATCGAAGAAATGGTATAATGTCATCCCCTGACTGCACGCGCTATCAACGCTGTGGCGCGTTGTCCGGGCAAACCAGCGCCGCCCAAGGAGTCGCTCATGAAGCTGTCATGTCTTCAGGAAAATCTGAAACGCGGTCTTGCCATCGTCGGTCATGCCGTCGCCGGGAAAAGCACCCTGCCGATTCTCAGCCACATTCTGCTTGCCAGTGACGATGGACGGCTCAAACTCGCCGCTACCAACCTCGAAATTGGCATCACGTGCTGGATTGGCGCCAAAATTGAGCACGAGGGCGCCGTTGCTGTTCCGGCAAAATTGTTGAGCGATGTTGTCGGCAGCCTGCCGAACGACCGGATCGACCTGACGCTCGACGCGCGCACGCAGACGTTGAACCTGAAGTGCGCCCGCTTCGAGACCAACATCAAGGGCGCAGAAGCGGATGAGTTCCCCTCAATCCCGACGGTTGACGACCGCACGCCGGTCGCTGTCTTCCCGCCCGCGCTGCTCCGCGAGACGATCCAGCAGGTGGCGTTCGCCGCCGCAACCGAAGAGACGCGCCCCGTCCTGCAGGGAGTGCAACTTCGCCTGCGCGACAATCGCGCGATCTTTGCCGCTGCCGACGGTTTTCGTCTGGCGCAGCGGATCATTGAACTGCCGGAACCGGTGACCCAACCTCAGGAACTGATCATCCCGGCGCGTGCGTTGAATGAACTGGCGCGCATCCTCGATGACGACGAGGGGCAGGTTGAGATGATCGTCACCCCCAGCGGCGGGCAGGCGCTCTTCCATACCAGCGCCGTCGATCTGGTATCGCGCCTGATCGATGGCAAGTTCCCCGACGTTGATCGGGTGATCCCGCAGCAGTATCAGACGCGCGCCGTCCTCGACACCCAGGAGTTGACGAAGGCAGTCAAACTGGCGTCCTACTTCGCGGTCGCTTCTTCAAATATTGTGCGCCTGCATATGGAACCGGGCGGCGAGATGGGACCGGGGCGCATGACGATCAGCGCCAATGCGGTCGAGGTTGGCGACAACAAGGGTCAGGTTGATGCGATGATCCAGGGCGAGGGCGGTCAGATTGCGTTGAACGTCAAGTTTCTGTCCGATGCGATCGCCGCAATTCCAACGCCGCAGGTGGCGCTGGAAACGCAATCGCCGCAGCATCCGGCGGTGTTCAAGCCTGTTGGCGTTGACGGCTACATTCACATCGTCATGCCAATGACGGTGCGCTGACTGATATGAACCTGCTTCACAAATACTGGCGCTGGCTGGCGTTGATTGTCCTGGTCATCGTGTTGACCAACAGCCGCGCCCTGCCCTGGCCCCTGGTAACGCTGATCGTCGGCGCAGCGGCGGCATACCTGCTCCGTGAGGGGTGGATCGTCTGGCGGCGCGCTGGCCGTCCTCCGACGCGCAGCAAAGTCACCTACTGGCGCGGGCAGCGCATCGAAGTGGGACCGCCGCGCGTCGGTCCGGCGCTGCCCGACATCCGCAGCATTGGTCCTGCGCTCATCTACCTGGTCCCCGGCATTATCCTCATTCTGGTTGCTGTCGCAATTGTGCTGCGAGAGTTGGGATTATGAGCGTCTGCGAGCGACGCAGGCGGCGCCAGGGAACCGCTTCCGTGCCCACTCGTCAATAGCCCGCAGTGCTATTCCCCATCAGTACTACCGTCTCTCTTGTCTTCTGCGCGCCTTCGTCGTATGCTGGCGTAGAGAAGAATGTATCTATTTTGCGTCAGAGAGGCGAGAGGCGAGAGGCGGGAGGGGCTGTAAGGTTGAAGGTTACAGGTTGAAGGTTAGAAAGCGCTCTAACCCTTAACCCCTAACCCTTAACCCCTAATCCCTAACTCCTAACCCCTACCCCTAACCCCCGGTTCCCGGTTCCAGGTTCTTCAAGGTGGAGCACACATCCCATGACAACGACGAACGACTGGCTCCAGCAGGGCATCGCCGCGGCGCGCGCCGGGCGGAAAGAGCAGGCGCGTCAACTGCTGGCGCGCGCTATTCAGGTCGATCAATACAACGATGATGCGTGGGTCTGGCTTGCCGGAGTCATGGATGATCCTGCCCGTATGCGGCAGTGTCTGCAACAGGCGCTGCGGATCAACCCGCTGAACCCGCAGGCGCGCCAGGGGATCGCGTGGCTCGATCAGCAGGCCAGGCAGGCGTCCAAAGCGCCATCCTCTGTGAGCGCTCCGATGGACGGTCAGAAGTCATCACTGTCGTCATCGTCCAATGCAACGAGCACTTCGTCAGTCCTGCCAGCGAGTCAGACACAGCAGGGGTCGTCTGAGAACGATGGAGGGCTTTTCCGACTGCCGCCTGCGACGAACGTCGTACCAGCATCTCAACCGAACTCATCAGCGGCGCCAGCATCCACCTCCAGCTTCCGGCCGCCCGACAACCCCGCGTCCACTCAGAGCAAAACATCTGTTGAAAAGCCCGCACGCCGTTTCTCGTGGTTCGGCAAGTCCAAACCGGCTGACAACGCTATTGCAAGCGACCATACGGCTGCCGAGACGAAGCCAAAATCCACCCGTCGCTTTGCCTTCCTCAGCAAGCCCAAACTAACTGGCGAGGCAGCTACGCCAGGGGATACCCCTGCCGCGAAGACCGAACCAAAGCCTGCCCGTCGTTTCTCGTTGTTTGGCAACCCCAAACCGGGCGCTGAGACCGCCAAACCCGGCGATACCCCGGCTGCTGAGACAGAGCCAAAGTCCACCCCTCGTTTCTCGTTATTCGGCAAGCCCAACCCTGTAGCGGCGCCGGTGGCGGCAGCCGCCGCTGCGGCTGGCGCCGGGGCAACAGGCGCCACAATGCCTGCACCTGCGGCGCCCGCCGCTCCTGCCGCAAAACCGCGTCGCAGAGAGAAAGTTCTTCCGCCGGAAGAAGGCGATCCGGCGCGCGATTGTTGCCCCTACTGCGGCGAGTTGAACAAACCGGATCGCAAGTGGTGCCGCCGCTGCGACCGCAGCCTCATGATCCGCGGTCCAGCGCGCGAAAAGCGATCTCCCTGGCTCTCAATCCTCGGCATCCTCCGGGTTCTTGGCGGCGTGCTGGGCATTCTGGCTGCAATTGCGGCATTGATTGGCGCACTGGTGTTGTACAACTCGGCAAGGGGCAGTCTGTCCGACTTTCCGCTCATTATCGTGGTAGTCTGCGTGATTATTGCTATTATCTACGGCGGGCAGATTGCGATTGCGCGCGCCATGATGAACCGCGTCCGCTGGGCGTACTGGATCATCGTCGTCCTCACAGCGCTGCAACTCGGCGGCTCGCTGATCGGTGCGCTCGGCCTCGCTACGGCAGCGATCAGCGCGGCACTTGCTGAGGCGCAGGCGTTCCTTCCTTCGCCAGACGCCGCAGCTATTGCCACAGCAATCACCAGCAACATCGGGACGTTTTTTCTGGTCGATCTCCTTATTAAGATCCTCTTTCTGCTGCTGGTCGGATTGAGCTGGCACGATTTCTACGGACGCAAAGAGCGCTTCGTTTCCGAAGTGCGCGGCAATACCGACTATGAACTGTTCAACACCGGTCTGGCGTTGCAACGCAAAGGGATGTGGTGGATGGCGATGAAGCAATGGGAAGCGGCGGTCGCCAATTCGCCGCGCGACGTCGATTACCTGCACGCACTATCGGTCGCCTACGCGAAGCTTGAGCAGTGGGATAAGGCGCGCGAAACGATCGCCAGGGCGATCCAGATTGCGCCAGACAGTCAGGCGTTGAAGCAGATACAGGAGCGGATTGAGCGGATGGCTGTCAGCCAGTGATCGCATACGTGGCATTGCACCTTACGTCCTGCCGTTTCCTGGTCCGGCGCCGTGCGAACAGTGCACGTTCAGCAATTGACTGCACTTTATTATGTCAAGTTCAATACGGGCATTTCAGGGCGCGGCAATGGTCTCGATCACCAGTTCATCGCCAACCCGACTTCGCTGATCGGTGGCGTATGCTTCGGGATGCGCCGGATCATACCAGGCGGCGACCCAGCGATACTGTCCAGGAGGAACATCGTCGGGCAGCCGGATTTCAAACCGCTCCAGCACGATCTGCTCCGGCAGCCACGTATTCGTCGGTTGTAGAACGGCGCTGGGTAAATGAACAATTCGCGCTCCTTCCACCCCCTCCAGACGACTGACAGCGACGAGACGCTGATTGATCGGATCATCGCGCAATTTCCAGGCGAAGCTGGCGCGGAATCGCCGATCACCCAATGACTCGATCTGCGCTCCGAGGAGCTGAACGGGACCGCGCTCCGATATGCGGCGTTCCGGAAGCGGAGATTGTCGGACGAATGCGATTTCCTGCAACAGCGCTTCCTCCGGGTGTATTCCTCTGGCAAAGAGCAGAAGTCCGTCCTCCTGATGGATCAGACCAAAGTTCGGATGACGGAGCAGGATAGCGATTTCCTTCGCTTCGTAATCGATCCCGCCGACTAACTGTCCATCCACCAGCGTTCGCCAGTCAAAAAGAGCGTCAGCAATCGCGTAGTCCACCCGATCAAGAATCTGCGGCAACCGCATTCCGCCGGGATCGTCAGGATAGCGCAGCACGTAGAGCGTCGCGCGATCAGCCACGTGACTTCCGAGGAACATTGAGACTGCTACAGGCGCACGCGGCGGCGCATAACGGGACAGGAAGCGTTGTTTGATGCGGTCGCGCGGCGTTATGCCATATGCTGCCTGATCAACGCCAACCCCCGGCATACCAAGCCAGAAGGTCGGGTTGATCGGGATATCAACCAGCACTGCGCTCACCAGCGCCGTGACTATCGTGCTGAACACTACAGCGGAACGCCAGCCCGGACGAGAGCGAGCGGAAGCGTTGACGAGCGATGTTGGCGTATCGACTGGAAGACGAGGAGCGGATATCTCGCGCGTTCCTTCGGTCGCTCGGCGCAACCGCTCAGCCCCCTCGACGACCGCCAGAACAATAAAAGGTACAACCAGAGCGTAGTGGTGGTAGGCGTAGTGATACGTCGTTCCGGGACCGGTGCTGATAAGCACGGCGATCAGAATAGGTGCAGACGCCGCCAGCCAGCGCCATCCGCGCCATGCCAGCAGCAACGCTGGACCAATGACCACCAGAGCGACGAGCATGCGTTCGCCAGCGGTGCTCAGGAGCGTATCGAGCGCGCCAAAGTAATGCGCGACGTAGTTATTAGGAATGTGTTCTCCTCCAGCATGCTCGAAGAATGGGCGCACAATAAAAAAAGCGATGGAACCATAGGCTGCCGCAAGCATGCCGGTTGCCAGACCAGCGCGACGCTGCCCGCCCCAGAGAAAGAGATAAGCGCCAATCGCCGCTACGGCGACGGCAACATACACCTTGCACAGGAGGCTTAACCCGCCCCAAACAACCGCCGTCCGCCAGGCGCGCCGATCCAGCGCGTCAACGAACCAGAGGAGCAGAGGCATCGCCAGTGTGTCGCCGTGGAAATCGAACAGGGCAGCGGTCAACGCCGTCGGATAGAGGAGATAGATGATTGCGATGCAGCGAGCCGCCAGTATGCTGTTCAGTCGGCGCAGCGCTATCGCATATGCTGGAAAGGCGCCGCTCGCCGCCAGCACTGTTTGCCCGATCAGCAGCGCGCGCGGATCGGGCCAGAGCGCGATCAACGGCGCAAACGCATAATAGATGAGTTCGACGTGACCTGCCAGCCGTGAGACGTTTCCTCTGGCGGAGGTGACCATCAGCGGCTCGCCTCGAAGCGTTGAAGCGATGGCCTGATACATCGTCCCCAGATCGAGGACGCCAGCATTGAACCCCATGTAACGAGCTGCGCTCAGCCAGCCGATCACCGCAACGTAGATCATCGCTGCGATCCAGAGCGCGGGGTCGCGCAGAACGGTACGACTCAGCGGCGCTGTGTGCATATCACATTGAACGTTGAGCAATCACCCGGATGACGCCGCTCGAACGAAGAAGCGCCGAGAGCGCGCCGAGAGGAGCAAAGGCTGCCACAGCGAGAGGATTGGTATAGCGCACCAACCGCGCAAGCGTCGTATGCCCGCGTCTGGCAAGCCAGAACCGAACGCTTCCAATCCATATATTGGGAGCGGCATGGTAGATAAGCCGCTCCATGCGCAACCCTGCCATGGTTAGGAGCCTCACCAGCGTGTGACGCGGAAACAGAAAGAAATGCCGGGGAATTTGATATCCATACCAATCCTCACCAAAAATGCGCACTGTGTGGGAGTCAATATTAGGAATGGTGAAAATGCAATACCCTCGCGGTTTCAAGATACGCGCAATAGTCTTCATGGTTCGGCTGGGATCGGGCAGGTGCTCAAGCACATGACGCATGAGCACCAGATCGATGCTATTCGCCGAAATATCGAGATCTTCGAGTTGTCCGACGCGAATATCGAGTTGATATCTCGACTGTGCAACATGCGCGGCATCTGCGCTGAATTCGACGCCAAATATATTTGGACGACCATGTTTCCGCAGCTCATGCAGAAATTCCCCAGTAGCGGCGCCGATTTCGAGAATTCTGCTATCTGGCGAAGTTCTGGCCACAATTTCAGCAATCTCTGGACGCCATGCAATTCGTCGCATCAGCATCAGCAGGCGCCCTGGCTTCATCATATAACTCTCATACGTTGGCGGGTAGATCTCCGCCAGTTCTTCAGGGGTGTCGGGACGCGGGCTGAGATAGACCAGTTCGCACCGGACGCATTGATAGAGGTGGTAGATTCGGGGGTTGTCCGGATTGTCTCGATCAGCGCCGGTACAGATCAGACGACGTTCAGCGCTATTGCACAGATTGCAAACAATCTCTTTCATGCGAGTCATTTCTACTGGCGGATGGGTCTGATAATGAGACGGTATGATGTCGAGATCCAAACGCAAAAAACAGCCCGCCGACAATGCCCGTCAGACTCCGGGTCACGTGCATAAAAATTGAAAGAGACAGGGCTTCGGCGGAATTTACCCCCACAATTCCGAACAACAAGACCATTGCATTATCTTGCAATCCCAGCCCATTGATTGAAATGGGCAGCGCGGTGACTGCCATTACAATGGGTATGATCACAAAATAGATAGCAACATCGCCATCTATTCCAAAAGATTTTCCAGCAAAGAAAATGGATAGGGATATAGCAATTTGCCGCAATAACGACACAAGTGACGCATATACCAAAATATCAACTCGATTTCGCAAGTTTATAACGCTCTGATGAGATCTGGCAACAGAAGCCTCGATTTTCCTCCAGATAATCCGAGGCGCCAGCAGCGTTATCAACCTGAACAACCGGCGACTAAAAATGATCGCGATCCCCAAAGAAACCAGAATTGCGGTTGCCGCTAATGCGCCCAATACTGTATGATTTCCCCACACAACCGGCAAGAACAGGAGCGCCAGGGCGCTGATCACCAGTGTGACCGCCATGCCAATGACCCGATCAATCACGACCGATGAAGCGGCTGCTTCACGCTGCGAAGCGCCGCCAGCGATCATGATCATCTTCATTACATCGCCGCCAACCGACGAGGGGAGAAACATGCCAAAAAAAGTGCTGACCAGATTGACATGCAACAGATTGCGAAAGGATTGAGGAGCGCCCATGCCGGCAATAATAATCTGCCAGCGCCAGACAATCGCAATAAGCGCGATCAGATTTGCGACAACTGCAAGCGCCATCCAGCCCAGTCTGGTCTGCATCAGCACCGCGCCTACTTCTGCCAGTTCCACCTGAGGCAGCAGCACGACCAGCAAAACAATCGTCAGACACATCCGAACAATCAGGCGTCGCATGAGCGCTCTCCACGATGAACACGAGTCCTGGCAGCGGAGGAATGCGCTGCCGGAGCAACGCCCGCGCCTCTTCTGTTCAGCAAAATATCATAGACAGCGTCTATCTCGCTTCCAATCGCGGTCCACGAAAAGAGGCGCTCTGCGCGTTCACGCGCGCGCTTCCCCAGATCAAGACGACGTTGCGGATCGCTCCCCAGCGCGATGATCTGATCCGCGAACGCCTGCGCATCGCCGGTGGCGGCGTAGACGCCGGTGTCGGCGAGGGTTGCAACGTTGCCAGGAAGATCGAAAGCGACGGTTGGGAGAGCGCACGCCATATAGTTGAGCAGTTTGCCGTTCCCCTCCATTGATGTCAGTTTGGGGGCGACAGCCAGATCGCCCAGTGAGAGGTAGCGGGCCGCCTGCGCGTAGTCGATGCGTCCCGGCAGACAAACATATTCAGAGATGCCCAGGCTGCGCGCCTTCGCCCGATATCGTTCTTCGTCGGGGTATCCCATAATCAGGAAATACGCATCCGGCATGCATTTCAGCACGCGCGGAACCGCTTCAAGTAGAAGATCAACCCCCTGATAAGCACTTAGTATGCCGAGATAGACAATCACAGTACGACCGCGCGGTATCTTCAATTTCGCGTACAGATCGTCAAGATCTTCTTTATGATAGGGCTTGAAGCGCTCTAAATCCACACCATAGTTGACATGAAAGACTTTCGCCGGGTCAAATTCAAACAGTCTCTGCAACGCCTCGCTGATGTAGCTCCAAATCAGCATTCCGTCTACACGCGCAATGATCTGCTGTTCAAGAGCGCGAAATAACCGGTAGATCACACTTCCCTGACGTACAAAGTTATGATTGACCAGCTCCCCGACCAGGCTTCCCTGAAGATCGAGCAAGAGTGGAACGCGAAGCAGACGCGCGATGCCCAGCGCGATGCCTGCTCCCTCATGAAGATGAGCATGAATGATGTGCGGCTGATACGACCGCGCCACCTGAAGTGTGCGCATCATCAGGAGCGCATCGAGATACAGTTTGTGCCAGGACGGTCCCGCAGATTGTTTGCGATACCACGGAATTCGGGGGATGCGATAGGTGGGAATATCGCCGACATCACGCCCCAGATGATATGTGACAATCACGACGTCATTGCCGTTCAGTCGCTGCGAACGGGCCACTTCATAGATCTGCACGTGGCAGCCGCGATCAGAAAAATAGGGAGTCGGAGCCACCATAAGGATGCGTTTTTGAGCCATTGCTAACCTCGCAGGCTTGCGGCGCCGCCGTTCGCAATCCGACATTATTCCTCAGGACGATTGATCTCCTCGCGCACCGCATAAATCGGCGCATTCCGTCCTTCGTAGTACACCCGGATGATCAGTTCTCCAAGCAATCCCATGCCAAAAAATTGCGCGCCAATCAGCACCATCAAAACCGCCAGCAATAGCAAAGGACGATCGCCGATGCCTTGTAAGAGGATCAGACGAACATATCCAAGGTAGAGCAGGATTCCCGTCCCTACTGCGCTGCTTATCAGCCCAATGCTGCCAAAAACCTGCATTGGGCGGGTTGAGTAGGACTGCAAAAATCGCACCGTCATCAGATCGAGCAAAACGCGCAGGGTGCGACTGATGCCATACTTCGATCTGCCGAACCGACGCGGCGCGTGACGCACCGGCAGTTCCGTCACCGTCACCCCCTGCCAGCTAGCGATGGCGGGAATGAAACGGTGCAGTTCGCCATACAGACGAATGCCACGCACAACTTCCCGGCGATAGGCTTTCAACGAGCAACCATAGTCGTGCAGGTGAACGCCGGTCGCCCACGAGATCAGGCGGTTGGCGATGATCGATGGCAGTCGCCGGTTGAGGAATGGGTCCTGGCGATGCGCGCGCCAGCCGCTCACCACATCGTACCCCTCTTCGATCTTCGCCAGCAGCGCGCCAATATCCGCCGGATCGTTCTGCAGGTCGGCGTCAATCGTCACCACCACCTCGCCGCGCGCCCGGTCGAAACCGGCGGAGAACGCCGCCGTTTGACCGAAATTGCGGCGGAAGCGCACCACCCGCAACCGCCGGTCGGCGTGCGCCAGGTCGCGCAACAACGCAAAACTTCGGTCGCGGCTGCCATCATCGACGGCAATGATCTCATATGGCAGACCGAGATGTTCCAGCTCAGTCGTCAAGCGCTCATAGAGATGCGGGATGTTTTCCTCTTCGTTGTAGACCGGCACGACGACCGAGAGATAGGGCGCGGATGAGTCATCCCGCTGTGGCGCCAATGCGGTGTGGAGTTTGTGGGTTGTGGTTATGCCCATAGGCGTTGCCTTGTATAGGGAGATCAAATAAAACTTGGACAATCGAGCCTGCACCTTTGGAGCGGTTGGCGTGGGCTTCGACAGGCTCAGCCCACGCCAACCGCGAGATAGCCAACGCAGGCACGTGTGTTAAATGGCTGGTTGATCTTCCCCCTAGAAGCCAGGAAATCAGAAATCAGGATTTAGAAGAACCTTCCCATCTCTGCAATCTTCCTGACCTCAACCTTTCTAGCTCCTCACTATACACCTTCGCACCTTCCCGCGTTCCCGTCCCCAAGACCCTTGAGGTTGAGTCGGGTTCTCGCAGCGTGCAGGAAACCTACCGCCAGCGACACGCCACGACGGGCCGGAGTTCAGGGGCGAAGACCTCAAGGGTCGGGTACGTTCCACTTTCCCGCTTTCAACCTTCGCACCTGCAACCGTCATGGTACAAACGCATTCCGCACATACATCGACGCAATCAACGCCCACAGGCATGCGTTGCATATCAGCGTCAACCATAGCACAACCGGCGACCTTCCCCAACGCGCCAGTTGAATGAAGAGCGGAAAGATAATCGTAAATCGCCGAATGATCCCCATATAGGGCCACAGCGGATAGACAATCGACAGATTCATGGCAGCCAGCGTCAGACTGTAGATTGCGTAACTGCGTCGCGCACGAACGGCGGCAGCCAGCGTCAGCGCCAGCATGATCAGCATGACCGTCATATTGAGGAGCAGATAGAAATAGGGACGCTCCTGCAACTGAGCAAGCGCATAGCCGAAATTGACCCAGGGCCAGCTAAAGGTTTCGCCCCACACATCGGCGTATGATGGCGTCACCAGCAGCGCGCTGACGAGCGTGCCGGGGTTGCGCCAGGAAAACGCGACATCGCCAAGCGTCGCGCGGTACACGATCCATCCCAGCAGCGCCAGCGGCGTAAGCGACAGTCCCGCCAGCGGTCCGATCAGAGCGCGGATGCCAGTGGTGCGCACCGTCGAACGATGCTGCTGCCAGAGTTCCCAGAGAAGGGGCAGCAGCACGACCGCCCCCGGTTGCTTGGTGAGCGCCGCAGCGCCGCCAGCCGCCCCTGCAAGCCACCAACGCCCCTTCCGCCCGGCATACACTGCAGCCACGATGCTTAACAGCAGCAGCGACTCAGTGTAGGGCAGCAGAAATGAGAAGCCGAGCGGACTGCCGATCAGGAACAGGGTTGTGCGCTGCGCTGTGGCGTCGTCGTCATCGAGCGTCACCAGGCGATAGAGCACCGCCAGCATCGCCACGCAGCAAGCCTGTGCGATCAGCCACGCCGCCAGCAAATACTCCCCGCCCAGCAACCGCCCCAGCACGCCTGTAAGAAACGGATAGAGCGGATGAAACGCCGTATCGCCAGGGCGATGACCATAGCCATGCTGTGCGATGCCGATGTACCAGAGAACATCGTAGCGCAAAAGCGGAAGGAGCACAACCCGTTCCAGCCACGTCCACAGCGGCGCCGACGGGGTCCAGACCGCAACCGACGCTTCTTCCACCCACTTCGGATAGACTGACGAGACCCAGGCGTTCCAGAAGATGAAGAGCGCGCTGTAGCCAGCATACAGTCGCAGCGCCCAGCGCCACGCGGCTGCGGACGCGCGAGAAGCGGATCGATCAATGCTGACGTTGGTCGTGATCTCCACCTGTCATTCCCGCTACTGCGGCAAGAATAGCACACAGAGGCACAGAGGCGCGAAGGCGCAATCGTTTCCGCCGGGAACCGCTATGTTGCTCTTTCTTGCACGACATTCCGATAGTGGGACTTACGCATTCGCCCGCGTTCAGTATAGCCTTTTTGCACGCCGGGGAGAGTCGCAGAATTGCATCAATCTGCGTACAAAATGGTTATCGGGCGTGGCGGAGGTGACGGTCATCGCCGGAGAGCTGGCGCCGCGATCGGGGGAGATTAGCGCCCACAGGCGTAGCGTTTTGGGGCATGAGAGGCGTTTGCCGCATCCTGACGTCTTTTTTTCCCTCATCTCCCTGCCCCCTTCCTCGCAAGTGTAGCATTTTTGGAGTGCGAGGAGCGTTTTCGGCGTCCTGACGCCTTTTGCCCCTCATTCCCCCGCTCCCTTCTCCCACACTGCGGGAAAGGGGAGCGTTTCGGCGTCCTGCTGACCAGACCAGACGACTCAACGCGAGGGTTGCCAAAAAACTTCTACGCTTGTGAGCCTTTCCCTTCTCCTGCGCTGCGGGAGAAGGGAGAGCGGTCACAAAAATCGCGCAAAGACCTGTTTGAACGCTTCCAGATCACCAAGATTATCTTGAAGAACACGAAAAACAATCTTTCGATCAATCTTCAGATAATCATGGACGAGGATATTACGAAAACCAATCATTTTGATCCAGGTTTCCTCTTGAGAAGAGTCAATCAAGCCCGCTTCGCGCAATCTACGAGGAATGTCGCTGTACCAATCGACAGTTCCCAACCCCGACTCCGCAACGACGTGATTTCCGACATCATTGAGCGACTCAATAGCCAGTTGAAGAAAACGCTCGGCGCTCCCGTATCGTTCAGGGTTGGCGACGAACTCATCATACGAATATCGTTGTAACTGGCGGAGAATAGCCAGATACTCATCCAGCTTCTCCAACCTCTTGCGGATCACGTCTGGTCTGACCATGCAACATTCTCTGTTTATACGCCTGGCGCTGGACGTCCAGGTAGGGGCGAAAATCCAGAAACTGGCGCACAATTCTGGAAAAATACGCTCCCCGGTCGAAGTCTTCCGTCTGATAGATCACCCGGTTGTGACGCACAACCTCGTGTTTCAACACAATATCGTTCGTGTTGAGAATGACCAGATCGACCCGGCAAAACCCGGCGCGCGCCAGATCGGTCAGGATGTCGAGCCGGGGCAGTTCACCGGCGCCCGGTCGCGGAACAATCGCCAGGTCGAGGTCGCTCTCGGCGTGCAGCCTGCCAGTAGCGGCTGAACCAAACAGGTAGACCGCCTGAATATCCGGGTATTTCTTGAAGATGTCGGGCAACTGTTCCAGTTCGGGAAACATCGGCGACCTCGGATGCTCTTGATGTCTCGCGCATTCATTATACAGCCTGGGTTGCTGAGGCAGGGGGGCATTCCTGGCTCACAGGCAAAGTGCGAGAGATGTTGTCCGCGTCCTGACCGCGTTTCACCCTCACCCCCGCCCTCACAAGCGTAGAGTTTTGGGGGGGCGAGGGGTGTTTGCTGCGTCTCGACGCCTTTTTCCCCTCATCCCCCCAACCCCCTTCTCCCACACCCCCCTTCGCCCCCCGCATGCGGGGGGTTGGGGGGCGAAGGGGGCGTTGGGGCGTCACAATGCCTGTTTTCCCCCTCATCCCTCCTGCCCCCTTCTCCCACAAGGGGAGAAGGGGGCGTTTGCCCATCCTGATGCCTGAAGCGGACGATTCAGTACGATGGCTCGCCGAAAAACTTTACCCTTGTGAGCCCCCCGCCCGCGTGAGACAAAGGTGCGCATCCCCTGCGTTCTCTAACATTCACATTTGCGTCATAAACAGAGGCGTTGCTTGCGATATGTCGGGAGGCGTTGTTGTTTGCGATGCGTCTGGCGGCGTTATGGTGTGCGGTGTGTTCGGCGGCGTTGTTGTTTGCGATGCGTCTGGCGGCGTTATGGTGTGCGGTGTGTTCGGCGGCGTTGCAATGCAACGCCTCTACGGGCGACCACCCTACCACCTGCCACCTTCGCACCTTCCACCTGCTACCTTCAACGTCCCCACACCCGCAACCACATTTCGAGGCTGATCCAGCGCCACACCTGGCGCGCGTCGCCGCCGTGCGCGCACCACTCCTCCACGGCGTGACGGACGGCGGGCAGGTCGAGGTACGCGCCGCTCGCGGCGTCGTCGGCGAACAGATCGGGGCGCATCGCCAGCAGGTCGCGCTGCCAGACGACTTCCGGCGTCTCGAAGCCGACCTTGTCGCTCCGCCAGGCAATAGCGTCGGGCAACAGCCCTTCCATCGCCTGCCGATGCACCCATTTCGTCCAACCACGATGAATGCGCAGATGCGGCGCATGCTGAAAAACAAACTCAACCAACCGGTGATCGAGGAACGGCACGCGCGACTCGATGCTGAACGCCATCGAATTGCGGTCTTCGTAGCGTAATAGATGCGGCAGACTGCTCTCCATCACAGCATCGCGCAGATGGCGGTCGAGCGAGGTTTGTTCGCACCACGACGGAATGTCCGCCAGCGCAGCGCGGCGGCACTCAGCCGCGAAATCGGAACGCAGC
>JAUQOW010000007.1 GCA_030550675.1 Chloroflexota bacterium
TGTTTCAATCCCCTTCATTGCGGGGCTTTTGTTTTTTCAGCCTTTCACGACTCTCCTCGCGTTCTGTGGCGTCTGCACGCGCTTAACGCGCTGCGCCGCTGACCGGCTTGCCTGCGCAGTTTTGCAATTCTGGCGAGTGGGACGTATCATGACGCGGTATAAACAGTATAGCAGGTCTTTGCCGCTGAGGTCAAGCGTGAATCGTTGGGCTGCACTGCTGGGTGAGATTCCGTCCGAATTGCAGCGCCTGATTGCGCGCACGCAGCGCGTTTCGTTGCCGCGCGCCTGCTCTGCCGCTGAACGCCTGCGCCGCCTGCGCGCGGCGCTCTGCTCCGCTGCCGCCGTCCGTTCGGTGTATGCGACACTCGACTCCGATACCCGCGCGGCGCTTGATGATCTGCGCCAGCGGCGCGGCGGCATTGCCGCCGATGAACTTGCGCTGCGCTACGGCGTCGTGCGCCCGTTGCGCCAGATGGCGCGCGATCCGCAGCCGCGCTCGGCGGCGGAACGCCTGATCCTGCTTGGATGGCTGCTGCCGCGCCCGTCTGCGCCCCATCCGCCGCAACGCTACCTTCTGGCGCCAGAGGTGCGCCGCTGGCTCCCGCAACCGCTCAATGTTCCCGGTGGGACGCCTGCGCCGCTGGCGCCGCTGCCGCTGGCGCTGCGCGCTACAATTGTGCTGCTCCTCGTCTGCGCTGCCGCGCCGCTGCCGCTGCGTGCCGATGGGACGCTGCGCCGCGCGGCGTTGCGGACGCTGCTGCCGCTGCTGGCGCTCGATACGCTCGACGATGTTGCGGCTGTCTATGCCTTTCTGCTGCCCCACCTGCGCGATTTGGGTCTGGTGACGATGCATCGCGGGCGCTGCGCTGTCACTCCGGCGGTTGCGCCGTTTCTCGCCGCCTCGCTCGAAGAGCAGCAGACGCGTCTGATTGATGCCTGGATTCGCAGCGCAACCCCTGACTCCTGGCTGCAACGCCTGCGTGTGGCGTCTGACGGCATCGATTGGTCTCTGCTTCGCCGTCGCCTGGTGCAGTGGGTCGAAGCGGCGCCGCCGGGACGCCTGGTGCAGCCGGATCACCTGTGCGCGGCGCTGATCGAGGCGTTCGGTCCGCTGGCGGACGCGCATACCCATGGGTTTCGCGTGGTGCGCCGCTCTCCCTGGCGTGCGCAGAGCGCCATGCGGGTGCTGCTGACGGCGCTGCGCGAGCCGCTGCACTGGCTGGGTCTGGTTGCATGGCACGATGGGTGCGCCTACCGTCCGCAGGGATATGCAGCGCTGGCACGCGATTGGCGCTACGGTGCGGACGGCGAAGTGTTTGTGCCGTTTGGCGGGGTCGATGCTGACGTCCTGCGCCTGGCGCAGGGCGGTCACTGGGTTCGGGGCGATGCGCGAGGGTTGACGTGGCGGATGACGCGCATCCCGCGCGCTCGGGAAGAGGAAGTGCGCCAGGTGTTGGTGCGACGCGCCGGGCAGCCGCCGGATTCGTGGAGTGCGCTCTTCGCTCAAGGAGCGCCGTCGCTGCGGTTGGTGGATGGACCCTTGCTGCTGGCTGATGAGCCTGGAGTCCTGGAGCAGGCGTTGCGCTCGCGGAGTGTGCAACGCTATGTGCAGACGCGCCTGGCGCCAGGGATTGCGCTGGTGCGTCCGGAACACGTTGCGGCGCTGCGACGCGCGCTGGCGCGTCAGGGCGTCGCAGTCGCCGGTCGTGCGGCAATGCCCGCTGCCGCGCCGCCGCTTGAAGGACTGCGCCCTGGCGATTGTGCGTCGTTGCTGGTCGCCTGTGCGTTCTATCGCCGACATGCGCCTGCGGGTATGCCCCTGACAATTGATGTAACCCTCGAATCGCAGTTGTGGAGTGCGCTGTCGCCGCCGCTCCGTGATGCCGTCGAAGCAGCGCTGGCGCACCTTGATGCTCATTCGTGCAGTATTGCAAAACGGACTGACGCTTCCGGGAACGGTCATACCTCTGGCTCGGAATATGTGCTATTCAGCGGATCGACACAACAATCCGCCGTGGACGAACGCAATCTGCTGGAAATGTTGCGTCGCGCCATCGCTCAACGCCGCACAGTGACCATCGAGTACGATGCTGGCGGCGAAGGGCGCGTTGAGCGCCGGACGGTTCGCCCGCTGGAACTGGATCAGCGCAACGATGTCTGGTATCTGCGCGCCTATTGCCTGCGCCGCCGGGCGGAACGGACGTTTCGGCTCGATCGAGTGCAGGCGTGGGCGATCTCCCAATAGGAAGATCGACGAGATGTCGGGCAATCTTGTGATCGGCGCTGGCTGAGCCTGTCGAAGCCAGCGCCGACTGTTCTACAGATGCAAGCATGATCGTCCAGGTGAGTCATATGCGAAATCTTTGTGCCTTTGCGCCTTTATGTGCGCTTCTGTGAACCGTGTTAGCGCTAGACGAAGTAGTGGGTCGGGTCGCGGCTGACCACGCCGATGCCGACAATCTGGATGCGCCTGACAGCCGCTTCGTCAAGACGGTAGCAGCGCACGCTGTCGGTGTTCGGATCGATCAGTTTGCGCACTTCTTGTAGCACTTTTGTGAATGATCGTGCATCCAGGTCGCACTCGAAGACGCTGTACTGCACGCGCGTCCCCCACCCTTTCAGGTATTTCATCACCTTCGTGCGCCGCTGGTCGTCAACAATGTCGTAACTGATGATGGTGAACATAAGCGCTCCATAGTTGCACTCGATGTTGACCTCGTCTCGCTGGCGTTGGCTTCGACCGGCTCAGCCAGCCTGGCGCTGGCTTCGACCGGCTCAGCCAGCCTGGCGTTGGCTGCGACCGGCTCAGCCAACGCCGGCACAGAATGGTCAACGGGTGGTTCAACGATCTTGAGAACTCCTCTAACGCGCGATCAGCGGCAGATGCACCAGAGTGTACGGGTTGGGATTGGCGGCAATGAAGGTCGAAATCTCCGCCTGGCGCGCAAACGGTTCACCCTGGCTGGTCGATCCGCTCGCAGTCACTGTGAATGTCGCTGTGCCGGGATCGCGCGGTCCGATCAGCACTGCTGCGTAGACCCCGTCACCCGCCGCGCCATCGCCGTGCAATCCGTCGTCGTGCATCGACACGGTGAACGGCGTCGTCTGACCGGGGTATTGCACGCTGAGCAGTACGGTTGCGTCGGTTATCGGCGCATCGTCCGCCAGGGTGACGAAGCAGACGATTGGCTCTGTCGTCAGATACTCGGTTTTGTCGGTGTCAAAGCCGAGCGTCAGATCAGCGCGAGCCGCAGCGCGCACAACGAACGGTTCGTCGGTTGTCGATGCTGATGCACGCTGGTCTTCAATCACACCCTCGGACAGGGTGACTTCCTCCGAAATAGCGGCTGGCGCAGGCGCTGCACGACTGACACGCATCCGCCACACGCCTGGCGTGAGCGTCGGGGTGCGTATGCGGTAGTAGGCATACGTGGCGCCAGCGACATACCGGACATCCGGGTTTGTCGCCGGAGTGCCAGGATCGATGCTGAGACCAGACGGTGTTTGCAGCGTCAGCGTGACCCGCGCACTGGCATTTGCCCAGCTCACCCAGAAGGTTGCTTCTGAAATTGATCGATCAATGGTCACTTCCTGGGTCACGACACTGCCAGGCGCTATGCTTCCATTCGCTGTGACCAGCGTCTGGCGGTTGCTGATGGCGCCGGAGATAGTATTGTAGATGCGCATAAGTTGTTCAGGCGTCGGTGCGTAATTGTAGGTCCCGCCAGTCTGCGCTGCAATCGACAGCATCAACCGTTGATCGGCGTCGCGCCCAAGTCCGATAGTGTGAACTATCGTTTGCGCATCACGAATCTGCGGTAGAACCTCCCTGACGTAGGGGCGAGTATTCTCCTGTCCATCACTCAAAAGCACAATCGCGCGCGGAAGATCGGGGCTGGCGTTGTCGAGCAATTGCTGACTGCGCTGCAATCCGCCGCCGATTGATGTACTTCCGCGACTGTTCAGTGTGTCGATGGCGGTCTGCGCTCTGGCGCGCACGTCGTCCCACGCCGGACCAATAGCAACATCATCGATGTACCACCCGTCGCGGACGCCGAAGGCATCTGTTCTCAATCGGAACCGCACCCGAATTGACTGACCGCGATAGGCGTCGAGACTGATGACTTCGCGTCGCCAATGAGAGGCTGTGCCGGAGAAGGATGCCAGGGACTGCCAGGAAACGCCATCGGTGGAAATCAGAACGTCGCCGCGATCAGACGATGCGATGTCGTAGCGATGCCAGAATATCAGGGCGGGCGCTGTCATCGAGGCGGGAATGGTTACTGGCGTCGCAATAGTGAGTGTGCTGCTTACGTTATTCGCGTAGTTTCCGGCGGGGCTGTCCGTCCATGCCCGGGCGCTGTTGCGGGCGACCGATGTCAGGCCCCACGGCGGATCCGCGATCCACTTCTCTGGACCGAATTCCATCCCGTCGTTGAAGAGAAACGCCGATGGCGGCGGCGCATCGAGAATAGGAGTCAGTTCCAGAGGAGTTTCAGCCCGGTCATCAAAACCTACAATGCCAATGCCGTCCCCGACCTGCATAAGATCGACGAACTGACGCGCCGCGTCGCGCGCTGCCGTCATTTTAGCGGTACCCATGCTGCCCGAGCGATCAATCGTCAGAACGATGTTGACATTGTCGACGCCGAAGTACGTAACCGCGTCCGGTTCTCGCACCGTGACGCCCTTGACAGTCACTTCGAGGTCGTAGCGCCCTCGCGCAGGTTGCTGCGGCGCCTGCACCTCGATCAGGTAGCGGACAGGAACGAGACTGATGATTGGTGCTGGCCTGCCGCCGATGGTCACAGTGATGTCCTGTTTCGTGGCATACCCCGGATATGTGAGCTCAATCCTTATTTTCGACGGGCGGAATGGTGATCCGGCGTCGACAGGTCGTCGCGTCGAAGGGCGCAGAATTCTGAACGCTGGCGGCGTACTGCTCTCAGTCGCGCCTATGACTGGCGAAATAAACGTTGAACGCGACGGCGGCGAAGAATAAGATGCCGCACTGTGCGCGCCGCCAGGCACCCATGCCATCCAGACACTGAAGACCCACAATGCCATCACCGCCATGCCCACGCGCATCGACCGAAGGGAAACCATAGATCGCCTCCTCCTGAGTAATGATGCGATTTCGCCATTCCTCGTAAGGCGGCATCGAGGCGGAGAAGCACGAGGCATCCTCAGCATATCTCAGAGTCCCGTCACAAATGCATCAATTGCCTGACGTATTCAGACTGAATCCCATATACCGTTCCTGTTCGCCGCGCAGCACGCGCGCCATCGCCTGCGCTTGCAGCAGGATCACCCGGCGCATTGGCGTCTGTTCGCCGCCTGCCAGTCGCACTTTCGTCTGGAGCAGCGTTTCGTATCGCTGCACCAGGAAGGCGCGCCCTTCCGCATCGAGATAGACTGCTTCGGGTCGTTCCTGCGGACGGTGGAAGCGTTCGCGCGCGATGGCGTTGGTGCGCACTATGTCGAGCACCATGCGGTCAACGATCACCGGGCGGAACTCTTCCAGCAGATCGAGCGCCAGCGATGGACGACCGGCTTCGATGACGTGGAATGTGCCCAGGTAGGGATCGAGACCGGTAATCTGCACGGCGGTGATGACATCATGCAGCGCCAGGGTGTAGCCGAACGACAGCATGGCGTTGATCGGGTCGGGCGGGGGGTAGAAGGCGCGCCCGCCGAATCCCCAGGCAGGCGGCAGTGATGCGCGCCAGGCGCCGAAGTAGGCGGCGGCGGCGGCGCCCTCGTGCCCGCGCAACACGTCTACATTCGGCGCCTGAGTCGCTGCCGTCAACGCCGCGTCGATCTGCGGTAGGGCGGATGCCGCTGCGGGCCAGCCAGCGGCTGCGAGCAAACGGCGCTGGTTGGTCAGTTTGGCGATGACAATCGCGCGCGCCAGTTCCAACGCGCGGGACGGGGTGTTGACGTACTGCATCTGGCTGGTGCGCAGATCGCCGAAGCGCGACGGTCCTGCCGTGAGCGTGGCGTAGTGGCGGCTGCCGTGCTGGTTGGTAAGCGTCACCGGGATGCCGCGTTCGAGCAGATCGATGAGCAGCGCCGTCGACAGTTGCACGCCGCGCCCCATGAGCACCACATGGTCGATCTTCGCCAGCGGAACCTCGTGCAGGATCTGTCCGTCTCTGGTCACCAGCGCCTGATTATCACGTTTGCGCACCATTACGCCCTGTTCCTGGATGTAGAGGGTTGGCATGTGTTGGCTCCTTTCAGAGATGGTATGTCGCCAGGTAGCGACGTTGTATTGCAACGTCGCTACCTGGCAACGTCGCTACCTGGCGATGCACCAGCATCGCGGCGTACCCGGTGGCGGGCGACCGCGTGTGGGCGACCCGGCGGGACGCCCCGACGCTGCGGGCAACCCATCGGGACGCTCCTACGGGATGGGCGACCTGCCGGGTCGCCCCTACGCTGCGATGGCGCGCGGTGGCGGGTGACGCGGCGGGATGCCCCGACGCTGCGGGCGACCCATCGGGACGCTCCTACGGGATGGGCGACCCGGCGGGTCGCCCCTACGTTTCACCTTCAACCTTTCTTACGTTCAACCTTCCGTCTTACCCGCTGCCGTGCGTTGCGGATGGCTTCGCGCAATGCGCGTTCGGCGTCGGCGAAATCAACCAGCCCTTCGCCCAGGCGCGGTCCTCTGGCGCGCGGCGCCAGGGATGCGCCGAGGAATTCGATCCCGTCGGCGTAGGCGGCGATGCGCGTCTTCTCCGGGTTCAATTCAAGGCGCAGCACGCGCAGTTGCCGCCGCGCAAATTCCAGCGCACGCTCCGCTTCGTCCCGCGTCGTGCACATAATCACGAAGTCGTCCATGAAACGCACCATACGGAATCCCTGGCTGGTCATGGCTACATCGAAGGGATGAAGATAGATGTTTGCCAGAAGCGGCGAGAGCGCTCCGCCCTGTGGCGTGCCGCGTCCGTGGGTGGTGTGCATGCGCGCCGCTGCTTCGCTCAGCGCCAGCGCGCCGATTGCCATCGCCCCCGCGACGGCGAGCCGCCGCACGCCAATCCGTTGCAGGTAGGGCAGCGCCTGCCGTGCGCCATCGATCGCCGGTCGCGCCAGCATCATCGCTGTCCACAGGTGCGACTCCAGCCCCGGCTGGCGCGCCGTCCAGCCGTCGCCGTCCGCGCTGCCGCCCGGTATTTCCCACACGGCAGCGGCGTAGGGACCGGCTGGCGGCGGCGGGTGCAGGCGCTCCGCGCCCCAGGCGATCATTCGCCGGAATGCGGCTTCGCCGTGTTGCAGCGGCGTGGCTGGCGCCTCGTCTGGCAGCGCTGCGTCGCCAGGCAGCATCCCGGCTTCGAGCCATTGCGCAATCAGTTTCAGCACTGGCAGTTCGTCGATGCGCTGCCGCACCAATCCCAGCAGCACCCGCTGATCGATGCTGTCGAAGTAGCTGGCGATATCTGCGTCAACCACCCACCCCAGCCCCTGATCGGCGTAGCGTTGCACGCGCGCCACCGCCTCCGGCACGCCGACGTGCGGACGGCAGCCGTAGGAGCAATCCAGGAAACAGGGATCGAACAGCGGGTCGAGCACCTGCTGAACGGCGCGTTGCGCGACCCGATCCCGTACCGCCAGGATGGCAATGGCGCGTTCGCCGCCGCTTGCCTTGGGAATAGCGACCCGCTTCGCGGGCAGCGGTCGATACGCGCCCTGTTGCAATTCATCCGCCAGTTGCGCCATCTGGCGCGCCCAGTCCGCCTCGAAATCGCGCAGCGTCACAGCGTCCGGTCCGGCGCTGCGCCCGCGCCGGGCGACGTGAATGTTGCTGCGCACCCGCCGCCACGCCAGCGTCAGATTCTCGACGCTGCAGATTCGCGGCAGCAGCGGCGGTCCGTTATAGCGGGGAAAGAGCGGCATACAACTCCTCCTTTCGGGTCCAGGCATGAATTGTCAGGCAGCAAGAAAGCGCATGCCTGCCACGCCTTGGCTGGCGACTGAAGTCGCGCCGGGCAGGCGTTCCGCCGGGCGTCCACCTGCGTGGACGCCGCTGTTCCCGTCCGCGTAGGCGGACGGCTGGCCGCAGGTCCATCAGGGGCGATTTTAATCGCTGGCAACCGGAGCGTCATTTCCTGACCGTTCATGCCTGCATCCCCTCCTTTCTCACGACTCGACGAACTCCTGTAACGCCCGCAGCCCGGCATCGGCGACTTCGCCCGGATTCGCGCCGCTCTCGTCGCCGGTGGCAGTCATCACTGCCGCCGCTGCCGCCGCTGCGATCTGAGCCGTTCCGGCGATCGCCGCCATCTGGCGCTCGTGCTGGCGTTGTTGCTGGGCGCCAACCTGGATGCGCTCAGTGCGCCATTGCTCGAGCCGCTGCATTTGTTCGGCGACTATCTGTTCGTACCGCAGGTGCAGTTCCAGCAGATCGCGTTCGTGCGCCGCGCGGCGTTCCGCCTGCGCCTGCGCGTGCGCGGCGCGTTGTTCCGCCAGCCGTTGCTGGATCTCAGCCAGCGCCAGTGCATGCGCATTCCGCTTTTCTTCGGCAGTCAGCGCCAGTTCGCTTTCGGCGCGCAGCATACCCTGCTGCGCTTCCATCAGACGCAGTTGCTGATCGGTGCGGTGCGCTTCAAGCAACTGCTGCTGCACGCGCTCCCACTCCGCCTGCAGTCGCGCCTGTTCCGCCTGCCACAGTTGCTCTTCGCGCGCGATCTCGCTGACCTGCGCCTGGATCTGCGCCATGACAACCTGCAGCCGCGCGGCAAGCGTCGCTTGCTGCACCTCCGCTTGCTGGACCAGCAGTTTTTCGCGCGCCGCCGCAGCCACCGACGCCATGCGGATGTCGTGTTCGCGCGCCGCGAGCGCCGCTGCCGCCTCGATCTCCTGCAACCGGGCGCGATGCCGCGCCGCTGCAACCCGCAATTCCTCATCAATCTGCGCCGCTGCGACCGTTGCTGCGGTTGCGGCTTCGATCTGTCGTTCGTCGCCCTGCCGGTCGATCACCCGCACGCTGATGACTGTCAGCCCATCAAGGGCAGGGTCGTTTCGCAGGCGTTCCAGAATGACCGCTGCGGGCGCGTCGAGTCCTCCTTGATCGTCGGAAGCGCCGGTGAGCGCCGCGTGGGTCTGCTGTTCGATACAGCGCAGCGCGCCATTGCGCACCGCCGCTGCCAGTGTCGTGAGCGGCTCGCGGTGCGCGGCAATCTTCAGCGGATCGTTCACCTCGACATCCGCGGCAAGCCACAGACGGACGCGCCATTTGTCGCGGCTCCATCCCTCGACCGGTCCGACGGTTATCTGGCGCCGACGCACGTCGACCCACTGCACCAGCGCGGCGCCCGGCTGCATGCCGACCAGCGTGTAACTGCCGGGCTGATAGGTGCGCCGCTCTCCGCCGGGAAGGTGGGTCACCGCCACGGTTCCCGGCGGCACAACCAGATGCGCCGCCAGCCCGAACGCCCGGCGCGGCAGCGCGCGCGGCGCCGTCGCCAGCCCGGTGACGAAGTGGAGACTCGCCAGCGGTGCGCCATTCATGGCATCCGCTTCGCCTTTCAGTACCGCGATCCCCTCGCTGACCGCCTCGCCGACCTTCTCCTGCACCGCTGAAATGACCTCGGCGTTCATGCTGCTCTCCTCTTTCACATTGCGTGACGACCATTGACCACGCGCGCCAGCCAGCCGCGACCGTCGAGCGCCTCCCAGGCGAGCGCGTCCGCCAGGCGGTTGAGTTCGCGCGGGATGGCAAGGAAGGTGATGCGACCATGCTGACGAACGAGTTCCTGCGCGCGCGCGTGCAGCGGTTGAAGCACAGCGGCGCGCACCGCGTGGCGACCTGCCAGTTGGTCGACCACAATCCGGCTGTCTGTCAGGCAGCGCACGGTGGCGCCGGGGTACCGCCGGATCACAAATATCAGTCCAGCGATGACCGCCTGATACTCGGCTTCGTTATTGGTCATCGCCGGAGCGCGTTCGCACGACCATGCCAGCACCGCGCCAGCCGCGTTGCGGACGACGATCCCCAGCCCGGCAATGCCGCGCGGCGGTGCGCCGGGCGTGCCATCGACCTGTAACAGCAACGGAGTCACGACAGCGCCTCCTGCAACAGGACTGCCAGCCCCATCAACGTAACAGCAATCAGCGCTAGCGCCGTCGCCGCGCAACTGCGCACCACGCGCCCCGGACGGAGCAGGGCGATCCGCGGCGGCGCAAGCAGCGCCGCCAGCGCCAGCGCCACCGCCAGGCAGGCAGGAATCATCAGACACCACACCATCGCTGTGGCTCCTTTCGCGTCAAAGCGCCGGTTATTCCATCGCCCGCACAGGGCGAAGAGCGGGGAAGGTTGCGGGGGTGATCGTTATGCTCCTGATGTGAGCATACCAGAGAGAGCCGTCACAAACGTGACAGGAGACGCCGGATTTGATCGTGTCCGGCGTGAAGCGCTCTACTGGATGGTGAAAGTTGCCGGTGGTGAATGTGACAGAAGCGCTGCACGAGGTTGGCGCGCTGCACCTTGCCCAACATACCGATAGACGCGCTAACCTGATGCGGTAGGATGCCTGACCTCTCACTCATCTCGGCACCTCAACCCGCGCCAGGATGCGCGCCATTGCGGTATCTGGCGTCAGTCCTTCGACCTCGGCTTCCGGCTTGAGAATGATGCGATGACGATAGACCGGTCGTACCAGGAACTTGACATCGTCGGGTATCACATACGTGCGGTTTTGCATGGCAGCCCAGGTTTTGGCGGCGAGGAGCAGGCTGATCGAGGCGCGCGGGCTGCCGCCGAGCAGCAGATCCAGGCTCTTGCGACTCGCCTGCGCAATGTCGGTAATGTATTTCAAAATGCTATCGTCCACCTGCACCTGACGGATTTCAGCGCGACACTGCGCTAGCAGGGCGCTGTTCATCACCGGACGCAACCCGATTTCGTCCAGGCGATGGGCGTCGAATCCCGCGTGGTAGCGCCGCAGCACTTCGATCTCAACCTCTTGCGGCGCGTAGTCGATGATCACCTTGAACAGAAAGCGGTCGAGCTGCGCTTCCGGCAGCGGATAGGCGCCTTCATACTCCACCGGGTTCTGCGTCGCCAGGACAAAGAACGGTTCCGGCAGCGGCAGCCGTTGCCCTTCGATGGTCACCTGGCGCTCCTCCATGGCTTCGAGGAGGGCGCTCTGCGTTTTGGCTGGCGCGCGGTTGATCTCATCGCCAAGCAGGATGTTGGTGAACACTGGTCCTTTGTGCAGGCGAAACTGTCCTGTACCCATCTCGAACACCTGTGTGCCGATTACATCGGAGGGCATCAGATCCGGGGTGAACTGCACTCGCTTGAATGTCGCATCAGTCAGCATCGCCAGCGTTTTTGCCATCAGCGTCTTGGCGGTGCCGGGCACGCCTTCCAGCAGCACATGACCGCCGCAGAACAGCGCAATGATGATCTGCGTCAGCGGCTCATCCTGCCCGACGATCACTTTCGCCGCTTCGGCGCGGAGTGTTCTGGCAACGTCATAGGTAAGCATAGTCTGCCCTCACGAGGTTCTCCCTGGCGCAACCGGTCGCGCTTTGTCCTTTCCCCACACGGGGGCTGTTCCGCAAGCGACATTCCATTGCAAAACAGCGTCACTGGCGGAGACCTCAAGGATCGAGGACGTTCAACGTTCAACATTCAACGTTCGCACCTGCTGCGCCCAGGCCTCGACCCGCCGCGCCAGGTCGGCGCCGCTGCGCGCCGCCAGATTGCGCCGGTAGAGCAACGTCATCCAGATGAACCACGGCGGCAACACCAGCGCCAGCCCCAGCAGCCATGCTACGCCAGCAATCGCCTGCGCAATCGTCGAATCTGCGCCAAGCAGCACCAGCGCCGGGAAAGGGACGATCACGCCAACCGCCAGACTGAGCGACGCGCCAACCGCAAAAACGACGAGCGCGCTCAATCCCCAGGCGACCAGGTTGCTGCGAAAGCGAAAGATAATCAGATCGACGCTGCGCTCCAGCGCCTCGCTAAAGCGCAGTCGTTCGATGAGCCACGGTTGGAGCGCATAGAACATACTGCTGTAGCTGATGCCGCTCACGACGAACGCCAGCGCGTACATGCCCGCGATCAACATAAAGAGAACGACCAGTAGCGCGCTCCCGGCCGGGCTGTCAAAGTCGACCGCCGCAAACAACACCGATGCGCTCAGGCTCAGGACGTAGATCGGGCAGACGCAGATCAGGCTCAGCACAGAGGAGGCGATCTGCATGATAAAGCCGTAGACGATAGTGAAACACCCGGCTTTGACAATGCCGAACGGAGGGATCGTCAACGCCTCGCGCAGATCAATCGCGCGACCGTCAATGGCGGCGGCGGCGGCGCGCGATATCCCGCCGATCAAATAGAGGAGCAGTAGCGGCGCCAGGAACAAACCCGCCAGGATGATCACGATGAGCCAGGTTTCGCCGATCCGTTCGGCATTGCCCGCGAGCAGACCGACCGCCAGGGCGATTGGCGTCAGCCATGCCATTCCAATCGCTACAAAACCGGTAAAGTGGCGCCGGTAGAGCGCATATCCCTCATCAAGCAGATCAAGCGTCGGGCGCAAACGCCCGGCTATATTGACGTTCATGTGAATCTCCATATGTGAGCATAATTATCGCTCTTTCATCTGTACAGCGATGAAAGCGTCTGCCGCAGCAACGACGCGCAACAGGTCGGCGTCGGATCCTGGCGTCGATCGCATCTGAGCCAGCAGCGCCAGCAGCGCCGCCTCGTCGATAGGACGCGCTCGCGCCAGTTGATAAACGAATTCGCGATCCTCCAGTTGCGGGTTGATGCCGTATGGCTTTGCGAGCCGACGCTTGAACTCCGCGTAAAAGTGTTGCAGCATATACCGGCGCTTGCCGCCGCGCTGGTAGAGGTCCGCCATGCTGTCGAGATATTCGGCGCTGCTACGGCGCGCCGTTTCTTCCCTTAGCGGCACGGCGCGCCCAAAGCGTCGTCCCCCCAGCAACAGGAAAAGCGCCGTAGCCGTAGCCACATACACCCCCGCCCATCCCCACGGCGTGGCAAGCAACCCATCAGTCAGCGATGGCGACGCTGTCAGCCCGTGATGATATTCATCAAATAGAACGCGACTTCCCGGCGGGGCGCGCCGCAGCATATTCAGCGCCAGCGCCGCGTTCTGCCGGTCGCGCAGCCCGCTGTTCGTGAACGGGTGCGTGGTTGCGCTGATGTACACATATCCGTTGCCGATCCGTATGCCAGCGATGAGTATCTGACCGGGAGCGCCAAACAGGGGTGCATAATCATTGCGCTGCGGCGCAAGCGTGCGTCGGGTGCGCACCGAAATCTCGCGCACTGGCGGCTGATCGAACACCGGTTGCAACGCTGGCGCGCGCTCAATCATCTGCGTCGCGGTGAGGACGGTGATCCGCATTTGCAACGCATCGAGCAGCGCATCGGACTGGCTGAACATCGACGGCGCCTCATCGGCGAAGATCAGCGTCCCGCCGCGCTCGACCCATTCGAGAATATCGCGGGCATGAGCGCTGCTGACCGATTCGCTGGGGCTGAGCATGACCAGCACGGCATCGTCCTCGGAGACCTCAAAGGGGCGATATTCGAGACGACGCGCATCATACCCCATGGCGCGCACCCATTCGTAGAGCGCAAGCGCCCCGTCCGGCGCGCTTGAGTAGGTGCTGGGAATATTCGGCGCCTGCGGCGGCGTGCGCCCTGGGCCGACAATGGTAAAGACGATAAGCGCGCCGAACAGACCGGCGATGATCAGGAGATCACGCACCTGCGTCATACGCGCTGAGACCTCATCTCGCGGCGTAACGCTTCGATCTGCTGCTGGTACATAGCGAACGCCGCCGCATCAATCGGCGCATGACCGTACCAGACCAGATCGAAGGTCTCGATCACCGGCGTCAGCCGCGCCAGCAGGGCGGGATTGCTCCGCGCCCGCTCCAGATACTCACGGTTGGTCAACGTGCGATCATAGCGCAGCAGATTCTGTTCATCGAGCCAGAGCAGCGCTGAAAGATAAAGGCTGCGCACCGCAGCGCGGTAATCGCCGTCGCGCGCCAGAGCGCTTGCCTGCTCAAGCGCCTGAGACGAGGTCAGCGCCGGATCGTCGCCGTTCATGGCAATCCGCGCATCACGCACGATGCTGCGCCGCAGGTTGATCAGCAAGTACAGGATGATCGCCAGCACCAGCGCCGCGCCGATCAGCGCGAACACCCAGGCGACCACGTCGGTGACGGTTGACGGAACGGCTTCGACCGGACGCATGATCGTTTCAAGCAACTGCTCCAGCCAGTCGAGAAGATCGATCAACCACTGAGGCGTTTCAGGCTCAGAGCGATTGAACGGCGGCGATGCAAGCAGACGATCCAGGCGTTCGAGCGCATCGGCTGGCGCCGAAGGCGCCGGTTGCGCCCGCGCGTCGATCAGCGCTTCCAGGCGCGCCGCGATCAGCGGAAGATCGGGGGTTGGCGACGATAACGCCTCTTGCAGCCAGGAATTGTCGACCGATACCACCGTTCCGTCGGGCATACGTACCGCCGTCGCCTCGATCAGACGGTCCCCCGCCGCTTCGAGAGCAACGCGATCACGGCGCTGCGCTGCGGTGTACGCTTCGCGCAGCCGCGACTCATACGTCATTGTATCGGGGATAGCGCTTTGGGCTGCGGCGGAGGCGACGAGCATACAGCACAACGCCGCGCCAATCATACCGGAGGAGAGTAGACGCATACTGTGTCGGCGCGTATAATATTCAGTGCATGCAGTTCTCCGTCTCAGCGCCTGTGCTATTATAGCAGCAGCCAGACGAAGCAGGCAAAGGTTGCGAGATATTTACGCGCGGTTTGGAACCCCATAACCGCGGCATGGTTAAAACGTGTATACAATGGCAGTGTATTGCACACCACACAAACAGGGCGATGATCAGCCTGATTTGTGGCAGCGGCGTCGCCGCGCACCGTAGCGGCGCGCGCCGTGCGTTTCAGCGTTGGCGTCATCGGCGTATGCTCCTGAGCAGTGGTCGTTCCGCCCATCCTGGTGGTGCAGGCGGCGACCATAGCGCCATATTGAGGGGGTGCATTCTGAGCGATATCTCTGCACAGATGCACGGGCGCGTCGAGATGATTCGCGCGCCAGTGAGCATGAAGCTCGAAAGGCACTGGAATCGCTCAGTTTAGTGAGGAGACAGGCAGTATGCGGATCGGAATTCTGACTGGCGGTGGTGATGTTCCCGGCTTGAACCCATGTATCAAAGCCGTCGTTAATCGTGCCAACGACGCCGGGATCGAGGTGATCGGCATTCGGCGCGGCTGGGCTGGGTTGCTCTACTACAACCCGGACGACCCGGAGAGCGCATCGGAATGGGTACAACCGCTGACAAAAGCGGACGTTCGCACGATCGACCGGTACGGCGGAACCCACCTGCACACCTCGCGCACAAATCCGCAGAATGTGCGTGAGAAGGAGATACCTGAGTTTCTCAAAGGCAAGGTTGAGGTCAAGGGCGAAAAGAGGACCGCTGACTGCACGCCGCACGTGCTGCGCGTGCTCGAACACCTTGGCATCGACACCCTGATCCCGATTGGCGGCGACGACACCCTTTCCTACGCGGTGCGGATGCACCGCGAGGGTGTGCGGGTGATTGCCATCCCCAAGACAATGGACAACGACGTGTTCGGCACCGATTACTGCATCGGCTTTTCGACGGCGGTCACGCGCAGTGTCGATTTTATTAACGCCCTCCGCACGCCGACCGGTTCACACGAACGAATCGCCGTCATCGAATTGTTTGGACGCAATTCGGGCGAAACAGCGCTCATTTCGGCGTATCTGGCCGACGTCGACCGCGCGGTCATCTCCGAGGTGCCGTTCGATGTCGAGAAACTGGCGCGCTTCCTGGTTGAGGATCGCCGGCGCAATCCGAGCAACTATTCCATCTGCGTCATCTCGGAAGGCGCGTCCATGATCGGCGGTCAGGTGGTCGAGTATGGTCAGGAGGACGCCTACGGGCACCGCAAACTTGGCGGCATTGGCATGATCACCGGCGAGGCGATCAAGAAGATTACCGGCATCGACATCGTGTACCAGCAACTGTCGTACCTGATGCGTGCTGGCGCGCCCGACTCGCTCGACCGCATGGTTGCGATCTGCTATGGCAACCTCGCCGTCGATCAGTTGCTCCAGGGGCACAGCGGCCGCATGGTGGCGCTCCAGAACGGTCAGTACACCACCGTTCCGGTCGATACCTGCGTCCAGGGGGTCAAGCGAGTCGATGTTGAAGAACTGTACGACGCGGAAAATTACCGGCCGCGGGTCAAGCACCCGCTTGGCAAGCCGATGTTCCTGTACTGAAGGAGGTTGACAATGGCCACGGTCACGATGACGCGCGGCAAATTCAATGGCATTAACAAATGTGCCAATGAACGCGGCGTGATTGCCGCAGCGGCGATGGATCAGCGCGGTTCGCTCAAGAAAGCCATCGCTAAAGCGCGCGGCGAGGGTGGAACGGCGACCAGCGAAGACCTGACCCTGTTCAAAACGGCAGTCACGAAGGTGCTGACGAAGTATGCGTCGGCAATCCTGATGGACCCGGAGTATGGGCTGCCGGCGCTGCAGCACAAAGCGCCCAACGCTGGCGTGCTGATGTCGTATGAGAAGACCGGGTACGACGCCTCGGTCAAAGGGCGCCTGCCCGACCTGCTCGACACCTGGAGCGTCCACCGCCTGATTCAGGCTGGCGCTGACGCCATCAAGATCCTGATCTACTACAATCCCTTCGATGAGCCGGACATCCTGGCGCGTAAGCATGCCTTCCTTGAGCGGGTCGGCGCAGAGTGCAAAGCGCATGATGTTCCCTTCTTCCTCGAACCGCTGGCGTACGATGACAACATCGGCGATGAGAAAGGCTTCGAGTTCGCTAAAGTGAAGCCGAAGTACGTCATTGCGTACATGGAGGAGCTCTCCAAGCCGCAGTACGGCGTCGATGTGTTGAAAGTCGAAGTGCCGGTCAATATGAAGTTCGTTTCAGGCACGAAGGCGTTTGGCGGTCAGGAGGCGTACACCCGTGAAGAAGCGCTGAAGTTCTTCCGCGAAGCGTCGGATGCGGCCACCAAGCCGTTCATTTACCTCAGTGCAGGCGTGAGCGATGAGGTGTTCCGCGAGTCGCTCGAGATGGCGGCGGAAGCCGGTTCGCGCTTCGCTGGCGTCCTCTGCGGACGCGCCACCTGGCAGGACGGCATTCCCGTCTATGCGCGCGAAGGGTACGACGCCCTCGAAGCCTGGCTCAACGACCGCGGCGTGCAGAACATCACGGCGTTGAATGAGGTGCTCGACAAGGGCGCCAAGCCTTGGTGGGATATGTACGGCGGCAAGGACGCCATCAATGTTATTGATCTGCCGGTCTGAAATCGATGCTCTCCGCTGTCGGAACGAGGGACGGGATCATTCCCGTCCCCGTTGTCGCGTCATGCCCCCGCATTCTCTGGCTGAGGAACAGACGCATCCATGGACGTGATGCTGCGACAATTGTCGCCTGATCACAGACGGGGATTCTCTCAGCAGCGTCCGGCTCGTGTATTATAATTCGAGTCGTACATGCTGGAAGAGAGGCGCAGCGTTCATGCGCCTGCTCTCGACACGCGCCGTCGCGTCTGCTATGCGGCGGCGCGTAACGATTCCGGCTGAAACATTCGGAACGGAAACCGTTTGATGAGAGAGTCCGTTATTCATCAGGCTGGCGCGCGGCGCTGACCGCCAGCGAACACTGGTTCCGCGAGAAGAGAGGAACAAGGCGCTATGACGATCAATACTGCATCACGATTGCGCATCGCCATCTGCACCGGCGGCGGCGATGCGCCCGGACTGAACGCTGTCATTCGCGCGGTTGTGTTGGGGGCGCTCCATCGCGGTTGGGAGTGCTACGGCATTCGTGACGGTTTCAACGGCATTCTTTCGCCCAAAAACTACCCGCGCGGCGGCGTGATCCCGCTGACCCGCGAAACAGTGCGCGGCATTACCCCGCTCGGCGGCACCATCATCGGCACTACGAACCGCGGCAACCCACTGCGCTATCCGACGCCGTTGCCCGATGGCAAGGTCATCGAGCGCGATCGGACTGACGAGATCGTGAATGGTCTTGCCGTGTACGGCATTGACGCATTGATCTCGGTCGGCGGCGACGGCTCGATGGAAATCGCTGCGGCGCTGGCGCGCAAGGGGGTGCGCGTGATCGGCGTTCCCAAAACCATCGACAATGATCTCGACGGCACGGTAGCCACCTTCGGCTTTGATACGGCAGTCGCCTTTGCCACGGAGGCGATCGATCGCCTGCATACCACCGCCGAAGCGCACCAGCGCGTGATGGTGGTCGAGGTGATGGGGCGCTATGCTGGCTGGATTGCGCTCAATTCCGGCGTCTCCGGCACGGCGAACGTCATTCTCATCCCTGAAATCCCCTACGACATTCACAAAGTCGCCGCCAAGATCAAGAGTCGTGAAGCCGAAGGGCGTCCCTACTCCATCGTCGTTGTCGCCGAAGGCGCACGCCCGATTGAAGGGAGCGTCTCGCTGATTGCGCCGAAAGAGGCGGGACGCGCCGAACGACTGGGAGGCATCGGCGAGCGCGTCGCGCGCGAAATTGAGGCGCTGACCGGCAAGGAGACGCGCGTGGTGGTGCTGGGGCATTTGCTGCGCGGCGGCACGCCGACCACCTTTGACCGCCTGCTGGCGCTCCGTTTCGGCGCTGCCGCAGTGCGCGCGCTGGAGGAAGGACAGTCTGGCGTAATGGTAGCGCTCGATCCGCCAACCGTGCGTTACGTGCCCCTGGAAGAGGCCACCCGTCGTATGAAGACCGTTCCGCTCGACTCGGATACCATGCTGACCGCGCGCGACCTGGGTATCTCGTTCGGCGACTAAAACGCTCCCCGGCGCGGCGGACAGCTAGACAGGACCTCCGCCGGGGCGGATGAAGGCGTCGTTGACTTCCGCAGCCACTGCGGATGCTGGCTTGGCCGCCAGCAGATGGTCGAACAGCGGCATTCGTCCGGTGCGCACGACGTGGTCGGCGTACAGGTACATCGCCGCCGACCATCCTTGCTGTGCGTACCCCATGGGATGTCCGCTTTCGCCGTGCATCCATTCGTTGAACTCCCAATCATGGTGGAGCCCCTGGCGCACACCTTTTGCAAGCGCCAGCAGCAGACGCTCCGCCTGGTTCTGCCAGCGGTGTCGCACCAGCGCCGCTACGTGAAAACCGCCGATCATGGGCCAGATGCCGCCGTTGTGATACTGGTGCGGCAAATTGAGCGTGCGACTGCGATAATACTCGCGCCAGTTCGCTTCACCCGGATAAATAGGCGGATGGATGGCTTTGGTCGGGTAAGGTTCCGCCATGCCAACCTGATACATGAAGCGCAGGATATGCTCGGTGCGATGTCCGTCGGCGACGCCGGTCAGAATGGCGAGCAGATTGGCGAGACTGTCGCACCAATCGCCAAACTCGCGGAACGCAACCCACGGCAGATAGAACGGTCGGCTGGAGATCATGCCAATATTGTGGTAGAGCATGAACCATTCGAGCCGCATCGCCTTCAGGCGTTCCAGATGCTCGGCAAAATGCTCCGCCACCCAGCAGCGGTCAATCCAGAAGAGCAGGTTAATCCGCTCGTGGATGCCTGCCGGTCCAATGGTCAAACGGTGCACCGCCGTCTGCGGATCCGCTAGCGCGCCTAGTTGCTCGTGCGCCAGCGCCGCAGCGTAGTACAGCACGTTATCATACAGCGTGTTATAGCGCACTGCCAGCAAATCCATCCAGTTGCCCGCTTCGGGGATTTCGATCAGGCCGCACTCGTTCATATCCTGGTATTCGAGCCATGCCATGGCTTTGTTGATGGTGTGCCAGTGCGCTCGTACAAATGCTGCGTCGCCAGTAGCGCAGTAATAGAGGTAGTGCCCCAGAATGAACCAGAGATTTGAGTCGGCGGCGCCTGCGTTCTCGGTGCTGATATAGCCAGTGTCGGGGTTGATGTTAAGAGGAATAAGGCCGCGCCGCGACTGCGCGGCGCCAAGGGTCTCGAGCGCAGCGCGGCTGCACGCAATAAGTTCAGGATCGCCGCTGACAACTGCACCCAACATCATAATGCCGTTGTCGCGCGCCCAGATCTGCGGATAGCCCGCCGCAAGCGCCGAAGCGCGAAATCCGGCTGGCGTCCGACAGCGATGCAGCACTTCAAGTGCACGTTCGCGCGCTTCATTGAGCAGACGGAGATTCATACATGTTTTCTCTTTCTTCACGATCTCAGACTATGCCTGCAATGCGCAAAGCGGGCTAAAGCCCTCGCTCAGCACGTGGAAGCCCCCAAGGGGCTTTCACGATCTCAGCCAGGGTTTCAGCACGCAGCAAGATGGCGATCCCCAACCTATCATGCCTGCGCCCTGTCTTCACAGGTCCGGGCATGAATGTCAGGCGGCAAGAAAGCGCATCCCTGCTGCACTGCGCCCCGGTTGGCGACTGAAGTCGCGTCGGGCAGGCGCTTTGCCGGGCGTTCATCTGCGCGGTTCGGCATGCTCACCGCGAGTGGACGCCGCCGTTCCCGTCCGCGCAGGCGGACAGTCGGCCGCAGGTCCGTCAGGGGCGATTTCAATCGCTAGCAACCGCAGCGTTGTTCCCCGATCAGTCACGCCTGCACTCTGCGTTCACGCCAGCATTGCCTGCCGCTCTCGCATGCGCTACAATCCGGGGTTATGGAATATATTCTACGCATGCATGCAAACCTGCTCTTTACGATTCTTGCGGTCTTTGGCACACTGGCGCTCTGGTCGCTGATTCTGGGGTTGTTGCGTCGTCCGGTCGGGCAGTGGCTCCTCAGCGGGATGGCAATCGGCGTGCTGCTGGTGCTGGCGGAGTGCATCCTCGGCGTGATCATGCTCATCCAGGGACTTCGCCCGATCCGTACCGAGATGCACATTCTCTACGGCATCATTGCGCTGCTGACTATCCCTATCGCGCATTCGTCGGCGCGCAATCGCGAGGCGCGCTCGCAGGGGCTGATGTATGCGTTCGCGTGTATGTGCGTATGTATCTTCGTCTTACGCGCGGTCGAAATGGCGCGATTCTAGAGCGGTGCGCACCATGCTTGCAGTTTTTGAGAAATAATTTCGGTATCGTCGCGTTCAGCCCGCGCGGGCGGGCTTCGCTTCCCGGAGCCTGCGGCTTATGAAGATTATATAGTTCTGCACTGCCGGGACGCTACGGGTTGCAGCTCTGGCCGAGATCGTGCAAGCCTCGCAGGGGCTTCCACGCCCTGAGCGAGGGCTGTAGCCCGTCGCTCAAAGAATGTGCGACCCGGCGGCGCAGGTTTACCGGCATTCATTTCATGATCATCATCAGTTGCTGGGCGGGCGGACGGATAGCGGTATTCAACAACCATCAGTCGCCGGGCAGGCTCTATGAGCTGGCAAGTACGGTGCAATGGGCGCTGGCTGAGGCTGTTGAAGCCAACGCCCGCCGCCAGAGACTGAAGCGGATTTCGATGAACTATGAGCGCAACGCCTGCCATTCTCCTATCGCCGCCGGTTGGTCGGGCGATGCTGACGTGGAACGGAAAGCAACCGCCGCCGCCGCTTGCCGTCCCCGCCGCCGTCGAGGTCGAACGCTGCGGCAGCGGCGATCAACTCCTGATCCACGGCGAGAACCTCGCTGCACTGGCGTGGCTGCTCGCCAATGGCTACCGACGGCGGATCAACCTGATTTACATCGACCCGCCGTTCGGTTCAGGCATCGACCGTGCGCGGCGCGTCCGCCTGCGCGGTCCTGGTCCGGCGCGTCTCATTCCGGTCGCTGATGTCGAGTACCGCGATACCTGGAATGATGACGCCTATCTCCAATTCATGTATGAACGGTTGATAGCGCTGCGCGAGGTGCTCGCCGACGATGGATGCATCTACCTGCACTGCGATTTTCGCAAGGCGCATCACCTTCGCTGCCTGATGGACGAAGTCTTTGGCGCCGAACGGATGCTCAACGAAATCATCTGGTTCTACCCGCGCGGCGGCGACGGCGAACGCCAGTTCAACCGCAAGCACGACACTATCCTGCTCTACGCTCGCGGCGACCGCTGGACGTTCAATTACGACGAGACGCTCATCCCCTACACCCGTCGCCAACTGGCGCGCTTTTGCCATGAAGACGAGCGCGGACGCTACTACTGGAATGTCAACCCGCGCGGCGAGCGCGTCAAGACGTATTTGCGCAAACCAGGCATCGGCGCCTACGATGTCTGGACGATCCCGATCGATGCTGCGCTGGCGCGCGACCTCGGCTACCCGACTGCGAAACCGCTGGCGCTGCTTGAACGCATCATCCGCGCCTCGTCCCGACCAGGCGACCTGGTGCTCGACTGTTTCGCCGGTTCGGGAACGACGGCGGTGGCGGCGCAGCGGTTGGGGCGGCGCTGGATCGCCTGCGATGTGAACGCTGGCGCCATTCAGGTCGCCGCTCGTCGTCTTCGCAACGCCATGCTGGAGCACACGCCGCTGTCCGCCGGGTTCGCAGCATGGCGGATCGGCGACGCTGCGCCTGCGCCGCAGGGAGACGTGCGCATTCGAGTGACGCATCACAGCGACCAGGCGACAATAACTGTCGAAGCATACGCCAATCCTCTGCTGGCAGACATCTCCCCGACACTTCCCGACTGGCGCTGCGTCGTTGATGAAATCCTGATCGACCCGGCATACGATGGCGCCGTCTTCCGCCCCGTTGTTGTGGATGCGCCGTTGCGCCGTGCTGTGCTGGTGCGTGGCGTGTATGCCATCGCGCGGGCGAATATCGGCGCATCCCTGGCGCTCAAAATCGTTGACGCCGCTGGCGGCGAAGCATTCACAGTTGTGCCGATGTGATGAACGTCTTTGTGCAAATGTCGCTTGACTCGCCCTGCGTGACGGTGTATACTTCCTCAAGCCGGCATGTCCGGTGGGTTGGTCGTGCTCTCTCGCAGAAACGGCGTCTGGAACATTCAGCGCTGCTCATCATCGTCCGGTTCAGGATCAGGCATGGATGATGATAAGAAACCGCAGCGGAAGCGCGGCGCCAGTGACAGGTTCAGGCGCGCTATTGGGAAACAACGACACGGTTTCCGATCCAGGCTTCTTCGAGAGAGCGTTCTGATGAAGGGATATGGACGCTAATTCTGGTCATAGTCGTGCGCGGCAGCACTCTGATAACTGCGCGCCGATCACCTCATATGCTGCGGGGCAATGCAGCGCTGGCGGCCGCTTCTAGCGGTCGACGCCTCTGTATGATCATGCGCCCCCGCAGCACGAGGCTGCGGGGGCTTTTTCGAGCCGATCACCTCACGCTCCAGGTCCTCCGGATATCGGCGGCGTATCGAGTGCATCAACGGGTGTGCCGTTGAACGCCGCGCTTCTGATTGACAACCCGCTTTCAACTCTGTCAACGGAGGACTGCCATGACTGCGCTCACCCTGCGCGCCATTCCCGCAGCCCGGCGCGCATCTGCGCTCTACTGCGCAATTGCTGGCGGTGGGTTCCCGCTGTTGTTCATTCATGGCTTTGGCGCCAGCGGTGATGTGTTTCAGCCGCTCGCCAGCAAGTTCGCCAGCCGCTATCAGACAATCGTGCCAGATTTGCGCGGGCACGGTCGGAGCCGTCGGTTGCCGCTCGCCGACAGCATCGAGCGGATGGCATCCGATGTGCGCGATCTGCTCGATCTGCTGGGGGTTGATCGCACCTTTGTCATCGGTCACGCAGGCGGATCAGCGATTGCCGCCCACCTTGCCGCCGACCAGTCAGCGCGTGTGTGCGGACTTGTGTTGATTTCACCGCCAGAGATTGGACCCTCGGCGCGCCGCTCCCTCGGCGCGCGCCTGCGCGATGGTTTGAGCGCGGCGCTCAGCCGCAACGATCACGCGGGCAACCACGATGCTCAGGCATGCGAGCGCCTGCTCCAGAAAACGGATTATCGCGCGCTCTTGCGCTCGATTAAAGCGCCCACGCTGGTGGTCGCTGGCGATCACGATCCAGCGCCGACCCTGCGTCAGGCGCGCGAGATCGCACGCGCTGTCGGCAACGGCACGCCTGTCGTTGTGAGCGGAGTCGGCGCCAGCCTGTTGCCCAACCACGCCGACGCATTGATTGATGTGCTGGCGCCCTGGCTTGAGCAGCAGGAGCGCGCCGCATGACCGCCCCGCTCGATCTGGACCTGCTCGAACAGCAGGTGCGCGCCGCCCTTGAAAGCGACGACACTGTCGCTCTCCGCGATCTGGTGGCGCGCATCTATCCCCCCGACCTGGCGGACATTATTGAGCGCCTCGACGAAGAGGATCAACAGCGCGTCTTCAGTCTGCTCGAACCTCCGCAGGCTGCTGATGTGCTTGACGAAGCCAGCGTTGACACGGCGCGCGATCTGATCGGTCAGATGCCCGCTGAACAGGCGGCGGACATCCTGGAAGAACTCGACAGCGACGACGCTGCCGCCATTCTCACCGAAGATGTGCCGGAACGACAGCACGAACTGCTGGCGGCGATGGCGCCGGAAGAAGCCGCCGATGTTCGTGAACTGCTGCGCTACCCGCCGCAAAGCGCCGGACGCCTGTTGAACGATCAGTTCGTCGCGTTGCGCGAAAGCGACACCGTCGCCGACGCAATGGAGCGCCTGCGCAGTTTTGTGCATGATGCCGCTGTCATTGTATATCTGTACGTGCTGGATGCGCACGATCGCCTGATTGGGACGGTCAGCCTGCGACGGTTGCTGGTCGAGTCGCCCTATCGACCGGTCATCGAACTGATGCGCCCCTCCCCAATCGCTGTTCGACCCGAAACTGACCAGGAAGAGGTGGCGCGGATGGTGGCGCGCTACGACCTCGCGGCGCTGCCCGTCGTGGATGAGGAAGGACGGATGCTGGGCGTCGTCACAGTCGATGATGTGATGGACGTGCTGGTGGAAGAAGGCGTGGAAGACGTGCTGAAGTTTGGCGCCGTGGCGCAAGGACAGGCGGACGAAACGTACTTTACGACGCCGATTATGGCATCGGTGCGTCGGCGGATTGTCTGGCTGCTGTTCCTCTTCATCGCCGGATCGCTCACCGCCAATGTCCTGCGCCTGTTCGAGACGGAGCTGGAACAGGTTGTGGCGCTCTCGTTCTTTATCCCATTGCTGATCGGCACTGGCGGCAACACCGGCGCGCAGACCGTCTCAACGCTCATTCGCGCGATGGCGCTCAACGAAGTGCGCTTGCGCGATGTGTGGCGCGTGCTGGCTCGTGAACTGCTAGTTGGCGTCATCCTCGGCTTTCTGCTGGCAATTATTGCATTCGGACGCGCGTTCCTCGAGGTGCCGATAACATCACTGGCAATCACAGTTGCGCTCTCGGTGATGGCGATCTGCATCTGGGCAAATATTATCGGTGCAATGGTGCCTATGGCGGCGCGCCGATTTGGGATCGATCCCGCCCTCATTTCAGCGCCGCTGATTACAACGCTGGTCGATGCCAGCGGACTCGCAATTTACCTGCTCATTGCCAAACTGCTGCTGGGGTTGTGAGCGACGAACGCTGCCTGCACATTCCCCCTGCGGCAAAGTACGAGCGGGTTTGAAACTTCCCCGCTTTTATTGCGATTCCTTCACTCTTTCGTGTATAAACAACACCTTTTTTGCAGCGGATGCCCTCGGTACATTTAAGGAGGATGTCGCACTGGCGTCTCTGGCAGGGGACTCAGGGCTGCCATGCCGTCAACAGGAGCATTCGCTATGACCGTTCGACTCACCGGCGTTCGCGGTCCGCTGACCGGACGCACCTTCGAACTGAGCGATCAACCGCTGACCATCGGACGCGCGGCGGACAACCATATCGCCGTCGCCAGCCCGCGCGCCTCGCGCCGCCACGCTCAGATTCGCCGCGAAGGCGCCGCGTTCGTCCTCTACGACCTGGGGAGCGCCAACGGCACGCTGGTCAACGGGCAGCGCGTGCAGCGCGCCGTGCTGCAACCCGGCGACCTGATCGACATCGGCGATGAGGTGTTCCGCTTCGAGGCGGCGCACCCGCAGGACGCGACGGTTCTCGGCGCGCCCGCCGCGCCGCCGCCTCCTGCGCCGTCGCCGTATCCCCCGGTCTCCTACCCGCCAGCGGCTGCTCCGCCGACAGCGCCTGTTCCGGCAGCGACGCCGTACCCGGCGCAACCGGGGACGCCGCCCTACGCCTATCCGCCGCAACCTGTGTCTCCGCTGCGCCAACAACCGCCGCCAACTGGCTATACGCCAGGATACGCACCGGGATATGCGCCACCGCTGGCTGCAAAGCGTAGCGGACGATTCTGGCTGTTGGCAACCGCGTTCTTGTTGACTCTGGTATGTGTCATCGGCGCAGTGGGAGCGGTTGTGTTCCGTGAAAGTCTGCGCGATCTTCCCGTCATCCGTGACATGCCAGATATTGGCGGGGTCTGCCCGGAGAAGACGAACGACCCTGCTATGCAGGATCAGATTGGCGATGTTCAACGAGCCGTCTTCGCACTTACATTCAACGGCAACAGTGGCTGGGTTCAAATTACTGCGAACAGCGATCGCCTCGATCCCATACCCGCTACGTGCATGATCAGCGATGGCCGCTATGTGATTACATTGAAGAACAACGACGGCATGAGCATGCCCCCTGGCGTCACGCTTACGCTCAGACTTCAATTCAACAACGATCGCTTGATGACTGGCGAGGTTAGCGTCTCGGCGCAGGAATATTTGACAACCGGCGATGTCACAATGCAGCGTCTAGGGGGACCGGGGCAGCCAGGAAGATCACCCTGAACCTGCACAATCACGCTTGAACTTGTGGAGCGGTTGGCGCTGGCTGAGCCTGTCGAAGCCAGCGCTGATCCCAAGATTATCCAACATCAGTTGATCTTCCTACAGGTACACTCGTCTCACAGTGTAACGATCAGGAGAATCATATGACAGCACGACTCACTGGCATTCGCGGCTCGCTGACCGGACGCGCCTTCGAACTGAGCGATCAACCGCTGACCATCGGACGCGCGGCGGACAACCATATCGCCGTCGCCAGCCCGCGCGCCTCGCGCCGCCACGCTCAGATTCGCCGCGAAGGCGCCGCGTTCGTCCTCTACGACCTGGGGAGCGCCAACGGCACGCTGGTCAACGGGCAGCGCGTGCAGCGCGCCGTGCTGCAACCCGGCGACCTGATCGACATCGGCGATGAGGTGTTCCGCTTCGAGGCGGCGCACCCGCAGGACGCAACCGTGCTCAGCCCGCCGACAGCGGCGCAAGCATACCCATCACAGTCGCTGTCTCCGTCGGTTCCCCAGTCGCCATCCGTCCCGCCCACTGCGCCAGCAGGGTTGCCATATCCAGCGTCCCCACCCGCCTACCCGCCGTCCGCTCCGCCAACGACGCCAGCCCCAGCGGCGACGCCGTCCGCTTCACAGCCAGGCATGCCGCCGTCCGCCCATCCGCCGCAGGCGACATACCCGCACCAGCCGCCGCCTGTCGTCCAACCGCCAGCATACGCGCCCCCGCCGCGCACGAAGAGCGGCGGGCGATCCTGGCTGCTGGCGGTCGTGGCATTGTTGACGCTGGTCTGCATGGCTGGCGCAGCAGGCGCGTTCATCTTCCGCGACCGCCTGCGCGATGTTCCCGTCATCGGCAACCTGCCGGGCGGCGGCGGCATCACCCCCACCATTGCGCGCCCGCCGGCGCAAACTGTCAGCGCCACGGTCGGCAGCGGGCAGGCGGCGGCAATCTCGATGCCTGGCGGTCCGATGATCGAAGTGCCGCCTGGCGCCGTGCCGCCCAATCCCGACGGCTCGCCCGGCACGCTGACCTTCTCGGTCGCGCCCGCGCCAGAGATGCCGGTCAGCCTGCCGCCCGATATGGCGCTCGCCGGACCGCTCTACCAGTTCGAGCCGGAAGGGGTGACCTTCGCCGTGCCGGTGCGCATCACGCTGCCCATCCCTGCCGGAACCGACGCGGCGCAGGTGATGGGGCTGATCACCCGCGACCCGCAGAGCGGCGCGTGGGTTCCGGTCACCGGCATCGTGGACGCTGCGGCGCGCACAGTGAGCGCCGAAGTGACCCACTTCTCGCCCTATGGCGTCTACAGGTACACCGGCAGCGATGTTGAAGCCTGGCAGCGCGCCAACGGCGGCTGGTTCGTGATCGAAAATCCGTCACTCCGGGGTAGTCTGACCTATCCGGGGTGCCGCAACCTGCCGCGCGCGCTGTATGTCAACGTGTGCATTCAGCAGGTGAATCTGAGCGATCCCGGTCTCTCCTATCTGTTGCCCGCCGACAGGCTGCTGGCGCTGGGACCGCGGCAGGACTACGGTGCGCCGTATCGTCCGTTGAAAGCGTGGCTGCCGGCAGGCGTGTACCGGGTCGTCCATTATCTCTTCATGAGCGAAGTTAACAATGATCCAATGTATATACCGTGCTACGGCTGGTGGGTCAAACCGCCGCAGGTCATCAACCTGCGAGCGGGTCAGTCGGTCACCTTCGAGCCGTTCAGCGAGGCTGACGGAACCCCTATGACGTCGTTCGATGTAGGAACCTGCACCGGCACGCCTGCGCCGGGGGCGCCCGTCGCGGAGCAACCGCCGCAGCAACCGCCGCAGCAGCAGCCTGGACAGCCCATCGAGACGAGCGGCGTCTGCCCGGCGAAGATGAATGGCGAGTGGGACGCCACGCTGAAGCTGCGTGAGACGAATAATCCCGAATGGCAGGACGAGATCGGTGATACGCACACTACCATACTGGCTATACAGATCAATGGGTCCAGTGCGCAGGTGCAGTTTGTTAACCCGAACGGCGAGCGCAGCGATGTTGCCAGTGGCACATGCACCGTCCAGGATGGGCGCTATGTTGTTGACATCCCAGAGACTGGCTCGAATGTAGCGATGGCGTTTAACCTCCAGTTCAAGGGCGACAATCGAATGACCGGCGATGTCATCGCCTCTAAGGGTGAGATATACTCAATCACCGATGTCGATATGACCCGCCGGACAGGAGCAGGGCAGACGCCTCCCGACAATCAATCTTCGACCTGCGCCCAGGAAGCGGAACTGATCAACAACCGGTACATGGGTGCATGCGGCGTCAGTGATACGCAGACATTCGAGTTGACCCAACGCGTGTTCGTTACGCGCATCCGGGTCTGGCACAATCCGAGGCTGACCGGGACCGACACCCCAAATGTAACGATCACGGGTCCCAACGGCTACAACTTCTCAGGGACCACAACCAAAGGCGGTTGTTACGCTGGCTGGTGTGAGGCAATGGTCTCGCTCAATCAGGAATTGTCCCCAGGAACTTACCGGCTGTCTATTCCAACCGCGTCGATCTGCACCGATCCGAGCGGAAAGACGACCCTGATCCTTTATGGATGCGCCACGCCCGGGCAGTCCTCGTCGTTGCCTGTTCCAGATCCCGCCAGTATAGCCTATGTTGGTGGATTTGCAGGTCAATGGAGTACGAACTGGGGTGATATGACATGCCGTGTAGAGGGTACGAAAGTGTACTGCGAATATACGCACGATCAAGGCAGAATCGAGGCGACCCTGAGCGCTGACGGAAGAACAATGGATGGACAGTGGGCTGAGTATCCCAGTTATTCTCCGCCCAGAGATGGGGGGAGAGTGATTTTCAGGCTCTCAGACGATGGCAACGCTATCAGCGGCGAATGGTGGTACGGTCAGGACACATATGGCGGCTCCTGGACAGGAACCCGGAAGTGATGTAGTTATCAGCGCTTCCGATAGTATGTTGCATCAAGCATCAGCGGAGCATTGACGCGCCTGTTATGCTGAAGACAATGGCTCTTCAGCATCTTTTTGCCCAAAGGAACGCTCGTATGAGTCTATCGAAACGCCCGATCATCGGCGTTGTTGGGGCGTTGTTTGAGCGCAGGAACGCCTCAACCATCAGCGGCATCGCGCGCTCGTATCTGGCGGCGGTGGAAGCGGCTGGCGGCATCCCGTTGCTGATCCATCTGACCGATGATCAGGACGTGCTCGATGCACTCTATCGGCAGTGCGATGGAGTATTGTTCTGCGGCGGCGGCGATATTGCGCCCATCCATTACGGGCAAGCGCCGCATCCGTTGCTTGGCGCAGTTGAGGATCTGCGCGACCGGGTCGAACTCTCTCTGGCGCGCCGCGCCGTTGCGGATCGTAAGCCTGCGCTCGGAATCTGCCGCGGTATACAGTTGCTTAATGTCGCGCTTGGCGGTACACTCTACCAGGACATTAACGCCGAGTTGCCAGGAACGCTCAACCATCGCGAGTCGTCGCAACGCAACGACCGGTCATATCTGGCGCATGCGCTGACTCTGGAGTGCGACTCGTGGCTGGCGCAGCGTCTGGGTGTAACTGAGGTCGCAGTTAACACGCTCCATCATCAGGCGGTGCGCGATGTTGCGCCTGGTTTACGCGTCGTCGGACGCGCGCCCGACGGGGTGATCGAAGCAGTTGAGAGCGTTGACGATACGTTCATTGTCGGCGTTCAATGCCACCCCGAAGAACTGTGGCAATCCGTCGAGCCGCGCTGGAAGCGTCTGTTTGCAGGCTTTATCGAGCGCGCAGCAGCGCAGGATTAAGGGTCGTCTATGCAGCCGCTGGTCGGCATTATTATGGGATCATCGTCGGACTGGGAGACGATGCGCCACGCAGCGCAGACGCTGGAGGAGTTGGGGGTGCCCTTTGAGACGCGCATCGTTTCGGCGCACCGCACGCCCGACCTGCTCTTCGAGTATGCAGCAAGCGCCGAAGACCGCGGCATTGAAGTCATTATTGCGGGCGCTGGCGGTGCGGCGCACCTGCCCGGCATGACCGCCGCCAAAACTGTGCTGCCGGTGCTGGGGGTGCCGGTGGAGTCGCACGCGCTGCGCGGGCTGGACTCGCTGCTGTCGATTGTGCAGATGCCGGCTGGCGTCCCGGTTGGAACACTGGCAATTGGTCGGGCTGGCGCAGTCAATGCGGCGCTCCTGGCAGCCGCGATCCTTGGCAACCGCTATCCGCACATTCGTGCCGCACTGCGGCAGTTCCGCGAGCAGCAAACCCAACGCGTGCTCCAATCCCCTGATCCTCGTGAGCAAAGCCTATGAACGACAGATTGATCGGCATTCTGGGCGGGGGCCAGCTGGGTCGGATGCTGGCGCTTGCTGGCTATCCGCTTGGGCTGCGCTTTCGCTTTCTCGACCCCGCCAGCGATGCTCCGGTGCGCTACCTGGCGGAGCAGGTCGCCGCCTCCTACGACGACCATTTAGCTGTGGCGCAGTTTGGTAACGGGTTAATGGCGGTCACCTACGAGTTTGAGAATGTGCCGGTGGCGACGGCGCGCGCTCTTGAGCAGCGCGTACCGGTGTTTCCGCCGCTGCAGGCGCTCGAAGTCGCCCAGGATCGGCTCGCGGAAAAGCGTTTTTTCACACAGTTGAACATTCCAACGGCGCCGTTCGCGCCGGTGGATGATCGCGCGTCGCTCGATGCAGCGATAGATCGCATCGGGCTGCCTGCCGTCCTGAAGACGCGACGCCTGGGCTACGATGGCAAGGGACAGGCGCTGATCCGGCAACGGGCAGACATTGATGACGCCTGGTGCGCGCTTGGCGGGCAGCCGCTCATTCTCGAAGGGTTCGCTTCGTTCGTGCGGGAACTCTCAATCCTGGCAGTGCGCGGGCAGGACGGAGCGGTTGCATATTACCCGCTGGTCGAGAATCTGCACCGCAACGGCATTCTGTATCGATCCATCGCGCCGGCGCCGCGCCTGACCGCTGAGGTGCAGTTGCAGGCAGAGACCTACGCGCGCCGGGTGCTCGAAGCGCTCGATTATGTCGGTGTTCTGGCGATCGAGATGTTTGAAGTGGATAATTCCCGCGCTGGCGCCGCAGGCGCCCGGCTGCTGGCGAATGAGATGGCGCCGCGCGTCCATAATTCCGGTCACTGGACGATTGAAGGAGCAGTGACTAGTCAGTTCGAGAACCACCTGCGCGCCATCGTCGGGCTGCCGCTCGGCGATACCTCAGCGCGAGGCTGCGCCGCCATGGTCAACCTCATTGGCGGATTGCCCGACGTGACGATGCTGCTGGCGCTGCCCGACACTCATCTCCACCTCTACGACAAAGCGCCGCGGCCAGGGCGCAAACTGGGGCATGTCACCGTCTGCGCCGGAGATGCGACGCGCCTGGCGGAGCGACTGGCGGTCGTTGAGCAGTATGTTCTGGCAAGCACGAGGTGATTGCCGCCAACTGCTACGAGCAGGATGCGAGAGTATGATAAACGTGAAGAAAGCCGGTATTTGCCTTGCGCCCGGCAGTTGGTAAGCGCACCCTGCGCCGTCAGATCGCGCGCCCTTTGAGCAGCGGGCTGGCGGTGACACAACTAACACGAAGGCACAGAGGCGTAAAGTTTCTACATATGCACCTCCATTGATGATAGCTCGCCTTGAGGTGGATTGGCGACTAAAAACCCGTGCTGTTAATTCGCACATCCTCTGTGCTGCGGGCTTATTGAGGATTAAGACATGAACTGACCGACTCGTGCTGCCAAGCCGCGTGTCCTATAAGCAGCGGGCTGAAATGAATCCGGTAGACCCGCACCATCAGGTTGCACGTGCTCTGCGCTGCGGGCTAAAGCCCTCGCTCAGGACATGGAAGCTCCGAAGGGGCTTTCACGATTTCAGCAAGGGCTTCAGCCCACAGCGTCTCGGTGGTCGCTTGCCGCCTGTCACTTATCACTCGTCACTCGCCTCTCGTCACTCATCGCTTGCCACTTGTCACTCACGTTGAGGTCTTGAACATATGCTGACCGCCATCTTTATCTGGCTGATCAACCTGACCCGGCGCATCCGCAATCTGTGGCGCCGGTTGCTGCGGCGACGGGTTGCGTATGTTCGCATTCCGATCAGCGGTGCATTGCCGGAGTTTGCGCCAGCGCCGCCGTGGTGGGCGCAGCGTTTCTTCGGCGCGCAGGCGCCGCTGAGCCTGAGCGAGTTGCGCCGCCGCTTCGAGTGGCTGGCGTCCGACCCGCAGGTGCGCGGCGTGGCGCTCGACATCGGAACCCTGACCTGCGGATGGGCGACTATTCAGAGCGTTGATCAGGAAGTTCGCCGCCTCCGTGAGCGCGGCAAACTGGTTGTTGCACAGGTAACGAACCCCGACACAAAGACCTATGTCGCAGCGTGCGCCGCCGATCTGATCGTAGCGCTGCCTGCCGGGTTGCTGACGGTGACCGGTCTATACACTGAAGTGCGCTTTCTCAAAGATGCGTTGGCAAAAGTGGACGTAAGCGCAGAAGTCACCGCAGTGTCGCCGTACAAAGCGGCTGGCGAGCCGCTGGCGCGTTCAGACATCTCGCCGGAGAACCGTGAGCAACTTGAGCGGCTGATCGATCAGCGCTACGCAATGATTGTTGAGACCATCGCCAGTGCGCGACGCAAGACTGTTGATGAGGTGCGTTCCCTGATTGATGCAGCGCCGTGGAGCGCCCGACGCGCGCAGGAAGTCGGGTTGATCGATGCAGTGCTGTACGAGGACGAATTGCCCGCGTTTCTTGCATCGCGCACCGGCGCGTCTCCGGCGAAACCGCCGGAGATCGCCGAATGGGGTCAGGCGCGCCGCGCCTTACGCCTGCCGATGGTGCGCCGTCATCGTCGTCTGGTCGGCGTCGTCGCTGTGGAAGGAACGATCGCGCCCGGACGCAGCCGCCAGATTCCGCTGCCGATCCCGCTGATCGGCGGGGAAATCGCTGGCAGCGAAAGCATTGTGCAGGCGCTGCGGCAGGCGGAGCGCAATCCGCGCATCGCCGCCGTGATCCTGTACGTCAATTCGCCGGGCGGCAGCGCCTTTGACTCCGACCTGATCTGGCGCGAAGTGCGGCGGCTTGACCGACGCAAGCCGGTGGTGGCGCTGATGGGGGATGTCGCCGCGTCCGGCGGGTATTATGTTGCGTCCGGCGCACGCGCCATTCTTGCGCAGCCCGGAACGATCACCGGCAGCATTGGCGTTCTGATCGTTCGGCTGGTCTTCGATGGGCTTGTGAAACGCGTCGGGGTCAACACCGTCGCCATCGGACGCGGCGCCAACAGCGGATTCTTCGCCAGCGACGCGCCAACCGAACAGGAACGCCTGGCGACGCGCGCATTGCTCAACGATGCCTACGCTCTCTTCAAGCAGCGAGTGATTGAAGGACGATCGATGACTGAAGACGTGCTCGATCCGCTGGCGGGCGGGCGCGTCTGGACCGGGAGCGAGGCGCGTGAACGCCGATTGATCGACGATGTCGGCGGCATGCCGGAGGCGCTGCTGAAGGCGCAGGAACTCGCCGGACTGCCGCGCGACCGGACGGCGCCGCTGGTGTTGATCAGCAGCGAACGGGGACGCCTGGCGCCGCAGCCATTCCCTGACGATCCAGCGAAGGCGCTATTGGCGGCGCTGGAACTGGCGCGCCAACCGCGAGCCTGGGCAGTGCTGCCAGTGATAAGTGATAAGTGACAAGAGGAAGTTCTTCGCGCCTCTGCGCCTTTGTGTGCGCCTGTTTGAGAGGCGTCAATCTCCAGGCGACCAGCGGGGTTATTGACCATGACTGTGCACAGTCGCCAGGCAGAGAGTATGGTACAATTGAGGAAGATTGTTTGAACATCGAAGACCGTATTCATGGTCAATGGAGGTTTTTACCGTGTCACTCGCAAATAAGAGCGCGAGCGGCGCTGTCATCGATGTCAATGAACGCACCTTTCGTGCAGAGGTGCTCGAGCGCTCGCGCACCGTGCCGGTTGTGGTCGATTTCTGGGCGCCCTGGTGCGGTCCGTGTCGTGTGCTGGGACCGATCCTGGAAAAACTGGCAAACGAAGCGAAGGGCGCCTGGATTCTGGCAAAGCTGAATGTGGATGAAAACCCGCGTCTGGCGCAGATGTTCCAGGTGCAGGGCATTCCGGCAGTCAAAGCGTTCCGCGATGGTCGGGTGGTGGACGAGTTCACCGGCGCACTGCCGGAGTCGCAGGTGCGCGCATGGCTGAAGCGGCTTGGTCCGCTCGCTCCGGCATCACCGGCAGACCGGTTGGCGGACGAAGCGGCGGCGCTCGAAGAGCGCGATCCGCTTGGCGCTAAAGCGCGTTACGAAAGTGCGCTCAACATTGACCCCAACCACAATGCGAGCCTGTTCGGGTTGGGGCGGTTGATGCTTATCGCTGGCGATCCGGCTGGCGCCGAATTGCTGAAAAAGATCCCTGCCGACGCGCCGCAGTGGAAGCAGGCGCAGGCATGGCTGACGCTCGCTGATCTGATCGCGGAGGCGGAAGATGTCAATCCGTCGGCGCTGCTTGAGCGAATTGAGCAGAATCCGGCAGACCTCGAGGCGCGCTGGTTGCTGGCAGCGCATCAGGTGCGTGGTCGGCGCTATGCCGATGCAATCGAGACGCTCCTGGGGATTGTTATGCGCAATCGCGCCTTCAGGGACGACGGCGCGCGCAAGGTGTTGCTGGCGCTGTTCACTGCGCTTGGCGACCAGCACCCGCTGACGGTGAAAGGGCGGCGCGATCTGGCGAATGTGATGTTCTGAGATGATCGATCTCTTGATAGACGCCTACCAGTACTTCCTCGCCAATCAATCCCGTTTCTGGACCGCAGCAACGCAACATCTCTGGATCAGTTCGGCGGCGCTGGCGATCAGCATCGCCGCCGGGCTGCCGTTGGGCGTCTGGACAGCGCACGAGGCGCGCATCGGGCAGTGGGCGATCAACCTGTTTGGCGCGCTGCGCCTGGTTCCCAGCCTCGCTGTCCTGTTTCTGGTGCAACCGTACCTCGGCATCGGCACAACGCCAGCGTTGGTTGCACTGACGCTTCTGGCAATCCCGCCGGTGCTCATCGCCACGTATGCGGGGGTGCGTTCGGTCGATAGCGGCGTGCGCGAGGCGGCGCGCGGCATGGGGATGACTGCCGGGCAAATCCTCTGGCGCGTGGAACTGCCGCTGGCGCTGCCGTCGATCGTCGGCGGCGTGCGCACCGCAGCCGTCGAAGTCATCGCAAGCGCCACGCTGGCCGCCTTTATCGGCGGCGGCGGACTTGGCATCTTTATCACCCGCGGCTATGCGCTGTTTGACACCCGGATCATGCTTGTCGGCGCCATCCCGGTGGCGCTGCTCGCGCTCATGGCGGAGCTGTCGCTGGGATGGATGCAGCGTCGTCTGGCATCCGGGCTAGGCGCTGCAACGTAATATCTGGATAAAAAAGGAGGTTCATGGTGCGATCTATCCGTTTTCTGGTCGCGTTCACCACGCTGGTCGGTCTGGTCCTCGCCGCGTGCGGCGCACCCGCTCAAACCACGCAACCAACCGCTGCGCCACAACCCGCCCCTACCGACACCCAACCGGTTCGAATCGGCTCAAAGAATTTCACCGAGGCAATCCTGGTCGCCGAAATGTATGCCCTGGCGCTGGAAGACGCTGGCATCCGCGTTGAGCGCAAGTTCAACCTCGGCGCCACACCGGTGGCGCACACAGCGCTGGTGAATGGCGAAATCGACCTGTACCCGGAGTATACCTCAACTGGTCTACTCGAAGTGCTCAAACAGGCGCCGATTTCCGACGCCAGAGGCATTCTGGAGGCAGTGCGCAGGGGATATGAAGAACAGTTCAAAGCGACCTGGCTCGAACCGTCGCCGTTCAACAACACCAACGCCCTGGCAATGACCCGGCAGCGCGCCGATGAATTGGGGATCAAAACGTACTCCGACCTGGTAGCGTTCTCCGGCGAGCTGAAGCTTGGCGGTCCGCCGGAGTTCCCTGAGCGCGAGGATACCAAAGGGTTGATGGCTGCCTATGGATTCGACCCGAAGTTCATCGAAGAGAACTTTGTGCAACTCGATACCGGTGCGCTGCGTTATGAGGCGCTTACCCGCGGCGACATCGATGTGGTCGTCGCGTTCGGCACCGACGGGCAGATCAACGGGCTGGGACTGGCGCTGCTGGAGGACGATAAGAACTACTATCCCATCTACCAGATTGCCCCGGTTATTCGCCAGGATGTCCTGACCGCCAACCCGAAGATTGCTGAGACGCTCAACCGGCTGGCGCCGCTCCTGACGAATGATGTGATGTCCGGGTTGAACTGGCAGGTTGACGGACCGGAGAAGAAGGAGATCGCTGACGTGGCGCGCGCCTTCCTGCAACAACAGGGATTCATCAAGTAGTCTCATGGCGTTGATCGTTGCAGATCGACTGACCAAAACGTTTCCTGGCGAAACCCGTCCGGCAGTCGATCAGGTTTCATTTGAAATCAAACAGGGTGAGTTCGTCGTCTTGCTGGGACCGTCCGGCTGCGGCAAGACGACGCTGCTCAAAATGATCAACCGGCTCTATGAGCCAACCGCCGGTCAGCTTCTGATCGACGGCGTCGATGCACGGTCTGTGCCTGCCACAGAATTGCGCCGCCGTATCGGGTATGTGATTCAGCAAACCGGGCTGTTTCCCCATCTGACCGTCGAACAGAACATTGCCGTCGTGCCGCAGTTGCTGAAATGGGATCGTCGGCGCATTGAGGCGCGGATCGACGAACTGCTCGACCTGGTGGATCTGCCGCGTTCGTACCGCAAACGGCACCCGCGCCAGCTTTCCGGCGGCGAGCAGCAGCGCGTCGGTCTGGCGCGCGCATTGGCTGCCGATCCGACCCTCATGCTGATGGATGAGCCATTCGGCGCGCTCGATGCCATCACCCGCGCTCGTTTGCAGGATGAGTTGCTGCGCATTCAACAGCGCCTCCACAAAACCATCCTGTTTGTGACCCATGATGTCGATGAAGCGCTTCGCCTGGCAGATCGCTTGCTGATTATGCGCGCCGGGCGCATTGTGCAGTTTGATACGCCGCTGGCTGTGCTGGCGGAACCGGCTGATGATTTCGTGCGCGACTTGCTCGGCGCGGATGACGTGCTGCGCCGCCTCAGCCTGCTGACGGTCGCCGATGCGCTGGCGAGCAACGGCGCCAGCGAACGCCTCGCCGAAAACGGCGCGCAGGAGACGTTGAAACCGGGCGATACGCTGCGTGAAGCGCTCATTCGCGTCCTGCGCGCAGGCGGGCAGGCGCTGCCGGTGGTTGCCGACGGGCGAAACGTGGGGGAGATTGCGCCGGATACCATCGCCTCTGCGCTGACGCGCAAGACCCATGCGCTACCTGATTGACAATTTGCCGTATGTGCTGAGTCTGGCAGGTCAGCACCTGGTGATGTCGGGTATAAGTCTCGCAATTGCGCTGGCTATCGCGCTGCCGGTCGGCATCATATGCGCGCGCATTCCGTGGCTGCGCAGCCCGGTGCTGGGGGTGCTGGGCATCATCTACACCATTCCAAGCCTCTCACTGTTTGTCCTTCTCATTCCGTTCACAGGTCTGGGGCTGCGCCCGGCAGTCATTGCCCTGGTCGCGTATGCGCAACTGGTGCTGGTACGGAATGTGGTCGTCGGGCTGACCGGCATCGACCCGGCGATTGTGGAGGCGGCGCGCGGCATGGGGATGACGGCGCTGCAACGCTTGTGGCGGGTGGAATTGCCGCTGGCGCTGCCGATCATTCTGGCGGGGGTGCGCGTGGCGACTCTCTCGATTATCGCCATTGGCACAATTGCGGCATTCATCAACGCTGGCGGGCTGGGGCTGCTGTTGTTCGACGGGGTGCGCAGCAGCAACCCGGAAAAGATCATTGCTGGCGCCGTCGCCGTCAGTGCGCTGGCAATCGGGGCGAATGGCGCGCTGTGGATGATTGAGCAGCGTGCGGCGCGGGCGATGCATGGATGGCGAGAACTGAGAACTGAGAACTGAGAACTGCATTCTCTTGTATCAGGTGAGTTGGATGGTGTGACTTTTTCAGCCGATGTTCAGCAATGCTGTAGAACGACTTCAGCGCCAGACGGTATGATAGCCATGCAATGTATCCGAACGTGACAAAAGGATGGGAAGAGGAACGAACGATGAGGAGCATCACCACAAAGGGCATGTTGCCTTTTGCCGTCATGGCGATAATGTTTGCAGCCATAATGACTGCACCGGCAGCGCAGGCGCAGACCAGCGCCAGCCCGACAATCGGGCAGATACAGGCGAATCCGTCCGCATTCATTGGACGGGTTGTGACGATCACCGGCGCCGTCGGCGCTTATGTTGACCGTAATGAGTTTTTGTTCGATGATGGAACCGGACAGATCGTGGTGGATCCGGGTCCGCCGTGGTTTCGGCAGATTACCCTTGCGAATGGTACACGGGTGACGATCACCGGTAAAATCGACCGCATGCGCCGGGGCGGGGTTGACCTCGATGCGTGCCAGATCGTGACGCCCACGGAGACCATTCAGATCCGCGACTGCTCATTCAGTGGACCGCCACCCTGGGCAGGCGGACCGAACCGGCGCGGGCCTCGACCGTAGGACGCTTTGATCGAACGATCGGTCCGAACCTGGACAATCAAGCTCGCAGGGCGACTGGCGTTGGCTTCGGCAGGCTCAGCCAACGCCAGTTCGCATGATGTCTGATAGGATAGATTCAAACGCCAACCGATAGCGATGTCGATACCGGGCATATGGAAGGAACACCGCATATCTTGCTCGTTGATGATGACGAAGCCCTGACGTCGATGCTCGCTGCGGGATTGCGCTATGCAGGGTTGCGCGTCACCGTTGCGGCGGATGGCAGGGCTGCACTGGAAGCAACGCAGCGCGATCAGCCTGATCTGGTTCTGCTGGACTGGATGCTTCCCGAAGTTGACGGACTGACGCTTTGCCGACGCCTGAAATCCGCTCATAGCATACCAATCATTATGCTGACGGCGCGTGACGCCATAACGGATCGAGTCGCCGGTCTTGATGCTGGCGCTGATGATTACCTGGTCAAGCCATTCCATCTGGAAGAATTGCTCGTTCGCATTCGCGCGCGACTTCGCGGGCGATTGTCGAGCGGCAACGTCCTGACCTTCAGCGATCTGACGCTCGATGTGGGGCTGCGCGAAGCGGAACGAGCCGGTCGCCGCATTCCGCTGACGGCGACAGAGTTCCGGTTGCTCCGCATGCTCATGCAGCACCCGCTTCAGGTGATGACCAAAGAAGCGATTCTGGAACATGTCTAGGGTTATGATTTTGGCGGTGATGCCAACATCGTTGAACAGTACATTCGCGCACTACGGCAGAAGTTAGGGCATCCGCCCCTCATCCAGACGGTGCGCCTGGTGGGGTATGTGCTGCGTGAGTCGCCGTGATACGATCTCTCTCCTTTCGACGCCTGCTGGCGCTCCTCTATTTTTGCAGCATGGCGCCGTTGCTGATAGCCATTGGCTTTCTGGTGCATATTGAGTATCGCACCTTTCTCATCGCTGAGCATCGCGCAACGCTCATGGATCTCCTGCATACGCTCGCCGCACCCGCGACGGCGGAATCATTGCCGTCTCTGGCGCACCTGCTCGAAACCCAGTTGCGCGGCACCGACTTTCGAGCTACGGTCTTTGACATTGAGGGGAGACCTGTCGGCGGCTCTCACGTCCCGCTGCTCAACGCCGCGGAACATGCGGCGCTTCGAGGCGGCGCGCCGCCGATCAGCCGCGAAGTCCAGCAGGACGGGATTGCGTATCAGGTGTACGCGCTCGCACTCCGCGACTCATCAGGTCGTATTGATGGCATTGTGGAGGGGTCGTTCGCAATCACTGCCGTCGAAGCCGAGTTGCGTCAACTCACACGCTGGCTGGTTGCGACGATTGGCAGCGCCCTGCTGCTGGCGATTCTTCTGTCGCCCCTGATTGCGAGGCTGGCGGTGCGTCCCCTGCGCAGCCTGATCATGACAGTGCAGGCTATTCACCAGGGGCGTTTTGATGCGCGCGCCCGTCCTTCCGCGATCAGCGAATTAGGTCAACTGGCGCTCACGCTAAACGCTATGCTGGATCGGATTCAGGCGACGATCAACGTTGAAATGCGCACTGCAACGGCGCTGCGTCGGTTCGTCGCCGACGCTTCGCACGGACTGCGCACCCCGCTGGCAGTGATAGGCAACGGTCTGGAGGTGCTCGATGAAGCGTTGCGCCGTCAGGATGCCGCGCAGATCGCTCAGACGCTGACGCGCCTGAAACGTGAGCAGGAGATGATACGCCGTCTGGTTGATGATCTGCTGCTGCTGGCGCGGATGGATCAACCGGATTCCCGGGGCGCGCTGCTGAGCCTTGCGCCGTTGAGCCGCTTCCACTGCTCGAAGAGGTGACGGAACGAGCGCAGATGCTGGCGCAGGGGCAGATTGTGCGCCTGACGTGGCGCGCTCCGCTTCCTGCCGATCTGTTTGCCGATGCAAACGCTCTGCGCCGCGCTCTTGGCAATCTGACCGACAATGCGTTGCGTTATACGCCGCCCGGGCGCGCCATTACGCTGAGTGTTGCGGCGGAAGGAGATCATTGCCGCTTCACCGTCGCCGATGAGGGACCAGGTGTTGCGCCTGAGCATCTGCCGCACCTTGGGGAACGCTTCTATCGCGCAGATCCGGCGCGTGGACGGCATGGCGGCGCGGGGTTGGGATTGGCGATTGTGCGCGCGATTGCCGAAGCCCACGGCGGTCGTCTCGAAATCAGTAGCACGCCTGGCGCCGGAATTTACGGCGTCGATTGTCATTCCGACACGACCCTTGTTGTACACCGTTGCTTCAGACTCGAACCATCAATATTCCTCCGCTGGCGCCCCAACCAAACCGTTGTTCGCCCCTCATCAGCCGTTTCCGTCTCCAGAGCTGCAGCGCCACAGACATCACGCACGCAGCGTTGCAGTTCTGGCAGGACTCGTGATTGGCGCTGCGGCGGCGCTGGTTGCAATCAGTGTGTTCCCCGACTCAGCCGGGCGCGCTCAATCGCCGTCAATGCCTGCCGATCAACTGATACCAGCGCCCCTGGTTTCACCGCACCCCGTTGTGACGCCAGAAACGCAAACATCCGGCATATTCGATCGTGCAGTGCGCGTGGCTGCCAGCGCCAATGGCGGCATTGCCATTGCCGTTGAGTTCGTGCGACGCCGTGACAGCGCAGTGGTGGAAGTGACGTTGAGCGACGGCAGCCGCGTCGTTGTCGATGCTGCGCAGCAGCGCATCCTTCGCGTCAAGCCCGTACCAGCGGGGCGGGGACGCGGCATCGAGCGTCAGCAACAGGAGCGCGCCCGGATTGCCACCGCAGCATTCGGACGGGAACCGCTGATCGGCTTTGACGCTGCGGCTGCGATTGCACTGGATACGCCCCACAAAATCGAGCTGGTGTGGCGAGATGACGATCTCTGGTACGAGGTTGCCGTTCCGGGACATGGCAAAATGTGGGTGCATGCCACTAGCGGTGCATTAATGGAGCGCCCATGACGACAGCCTGGCGGGCATTAACCATGCGCCAGTCACCATGGCGCTGCGTGACACGACAGGGGACCGGATATACGCTATACGTTCCAGCACATTCGACGGTGAGAGCGTCTCACCCTGCTCGCCTCTACCCATACACTCCCATCCACGCCAGCGCCGCAGCGCAC
>JAUQOW010000389.1 GCA_030550675.1 Chloroflexota bacterium
TGCGCGCATGGAATAAACACGCGCTGCGCCGGTCGATGGCGCATCCAGATGCGGTCAGCAACGATCCCGCCGAGTGGTCCCGCCCCTGGCGCGATGAACGCATCAACCGAATGGGCGGATGCTTTTTGCACATCGCTGGCAGCAAAGATCTGCCCGGCAAACACCACAAGCACGCCGCTCTCGCGCGTTTCCGGCGCAGCCGCTGCTCGAATGGCGCCAGCAAGGTTGTGCAGCCCGTCGTACCCTGGCATCGCCGGAGGACGCGCAGCGCCCGTCACAACAACCGGCTTCTCGTGATTAATCGTCAGATCGAGCAGATACGCCGTCTCTTCCAGCGTATCGGTTCCGTGGGTCACCACCACCCCCGACACCGCATCATCGTGCAGCAGCGAATCGATATGGCGCGCCAGTTCGAGACCCTGCACCGGCGTGAAGTGGCTGCCTGGCAAACTGCTGAATTCGTTAAATTCCACCTCGATGCCGCTATTCGACAGCTGGGCAATCACGTCCTCGCCATCGACCGGAACCAGGGCGCCGGTTGTGGTGTTGCGCTTGAAGGCGATGCTCCCGCCAGTTGTGACAACAATGACCTTCTTCACACCCACCTACCGTTTTCGCGCCACCCAGGCGATCCGTTGCGTGCGCTCGCCAATCGGTTGCGTGGTGAAACAATCATACACGGCTTCGACGGTCAATCCGGCGGCGCCAATCAACGATGTAACGGTCTCTGGCGGATAGGCGCGCTCAATGTGAACTTCCTCAAAGCGCTCGTACCCGTCGTCATCATCGCCAACAAACCCGATCAGGCGCATTGTCGAGCAGGCGGTCAACGGATCGAAATGACTACGATTCACCTGGATGAACCCCGGTCGCTCGATGATCTCCACTTCGCCCCACTCATGCTCGAGAAAGTAGCGCGTATTCATATCCGCCACGAACAATCCTTCCGGCGCCAGCGCCTCCGCCGCCGTCGAAAAGCACGCTGCCAGGTCTTCTTCGGTCAGCATGTAGTTGAGACTGTCGTATGTGCAGGTGACCAGATCGAAGAAACCGCGCTGCAACGCCTCCGCCGCCTCTGCTTGTCCGATGCGCGCCGTTTCCTGCCACAACCAGCGCATATCCGCTTCAATGAACTGCGGACGGACCACGGCATCCACCGATTGCGCGCGGCTGCGGGCGATGGCGATCATCGCAGACGAACGATCCACGCCGGTGACAAACCATCCGGCGTCAGCCAGAATGAGCGCCAGCGTTCCCGTGCCGCACGCAAGATCGAGCGCTCGCCGCCCCGCCACCGGGTGACGCGGCAGGATGTCCCCCAACAGGTAATTGGCGAACAACGCCGCAAAACGGATCTGACCGCTTCCGTCGTAGAAGGGCGCGTAGGCGTGATAAATGTCGGAAGTTGCACCAGGCATGCCGTGATTGGGACGCCTTCATCTCTTTCTAACCTGCGTATTGTACCATACTGCATCGACAACCCCGGTTGCCGTAGTGTATGAAAGCACACGGATTCACACGGATTGAGACGGACTCACACGGATCCGGCGGCTTTCCACCACCGGCAGATCCGTGAGAATCCGCTGTATCCGCGCGAATCCGCGTCCCTCTAGTCCGCGCCCCTTTTAGCGCACGCGCACCGGCGCGCCGCCCTGCGCCGCCGATGCTTTGATCGCATCCCACAACTGCGCCATCCGCAGCCCGACTTCGGGCGGGCAGGGGTTTTCCTGCTTCCCGGCGCGCACCGCCAGGAATTGCTCCCAGACTCCGCGCGATTCGGGCACAGGAATCGCGGCGGGCGGCTTGTCGCCGTGGTACTGCACTTCGAGCCGTTCGCCCCAGACGCCGGTGTACAGAATGGCGCGTTCGCAAAAGACGCGCACATCCGAATGGCACGATGGAATCGCTTCGCCGCAGGCATGGAGCGTGATCAGCGCCCCGGAACGCAGCCGCGCAATCACCGCTCCCAGCGTCTCGACGGGGCGCCCCCGGTCGTCCAGATAGGCGGCGACTTCGGCAACATCCTCGCCTGCCAGGTCAACGACGGTGTTGAGCAGATGCGCGCCGGTGTCGAACAGGAACCCGCCGCCGGACAGTTCCGGTTGCTGTCGCCACGTCCCGACGGTCATCGGTCCCCAGTTCTGCCAGACGACGCCGCTGATCGTCAGGAGACGCCCGAAAGCGCCGGAGCGCAATAGCGCAACGGCGGTGCGCACATTCGGCGACAGGCTGCCAGGAAACGCGACCACCAGCAAGCGCCCGGTGCGATCACGGGTCTCGATCAGGCTGCGCGCTTCCTCGGCGTTCATGACCATCGGTTTTTCGAGCAGGACGTCGAGACCGGCTTCCAGACACGCCTTTGCCTGATCGTGATGGTACGCATGTGGCGTGATGATGAAGGCGGCGTCGAGTTTGCCGCGATACCCGGCGAGCAGCTTTTCAAGGTCCGGCTCGTTGGGCGGCGGCGCAACGCCTGCCTGCTCGAAGAGCGCGGCGGTTGCATCATAGGCGGACTGCGACGGTTCGCACACGGCGACGATCTGCGTGCTGTCGCGCAATTCGTACATGCGCCGCAGGTGGTAGCGCGCCATGCCGCCGCATCCGATCATCACCATGCGCACAGGTTGGGACGCCATACAACCTCCAGTGAAGATAATGCGGAGGTCTGCGACCTCCGCGTGCGATGCTCCGACGAAGCCCGATTATACCGCTTTTTTGAACGCTTACCGTGCAATGGTGAACAGTTGCCCGTCGGACCGCCCAAATACTTCGGGGAAGAAACTCTCCTGGGCGATCGCCGGGATGACGCGGTACTCGCCGGGTTGCACAGCGCGGAAGGTGTAACTGAAGAGGTATGCGCCGCGCGGCAGGTATTCGGCGAACAGCGCCACCTTCTCGTCGCGCAGTTCGACCCGGTCGTACCAGCGCCACCACCACCAGAAGAAGTATGGCGTCGCGGCGTCCGGCGCCAGTCGGAGCCTTGGATCAACGTCCACAGTGAGCGCAGTTGTCGCCAGGGTTGGGTCGATGGCTTCGCCGCCAGCGGGGAGCGGGTCTTCGAGCTGGAGGTAGTAGAGATCGCGATTCGCCACAATCGAGAGTTCAACCCGCACGATGTCGCCGGTTTTGACGCTGGTCAGCGTCGGGCAGCGCGGTCCGTCCGTACAATTCGCCGCCACGTACCGCCGCGTCACGGCAATGCCCCGGTCGAGCGCCT
>JAUQOW010000390.1 GCA_030550675.1 Chloroflexota bacterium
TCGCGCGGCGCCTGACGCGCCTGGCGCCACAGATCGGCGGCGTAATATCCGACGACTGCAATAACCGCGCCCAGTTGAATGAAAATCTCGAACGTGCCCCCCAGACTCCCCTCGAAATCGAGCAGGCCGGAGACAATCAACAGGTGACCTGTTGATGAGATTGGGAGAAATTCGGTCAGTCCTTCGACAACGCCAAGAACGACGGCTTTCCACCAGTCGCTGGCAGCAGGCGCCGCGATGATCAAAGCGAGACTGAGCAGCGCCGCAGCAGCTATTGCCAGAATATGCGTCCTGCGCGAACGTGTTTGCTTGAGAGCGCCAAGTTCAGAAGATTTCATGACAATAACTTTCTGGATGGCGTCGAATGGCGCCGATAATCGGCGCGATGATCAGTGCAGCATCACACATACTGCAGCATTATACCAGACGCGCCAGAACATTCGGAATAGCGTCGTCTGTGAAGATTGGTCATCCAATGTAATCAGTTCGACGTGGGATCGGGAATGTCGTAAGATCCGTTTGCGCTCCGTGATTGCACAGGTCATCCATCGCGCCTCGTCTGGAGCAAGAGCGTTCTTGCCGTCGAATCTAACGGCTTAGAACAGGCTGAAAGAATTCTTGCCGCATAGGTAAAGCCGCTTGCGTGAAGCAAAAGAGTGCGCTACAATAGAAAAGAAGTCAAGAACACTATCTACGCTCTTATTCCCATTGATGGTATGTGGAAAGTCTCTTAATCCCCTCTGTATGATGAAAGGAAACAGAGATGCCCAAAGTACGCAAGTTGACTAAAGAGGAGATATTCCTCCTCGAGAACAAAGGGAAAGGCATGCGAACACGGATTGCTGCGGAGTACGATCGGTTCCTGGAGGATTACGAGATTGGCGATTACGGTGAAGTAGAACTCGAACCGGACGACAAGCGTGCAACGGTGCGTAATCGTCTCCGTGCCGCAGCAAAACGACGCGGCTTTGACATTCTCTTCTTCCGCACGCGGGGAAGCATCATTCCGTTCAAGATTGTCGAACCTCGACCCGAGCCTGAACCGACATCCGCTGCTGTGTCGTCAAACTCGACAGAGGGCGAACCGCCGCGTCGAAGACCGGGACGACCGCGGAAACAACCGGTATAACGCACTGCATCAGTTGCAGCGCGTCGGTTCGAGCGCCTGTTGTTGAATACGAGCGTACTCCTGCAAAAAAAGCCTGGCGATTGCGGCATCGCGGATAATCGCCAGGTTCTCGTCGTTTGCGTTCTCTGCATTATCGGTGAAATTGTATGAGCCGGTAATCACAACCTCACCGTCAATAATCATCACCTTGTGGTGCATGATATAACAGTTGCCATCTTCCCGCATGTCTACCCCATTTGCGCGTAAGTGTGCAAAAACTGATCCAGTTCCGGCAGCGTTACGCTTCTCCATCACCCCTTCAACCCGAACGCCGCGCTCTACAGCATGAACCAGAGCGTCGGCAATCGGCGCCGAGGTGAACGAAAATGCCATAACGACGATGTTGCTGCGCGCCTGTTCAATCTGTTCGAGAATAAACGGGAGCGCCTTGTCTTGCGGCGAGAAGTAGACGTCTATGCCTCCATCGCTGATTTGTGTTGCAATTCGTAGCGCATCGCTGCGTTTGGCGGTTCCGAAACGCCCCGTATGCATTTGCTCGAATTCCTGGCGATAAGCGGCAGCCATCCGGCGACTCTCAATTCGGAGCGCGTTATTATTATTGCGAAAGGTGCAGTTCTCGGTCAGATTCCACGAGCCGGTCCAGACAATTGCGCTGTCGATCACCACAAACTTGTTGTGCATGAAGGGCGCACGACGATCAAATATGACGGGAATCTGCCGATTCTGCATGCGCCCGGTCAGCATAGCAACAGACGGATCGCTGAGGTTCTCACTGTCGATGACCGCGCGCACGTTCACGCCGCGCCGCCGCGCGGCAATCAGCGCATCGACAAGCTGCGGCAGGTCGAGATCGAACGCTGCGACCTCAATCGACGTGCGAGCGCGGGATACGTCGCTGATCAGGTCGCGCAGCATCGGCGGCGGCGTGCGGCGGTTGGGTATGTCCGGGTAGCGCAACGTCGGCGTGGTGAAAAAGACCTGGATCTGTCGGCTGAGGGCGCTATTATGTGATTGAGGCGGTGCAGCAGGCGCCGGGTGCGAGAGCGTGTGGATCAGCGCATAGGTTGCGTACAGCCCCAGCAATGCCAGCAGAACCAGCCAGAGCGGAATTGCGCGGCGAGAGCGCGGGTGTTGGGACACGACGGATCACCTGTGCTGTGCAGATCCGGCGCAGGCAATGGCGCATGTCTGCCGCTTCACTTTCTCAACCGCACGATTGGCGATAGAGATACGCTTGCAGCATGTGCCTGTTTCGCCGCAACACCCCGTCGCTTCCAGTATCCGCCGCTTGCGACGCAGCCTAACAGTAGGCGGCTTCCAGACGCGGGATTATCGTCTCCCACTCGTACCCCGCGCGCGCCAGTTCTCGTCCTGCTGCGCCAAGTGCGCGTCTGGTCGCCGGGTCGTCCAGCAGGCGCAGGATGGACCCGGCGAACTGCTGCGGCGCATCTGCCAGCAGACAATGCACGCCGTCCCGCAGCCCGACGATGCCCTCGACGCCGAGCGAGGTGCTGACGACCGGCGCTTCCATGGCGAATGCTTCGAGCACCTTCAGCCGGATGCCGCCGCCGATGCGCATGGGCACAACGTAGACCGTGGCGCCTGCCAGATAGGGGCGCACATCCGCAACCTCGCCGGTGAGCGTCAGGCGTCCCTGTTCGGCGAGGCGACGCAATATCGGGGCAGGTCGTTTCCCGACCGCCAGCAGGCGAACGTCGGGACGGCAGGCGAGAATCTGCGGCAACACGGCATCGACGAACCAGACGAGCGCATCAACGTTGGGACGAAAATCGAGCGTGCCGCTGAACACGAGCGCAGGTACGGCGAAAGTCAGCGGCGCGCGGCGATCACAATCAAGCGCCGCGCGGCTAAAGAACGTCGTGTCCACCCCATTCGGCGCGACCACAAAGCGCGTTCCGCCGATCCGCTCCAGCGCCTTGCGGTCCTCCTCAGACACCACGATCGTTACGTCGCACTTCTGCATGATGGCGCGCTCGTAGCGCGCCAGTTTCACCCACTGGATCAAGGAATACACGCCGCCAGCGCCGCGCTGCA
>JAUQOW010000118.1 GCA_030550675.1 Chloroflexota bacterium
GGTCCATAAAGGCGGCATACACCGGAGCATGAACGAAGATGCGCTGCACGCTGATGCAACTCTGACCGGCATAGGAAAACCCGCCGACGACGCACCGTTCGGCGGCGAAGGCGAGATCAGCGTCGGAGTGGATAATCACCCCGGCATTGCCGCCGAGTTCCAGGGTCACCCGTTTGCGCCCGGCGCGCCGCTTCATATCCCAGCCAACCGCCGGCGAACCGGTGAAGGTCAGCAATCCGAAGCGTTCATCCTCGACCAGCGGTGCGGCATCGCGGCTGGCGAGCGGCAGAACGCTCAACGCTTCAGGCGGCCATCCCGACGACGCAATGATTTCCGCCAGTTTGAGCGCAACGACCGGCGTCTGAGAAGCGGGCTTGAGCACGACGGAACAACCGGCGGCGATCGCAGGCGCCACTTTGTGCGCCACCAGGTTAAGCGGAAAGTTAAACGGCGTAATGGCGGCGACCGGTCCCACCGGAAAGCGCCGGACAATCGCGTGCCGTCCTTCGCCGCCGGGAGCGGCATCCAGTCGCAGCGCCTCATCGTTCGAGCGCGTCGCTTCATCGGCAGCGGTCGAGAATGTGACGATACTGCGCGCCACTTCGATCCGCGCCTGTTTGATAGGTTTTCCCGCTTCCAGTGCGATAGTGCGCGCCAGTTCTTCGGCGCGCGACTCAATGCCTGCGGCAATTGCGCGCAATGCAGCCGCGCGGCGATGCAACGGCGTGCTTCGCGTTGTCTTGAATGCCGCCGCCGCCGCCTGGATCGCCTGCTCCAGGTCATCTGGCGCGGCGCGATGAACGACGGCGACCGGCGCGCCATCGTAGGGGCAGGCGACCGTGTAGGGCGCGCCGGTGCGCCATTCGCCCGCCAGGAAGAAGCGATACTCCGGCGTGTCGCTCTGTGCCATAGGCATGTATCCCCCCGGACTTCACCGAACAGGACGTATTATGCGCCGCCGCGCAATCGGCGCAGTTCCGCTGTGCGCGCCAAAAAGACATCCGCCAGGTAGCGCACGCGCCGCTGGTGATCGTAGTTGCACAACACCTGATCGCCCTCCTCGGGATGCAGCAGGTCGATGAGACGCAGCGGCACAAGTTCCTCGTCGAAGTAGCCGTCGCCGATGTCACGGCGTACAATGCGCCACCCGTAGCAGAACGGGTCCTCAGCGGGCGGTTTGGCGGCGGAGATAGGTTTGTTGGTGGCAGCTGTCATGGCTTCAGTATAACATAACTCACCGTATTGAGCCTGAACGACTGAACGACCCTGTTAGGGGGACGGTCATGATTCGGTCAGGAACCGCCGTTTCACTGCGGGCTGAAGCCCTCGCTGAGAACATGAAAGCCCCTGCGGGGCTGTTGTGCTCTGAGTGATTGCCAGCGATTGACATCGCCCCTGATGGACCTGCGGCCGACCGTCCGCCTGCGCGGCGGGTCACGGGGGGGCCCTGGCGGGGTTCGACAGGCTCACCGCGCGTGGACGCCCGGCGGAACGCCCGCCCGGCGCGATGTATGGAAGACTAAGACAGGGCGCTTTGGGCTGAAGCCCTGGCTGAGGTCGGGAAAGCCCCGCAGGGGCTTCAGCGCACTGAGTGATGGCTTGAACCCGCTGCTCCATCGAACGCGCGGCGTTTGCCGCCTGACAATGCATGCCTGGATTCCCTGCCGCAGTGCGCATTGACCATTTCGCTCATATGATCTATTATAGAGAGACAAGCAGGTCGTCTGTGGCGTGTGGCGGTAAACAAGCATGCAACGGGATGTTCTGACGTTCAATGGCTTTGTGAGCAACGTCCGATATACAGCGTGCCTGGCAGAAGAATTGCCAGAGTACGACTTGGCTGAATTCGATATCAACAAGGCCAAGCCCTGCGGTAAAATCATTGTACCTGATGGTTCACTGGCGTACTCAAAATGGGTCTCTCCTAAGCGAACACGCAGTTATCCGTTTGCGCGATTGTATGATATTCTGAATGCCCCAAAGCGAATCACGGTTATTCCGATCCTCAAAGACGAAGGTGCTGATGGCGATCTCGACAGGATTCAGCATTCGACGATATCATGGATGAATCTGCTCGACATCTATATCATTCTCGCGTACTATGAGAGTGCAGAGAAGAACAAGAGAAAAGGTCAATCTGAAAAGAACAAACTAAGCAAACAAATGTTCTTTTCTGATTTCGTAAATCATCAAATCAATGAAATCATGAAATACAAAAATAGCGCGCTGCATTGGAATTTCAATCTTATAAAAACTAGTTTTGTAGACATTTACCAAAAAGCTATAGAAAGTTATGAAAATATATCGCGTAAAACGGGAGTTGCAGTGCACAAAAAGGAAACTCACGAGGAATATCTAGAAAAGATCGTGAGGGACTTCGAGGAGTTTAGAAAACTATCTCTTAGAGGATCTCAAGGGGCTTCTTTGAGAGAAGTTAGCGTAATTCATAAAAATGAATATCTTTCTGATGGATCCAAGGTGAGATTTGTTATTCACAACTATCTTGGGGGTACTTATTATCTGACTGCAGATGAGGTTGTTAAGGAGTGCGATAGATACATCATTCAAGAGGCTAAGAACGCAACAAAGGGACTTCTTCCTTCTCTTGATGATATCAAGGATGGTCTATTCAAACTTGCACTGTTTTCAAATATTGACACCCTATCGCTCGAAGATAAGCCGGTTGAGTTCGCAGTAAGACTCAAGTTAACGGGCAAGGGATTGCACGACATGCTTACGATGCCGTGCAGCAGTTGCGAATTGGAGCAGTTTCTTTCCAAAAACACGTTTACCAGGAGACAAGTAGAAGTTATTCGAAGATTGCAAGTCGAATGTTGTCATAATCCCAAGATTCAGGTTCAGATCGCTCCAAACCAATGACGTTAATGATCAAAAGCCCGCTCCGTTACCCTGGTGGAAAGTCGCGCGCTGTCCAGCGCATGCTTCACCTCGTCCCCAAATCATTCAATGAGTACCGCGAACCATTTGTCGGCGGCGGTTCTTTCTTTATTTTCCTGAGACAAAAATATCCTGATATAAAGATGTGGATTAACGATCTCAATACTGAGTTGTACTGTTTCTGGAAGTGCGCTCAGCAGGATTCTATCAGACTGGCGCGTGAGGTGATGAGAATAAAGGAAGAACGACCCGATGGAAGAGAACTGTTTTACGAGTTGCTCGGAATGGATACATCGAGAATGAATGAATTTGAGCGCGCAGTGAGGTTCTTTGTTCTTAATCGAATTACTTTTTCTGGCGTTGTCGAGGCGGGGGGTTATTCTGAAGGCGCTTTTACTGGAAGATTTACGAATTCGTCAATAGAACGCCTGTCTCTATTAGGAAAGATTTTAGAAGGGGTCAAGATTACAAATTTAGATTACAAGGAACTATTGCAAGATGGCGACCAGAGGGTTTTTACCTTTCTGGATCCGCCCTATTTTGTGGCAACGAAATCAAGACTGTATGGAAAGAACGGTGTGCTTCATGAAGTCTTCGATCATCTTGAATTTGCCGAACAGATGAAGAAGTGCAGACACTCCTGGCTGATCACCTATGACGACTCTCCCGAAATCCGTCAGAACTTCCAATTTGCATATATGTACCGCTGGGAATTACAGTATGGCATGAATAACTACAAACAGGGCAGAGCTGAGAAAGGCGCTGAGTTGTTTATTTCCAACTACCCGCTGCCGATAGAACACGAATCATCACCAGAACCGCCAACCAACGGACTCATCCAGCGTTCGTTGTGGTGATCCCGCATTACTTCGCCGCCGCAGGCATCGACGGCGGCGCTTCGCCGGTCCGTAGCAGCCGGATGGCGTAGAAGAGTTGATTGTCGGCGCAGGTCGTCGATCCCGGCGGCGGCTGGCGGTCGCCGACGCACAGGGTTTGCGTCGCAGGGTCTTCGGCGTAGGGAATGACGTACTGTGGCGTGATGCCGACTTTGTCGATCTCGGTGCGCGCCGGGGTGAGCCAGTGCGCAAAGGTGATCCGCGCACTGCTGCCGTCGCTCAGGTTGTAGATGTTCTGCACCGAACCCTTGCCGAAGGTCGTTTCGCCGATCAGGGTCACGTTCGGACGGCTGTCGCGCAGCGCGCCGGCGACAATCTCGCTTGCGCTGGCGGAACCGCCGTTGACCAGCACCACAATGGGAACATCGAAGGCGCGGATGTCGCCGCCAACGGTGCGGATTTCGGTGATTTCCCCTTTGCTGTTCTGCTCGTAGAGCGCCACGCCGGTGTAGAGGCGCCCCAGCACGGCGCGCGCCTGATCAAGGAAGCCGCCGGGGTTGTTGCGCAGGTCAAGGACGATGCCGTTGGGCGCCTGCGGCAGCAACTCGCGGAGCGCCTGGTCGAATTCAGGAACGGTGTTGGCTTTAAACTCGATAATGCGGATGTAGGCGATGCCGCCATCGACCGCCTGAGCTTCGACGCTGGGCACCACAATGTCGGCGCGCGTCAGGGTGATATCAAACACCTCGTCGCCCCGCCTGATCGTCAGGCGCACTTGCGTGCCCGCCTGTCCGCGGATTTTCGATGCCACCTTCACCGCCGCTTCATTCACGTCGAGACCGGCGATCATTGGCGCGACCGGTTCGCCATCAATCGCTACGATTTCGTCGTCCTGCTTGAGACCGGCGGCGTCGGCTGGCGCGCCTTTGATTGGCTTGTAGAGAAATGCGCGTCCGTCGGTGATCCGCAGATACGTGCCAATGCCCCCCATCCGTCCCTGCATGTGCTCGTTTGTCTGCGATGCCAGCTCCGGTTCCTGATACACGGTGTACGGGTCGTCGAGCGATGCCAGCATGCCGGTGATCGCGCCGCGGATCATGCGGGTGTGGTTGATTTTGTCACGCTGATAGAACTCCGCTTCGACCAGGTTCCACACTTCCCAGAAGACGCGAAATTGTTGTCGCAGCGATGGCGGCGTCTCCTGATTGGCGACCAACCCTGGACCAATCGCGGGAACCAGGCGCGTGAGCGAGATGCTGTCGGCAAAGATAGTTGCGCTGACCCAACCGCCAGCGAACCCCGCCAGCAGGAGCAGGAATGCAGCAGCAAGACGACGAAGAAACCGGAAACGGACGGACATGGCGAAACTCCTGATGGCTGACGGGTTGCGCCATTGCGTAGCGCGTGATAGGACACCGATTTGCACGGATCGGGACGAATTGTGACGGATGGCAGTATATCTTCTGGCGCCTGCGCCTGAATATGGTCTGATGCGCTGCAGCAGGCGCCTGCTTCGGCAGGCTCAGCCGCCGAAGCAGGCGCTGGCTTCGGCAGGCTCAGCCAGCAGACGACAACCAGCGTGGGCTGAGCCTGTCGAAGCCCACGCGCCGTCATCCCAATTCGTACACAATGATCGCCGTCGCCACGATGGGCGCGGTTTCAGCGCGCAGGGTGCGCGGACCGAGCGACACGCTCATGATACCATGTCGTTCGGCGCAACGGCGCTCATCGTCGGTCAGTCCGCCTTCCGGTCCGCTGAAGATGCCCAGCGCCGTCAGCGATGCGTCGCGGCGCAGCGTGCGCAGCGCCTCTGCAAGCGGCCTGGCGCCGTCACCCTCCCACAGGAGCAACGCGGGGGATTGGGGAGTGAACTGCATACATGCTTCGTTGAAGGTGAGGACGGATGCCAGACGGGGAAGCCTGCCGCGCCGCGACTGTTCGGCAGCCTCACGGATGATGCGCCGCCAGCGCGCAAGGCGGCGTTCATCGGGAGCGGCGTCGATGCTGCGCGCGCAAAGGGTCGGAACGAACGTCGCGGCGCCCAGTTCGACCCCTTTCTGCAACGCCCACTCAAAACGTTCCGCCCGAATGATCGGCAGGTACACCGTCAACGCGATGCGCGGTTCGCCGCCAGCAACTGCGCGCGACTCGATGGCGCCGCTCACGGTGCCGCGCCGGTCAACGGTTTCCAGCGCAACGGTATACTGCCACCCCTCGCCGTCGAGCAGCACAACGCGGTCGCCGCGTCCCAACCGCAGGACCGTTGCCAGTTGATGCCCCAACTCGGGATCGAACAGGCGCACCCGTTCCGCGTCGAATGCTGAAGAATCGACGAAGAAGCGGTAGGTGTTGCTGTGAACGGTATCACGCGGACGGCGCGGCATGGGTTATGGCTTGCGATGCACCAGCGCCACCCAATCGCCCTCCTGGCGGCGCGCAACCGCTTCCAGTCCAACGGCGGCGTAGGCGGCGACCACATCGGGTTCACGGTCGGCGATGATCCCCGAACTGATCAACAAACCGCCGGGGCGCAACGCCACGGCAAAATCGGGGGCGACGGCCACGAGCACCCTGGCGATAATATTGGCGACCGCCAGATCGAACTGCGGCAGTATATCGTCCGGTAGCGACGCTGGCAGCAGCGGGGGCGCTTCGACGCTGCCGCCAGCATCAGGGCGCAGCCAGTGCCCGAAGGATGCGCCGCGCCCCAGGCTGCCTTCGGCAGCAATGATCCTGTCCGCCACGCCGTTCAGCGTCGCATTCGCCCGCGTCGCCTCGACCGCAATCGGGTCGGTGTCGAGCGCCAGCACCCGTGCAGCCCCCAACCGCGCGGCGGCAATCGAGAGAATGCCGGAACCGCACCCCAGGTCGAGCACGTGCATCCCTGGCGTGACATGCCGTTCCAGCTCAATCAGGCACAGCTGCGTCGTCGGGTGCAGACCGGTTCCGAACGCCATGCCAGGGTCGAGGCGCACGACCCGATCATCCGGCAGCGGCTGGTAGTCCAGCCAGGATGGCACGATGACGATATGCGCCCCAATCCGCTGGATGGTGTAGTACTGCTTCCAGGCGTTCGCCCAGTCTTCCTCTTCGATCTGCCGGACCTGCAGCGGACCGACTGGACGGATCATGCCCAGCAGCCACAGCCCCTGTTCAATGCGCGCGCGCGTCTCTTCGGCAGAGTCATCAAGCGCCAGGTAGGTGCGCACCGTCACCGGACGCGCCGGGTCGTACTCGTACTCTGGACCATCCTCGCCAGGGATGATCGGCGGTTCAATCGCCACGCCGCCGTTGTAGCCGTAGCGCGCCAACAGCTCGCTGACCGGTTCGACCGCTTCGCTGTCACAGGAGACCGAGAGTTCCAGCCACGTCACGGGTTGGGTTTGTCTGTCACTTTCCATCGCGTTCCTTGCGGCGTATCTTCAAGGACGACGCCAAGCTCCGCCAGGCGGTTGCGCACCATATCGGCGAGCGCGAACTGTTTCGCCTTGCGCAACTCGCTGCGCACTTCCACCAGCAGATCGATGAACGGCGCCGCCTGCTGGATGACAGGGCGCTGCGCAGTGAGCGTCAACCCCAGCACGTCGATCAACTCACGGAACGTCGCCTGAGCCTCAGCGAACGGGGCGCCGCCGACGCCAGCATCACGCGCTGTGTTGATCGAGCGCACCAGTTCAAACAACGCCGCCAGCGCCCCGGCGGTATTGAAGTCGTCGTCCATAGCGGCGATGAACCGCTCGCGCGCCGTGCGCGCCACTGCCAGCAACACCTCGACCGCCGGACCGCTTTCGATCGTGCCAATCGGCGGCTCGAGCGCCGAGCGCAGGCGCGCCAGTTTGCGCTCCTGATCGGCGGCGATCTCCTCGCCAAACGCCAGCGGGCTGCGGTACGAACCGGAGAGCACCGTCAGTCGCAGAACATCGGGGTGATAGCGCGCCAGAAACTCGCGGATCGTCACAACATTCCCGAGCGACTTGGACATCTTCTCCAGTTTGTACGTGCCGTCCGCCAGACGGGTCTGGATCTGAAGCATGCCGTTGTGCATCCAGTAGCGCGCAAACGGCTTGCCGGTCAGGCTCTCAGTTTGGGCAATCTCATTCTCGTGGTGCGGGAAGATCAGGTCCGTCCCGCCGCCGTGAATATCGATCTGTTCGCCGAGGTGCGCCAGATTCATTGCCGAGCACTCGATATGCCAGCCGGGACGACCCGGACCCCATGGACTGTCCCAGAACGGCTCGCCTGGTTTTGCCGCCTTCCAGAGCGCAAAATCCGCCGGGTTCTCCTTGCGCTCATCGACGCTGATGCGATTGCCGGCAATCATATCATCGAGGCTGCGCCGCGAGAGTTTGCCGTAGTCGGGGACAGTCGAAACCCGGAAATAGACGTCGCCGTCCACCACGTAGGCGTGTCCGGTCTCGATCAACCGGCTGATGAAGCGCTGAATCTCCGGCATCGTCTCGGTTGCGCGCGGATAGACGTGCGCCCGTTTGACATTCAACGCCTCGAGGTCTTCCAGAAACTCGGCGATATATGTTTCAGCGAGTTCTTTCGGATCGCGTCCGAGCTCCTTCGCCCGATTAATGATCTTGTCGTCCACGTCGGTGAAATTGACGACGTGCTGAACGACGTAGCCGCGATACTCCAGGTAGCGCCGCACCACATCGAAAACAATTGCCGACATCGCGTGCCCGATGTGCGCCCGGTCGTACACCGTCACCCCGCAGACATACATCTTCACTACGCCGGGTTCAAGGGTCTCGAATGGTTCGAGCGTGCGTGTGAGCGTATTATAGACGCGAATGCTCATATGCGTTATATCCCATCGCCGGCTACATAGCCATACTCATCGATCGTGCCATTTCCATTCGTGTCGCCAAGCGCCGACCAGCACTGTGATGAGAGCGCATCCTTCTCGACGTGGTGCGCAAGATGATGGTTAGTCGCAATTTCAAGTTCGGTCAGACGCTCTTCAAGTTCCAGCACCTTGGCGCGCAGGCTGCGCAACATTTCACCTTCGGGGTCGGGCAGGTGCTCGACGCGGCGCGTTTCGCCGGTATGCGGGTCGCGCTGCGCCACAATGCGCGCTGGAACGCCGACAGCCGTGGTATGGGGAGGAACATCCTTCACCACCACAGCGCCGCCGCCGATGCGCGCCCCTTCGCCGATGGTAATGGCGCCGAGCACAATCGCGCCAACGCCAATCACCACGCCATCGCGCACCGTCGGGTGGCGTTTACCGCGCTGCTTGCCGGTCCCTCCAAGGGTCACGCCCTGATAGAGGGTCACCCAGTCGCCGATTTCGGCTGTTTCGCCGATGACCACGCCCATGCCATGGTCGATGAAGAAGCCGCGACCGATGACCGCTCCCGGATGGATTTCGATGCCGGTGAGGAAGCGGCTGATCTGCGAAATCAGCCGGGGAATGAACGGCACGCCGCGCCGCCAGAGGGCATGCGCCAGGCGATGGAACAGGATGGCGTGCAAGCCAGGGTAAAGCAGCACCTCCGCCAGATTGCGCGCTGCCGGATCGTTGAGAAAAATCGCGCGAATATCATCGCGTATGATGCAGAGCAGGTTATCGTTTTTTCTGGACATACAAAACCTCCCGTTCGACGGTCAATCGAAGCGCGTCATGCAGATCAGGGGCGCCTTGCACTATGCAACGACGCCCCTAAAGACAGATACAGGTCTGCGCGACGAACCCGACCGACTGGCGGCGGGAGGCCCAAAAAGGAATATGGAAGCGCCTGTTAAGCAGGCGCAGATGGCTCAGGTCAGGATTCACTGTCGCCTGTCTCGCTCTTCTCGCTCTTCGACGAGCTGCTGCCGATGCTCGCGCTGTCACTCTTGCGGCTATCGGTAATATACCATCCTGAACCCTTGAAGACAATGCCCACCGGTTGGAAGACCCGGCGTACCGTACCTTCCTTGCCACAGCGACACACCCGCAGCGGCTCATCCTTGAACGACTGGAATTGCTCAAACTGCGCACCGCAAGCGTCACAGGCGTACACGTAGGTAGGCATAACCGTCAGGACCTCCTGGCATTGAGCGTTGGATTATATAGCACCTATCGGTTCTTATTGTAGTCGATCTCCCGAGGATGATCAAATAGGGAAATGTAGGAGTTGTGTTAGAGATGGCGCGTGTTCGGAAGCGTTATGGACATGTCCAGTTCTTTGCATCGGTGTACTTCGTTCCAGAAAAGAAGTTAGACCAGTGAGCGCCAGTTTCATCCCAGACGCCGCTCCGATAGCCCGCTTCATTTCGCACCAGAGCGTTACCCGGCGAACCTGTATCAGTGGCGCCGCCTTCGGCCATTTGTACCCATTGACTGCCATTCCAATACCATAGCTTCCCATTCGTCGATCCCTGGGCAGAGCTTCCATATCCGTCCCAGTTCAGCCAGGACTCGCCGCGAGGGTAGCCAGACGCACAGTCGCCCTGGCTACGCACGTTCCAGAAAGCAGCTCCAGTCGTCTGAGCGACAAGCAGCATTCCTGCCGCTATGGCAACCGCTAGCAGGACCAAAACACGTTGTTTGCTGGATGTCCATATCAATGGCAGGTAGTTCTCATTTTCCTTCCTCCCCTACTTTAGGCTTGAAAAACATTTTCTGGTCAGAGGCGTATGACCTATATATCCTCTGACCAAGCCATGACAAGGCTTCCCCCTCATTTGTTGATCGTTACCTGTGCTGCGGGAGCGAGCAACTTCCCAGGCGGCAAATCACCTGCCACGGTGATGATTAGACCATCCTGGATCCATCGAACCCGATTAGGAAAGTCACCACCCATATCCATGGAGAGCCAGGCTTCAGTTTCTCCAAGTTGTATCCGATGTTCTCCTGGCATTGTCATCAGGTGCCGTGCTCCAGGTGAGGGTTGTGCCGTAGTAACCAGGATAGCGCCTCCAGAACCAGCATATCGTACACTTGCGAGAACGGCATATGCCTCTGTTTTTGGATCGTCCCAAGGTTGCATCTTGGGCAAATAAACTTCAACTGTACCAAATTCAGCGGGTGGTCGTCGCAGTTGAGCTATCGGGCGACCATCGTCTGCACCAAGAAGAGCATCGCCAGGGGAGAGTCGTTCATACGTCACTGACTCAGGTGGGGCTAGAAGTGGAGGCGGGGCTTCTGGCTTGAGCGTTACAGCGTTCACCGCTATCGTCCCTAATGATCCTGCCAAAACGATCATTGCCGTTATCAACAGCACCACTCCTGACTTACCCATGTTTCCACCTCCGTGAATATGCCTGATTTTGCGGGTATTCATCGAGTCCAAGCCAAACCAAGCCATTAGTAGTACAAGGTATTCACTTCGGTCGTCCAGCAAGCGCCAAGGTCACCTCCTTAATCTCCTTCCTTACGAGGGATCGACGTCGCAATAGACACCAACTCCTCGAACGGAACCTCTTGTCCAGTCAAATGGTAGATACGGCCTTCTTGCTCCCATACGAGATTGTTCCACGGAGCATCTGGAATCCATTCCCCTGCCGCGCCCCATGTGCCGCAGTATTTCCAGCCTATCAGCGCACCTAGACTCACTTTCTGGATATTACCTGGACCGACGAGAAACACAATCCCTGCCAAGTCTGCTGACGGCTCTGCTGGTTGAATGATCAGACCAAAATGGGTCTCAGCAGCGTGGAATGTCCGAAATACCAATCCCTGGCGGTCCTTGATTTGAAATTGTGCCAGGACGAGCAATCGATCAGCGCGATTTCCACCGATGAGATAGTCGAAGCCAAACAATTCCAGCGCCCGCTGTCGATCCCACACCACCGGATCGAACGGCGAGAGCAGCGTGGTGACGGTTGAGCGGAGCGCGCCAGCGGCAGCCGCCTGCGCCAGCGGCAGGTTGTCTGGATGAATGTACACTGGATCGCGCCACCCCTCGACGCGCGCAGTTGTAAGCGCGCCTTCGGCAGCCAGTGCAGCGGCAATGTGCGCCGTTTCCGCCTTGCTGGTGCGAAAGTAGTCCGCCAGCCAGCGCGCCGGCGCCGCGCCAAGCGCCTGCGCTGCCGCCAGCGTCAGGGTGCGCTGCACTGCCTCGATATCGGGTGTGCGGGAGTCATCCCATTCCGGCAAAACGCACTCGCGCAGGTCGTAGACGCGCTGAAAGCTCTCGCGCCGGTCGATCATCAGATCGCCGACAATGAAGAGCATTTCCAGCGCCATCTTTTCGACCTTCCAGTTCCACTAGTCGCTCGTCTCGCCATCGGTACGAGCGAAGTCGGAAGAGCGAACTGGTCCGTTGGCGCGAATATGATCGATCAGTGCAGCGGCAATCGCCTGGCTCTCCTGCAGCCACCGGCGCGCGTGGGCATGGCTGCGCGTTTTCCTGCCAGCATCAACGACTGGTAAACCGGGTAATCCTCAATAGGCAGAAAGCATGCCTCATGCGACCAGTACTCAAAGATTGCCCGATCTGCCAGCAGATCGGGCAACCAGCGCGGCTCATACGCGCCCAGGCGACTCCGCAGCGCCAGGTACGGGCTGCGCGCAACCACGCGGATGGTATCGATCTGGAGCGCCTGCCTCCGCCGGATGGTCGCCAGCACATCGTCTTGTGTCGCCGTGCGTTCCAGCGGACAGTCGAGCCCCTGGACAGCCAGCAGCAGCGTGCGAATCGCGCCGGGGGTCAGCGTCAGCGGTATAGGAACCTTTCTTAAACGGACGTTCGCAACTCTTCGAGCGTATGATACGTCGAACCCGCGTATAGCGCAACATAAAGGAGCGAACCATGTCCTCGATGAGTCTGTTCAGCGGGATAGAGCACATCAACACCAACACGCGCCTTGACAACGAGAGTTTTACGGCGATGTTCGGCAGTATCACGGTCGATCTGACGCGCCAGCCCTTAGCGCCCGGCGATCACACAATCAGCGCCTTTGCCATGTTTGGACAGGTGACGATTCGCGTCCCGGCGAACGTCGGGTTGCATATCGATGGCGGGGCGCTGATGGGAGACGCCAGGTACGTGTGGCGCACAGCGGACGACCGACCGCTGCCGTCCGCTGGACAACCGGAAGTCGAATTTGAAACGTCGCTGGTGCGACTGCGCATTACTGGCATGGCAATCCTCGGCGCCGTGCGGATTGTTCGCGTGGTGAACGCTCAGGGGCGGGCGACAGCGGTTGCGCTGTCAGAGTCGCTGGACACGTCTGGTTCATACGAGGGTGAAGTCCGGAGGATCGCCAGTCTGTAAGACGTTCTCGTCGTTACTGCTCGGTCGTTTCGACCAGAAATTCATCGATGAGATCACGCGGCGCCTGATCACCTAGCTGGCTCATAAGCGTCTGACAGGTTTCATAGCGCATGCGGCGATACACTTCGCGAGCAATGCGGAGATCGAGCACGGCCATGCGCCGTCGTCGTTCACACTCAGCGACGTCGTTGATGGCGCGTTCGAGCGTCTCGCACGACTGAGCGATCTCAGCCAGACGTTGCTCGGCGAAGGGCAACGTGGCGGCTTCGAGCGACAAAACGGCGTGCAAACGACGCATATCTTCGAGGAGTTCAACTGGCGTACTGTCGGCTTCTGCGCCGCCGCGAGAGATAAGCCGGATGGTTGGCGTTTCGGCAGTGCCGTAATGCTGCACAAGCTGGCGCAACGTCTGCTTGTACAGGCGCCGCGCCGCGATTTCGCACGTCCAGCGCCGGGCAAGCGCCGCACGCCAGGCGGCGATTGCGTCTTCGCTCGTATGGTAACTGGTCGTCATCTGGTGGTGGGTGGCGCGATGGGCGTCGAGCAGCGCCTCGATTTCAGGCGCATCTTTGTGATGACGTTCAAGGATAGCGATCAGTTTTGCCGAGTCAGCGATGGCGTCTTGGGGGGAGGGAAGTGTCGTCATACCGCAGGCTCCTGTCCAACACCTTGCTTTCCAATCATACTCCGCCCCTCTGGAACGGTCTATAGTACGTGCGTCCCGTTATGATATGGGAATGTTTCTTATCGCCCTGGCGTACTGATGCATCGTTACATGAAACAGAGGACATGTGCATTATACGCAAAAATTGGATGCTTGATCAGGAGCAGAGCAAAAGCACGGGAAGAGGAGTCTGACATCTATCCCTACCAATCGTGGTGCAACGCGTCGAAATCGAGCGGATTGCGATTCATGCCATATTCCCACACCTCGTAGTGCAGGTGCGGACCGCTCGACATGCCGGTGGAACCGACATAGCCAATGAGTTGCCCGCGCACAACCGGTTGACCGTCGATCACGGCGTAGGAGTCGAGATGGGCATAGGCTGTCTTGTAGCGACTATTTTCAACCGCGAGATAGTTGCCGCCGGGCCAGGTATTTGAACGCACACGGGCGACGCCGTCGTGCGTGGCGTAGACCGGCGCATACCAGGTGCCCTGCGGGTCGGCTTTGCCATCGCCGTCGCCGTCGATCGCCAGATCGATCCCGCCCCAGACGCTGGCAGGCGCATGCGTGCCAACCCCGTATCCCTG
>JAUQOW010000391.1 GCA_030550675.1 Chloroflexota bacterium
CGGTCTTGCGCGCCATCGCCCACGGACGGACCAACCAACAGATTGCGCAGGACCTGCGCCTGTCGGCGCGCCGCATCGCCAACCTGGCGACGGAGGTGTACCGCAAACTGCGGCTGCCGGGGCGCAGCGCAGCCATCCTGTACTCCTGGGGACGGCGGGAACTGCTGGCTGCGCCGCACGGGGCATCCATCTGACCGCCTATGTGGGGGGACATGTCGTAGACCTGCCCCTTTCGCTGCTGCGTCGCGCCACGCGCTCAACGCGCCATCTCTTCATCTCCTGGTAGAGATCACAGGCGATGCACCCTTCTATCTCGGAAACGAACCTTCAGGTCCCCTCAGGGATACTACATCCAGAGCGCGCTCTTACACTTACCGTGCAGAAAGGATGAATATGGATGAACGGGAAGCGATCGCCAGGCTCCAGCGTGGCGATATCAGCGGATTGGAAGCGCTGGTCAGGACTTATTACGTGCGAGCAGTCCGCGCAGCCTACCTTGTCGCTCACGACCGCGATCTTGCTGAGGACATTGTACAAAGCGCCTTTCTGCGAGCATACGAGCGGATTGACCAGTTTGACGCCAGGCGCCCGTTCGGTCCCTGGTTTCTGCGCAGCGTTGTCAACGACGCGGTCAAAGCAGCCTCTCGTCAGACGCGGCGCGTTTCGCTCGAGCAGATGACCGGGGATGAGGCAGGCACGCTGATTGAACGCCTGGCTGACCCGCACGCGGGTCCTGATACGGATGCGGAACAGGCTGAAACGCGCGAGGCTGTTCGTGCTGCGCTACTCGCGCTCTCGCCCATTCAGCGAGCGTTGATTGTGCAGCGTTACTACCTTGGGTTGAGCGAAGCCGAGATGGCCATCAGCATGGAGTGCCCGCCAGGGACGATCAAGTCGCGTCTGCACGCAGCGCGAGAACGACTCCGAGGGCTGCTCGCTTCGCTTCACCCGCTGACGACACGCTCAGAAGCGGACAGATGACGGTTGCATCAATATCTTTACGATGACAAGGAGATAAAGCGATGAACAGGCCACAGCGTCCAGTGGAACATACCGCGATCGACAGGCGAAAGTCTATTCGGCGTCTCCTGGAGGAGATTGCAGAACAGGCAATACCGGATGACCTGCATCCGTGGCCAGCGATACACGCCCGGCTTGCCCGCGTGCATGCGGCGGAGCGCTGCCAGCGTTCTGCACGGCCTCGCCGCGTTTCACCGGGAGGACTTGCCGCCGCGTCTACGACTCCCCGGTTGATCGGTCTGGCCATTGTTGTGCTGCTGATAGGAGTATTGATCGGCGCACCCGTGACTCACGCTGCAGTCGCTGCAATCCTTCAGCGCTTCGGTCTGGCGTTCGTTGATACGATGCAGATCCAATCCGCGCTTACCACGACACACGTCGAGCCAACCGCTCCGCCGACGCCGTCGCTGCTCAGCCTCGCGGAAGCGCAACAACAGGTTCCGTTTCCTATTCGTACTCCAGCCTGGCTGCCCGAGGGCGTATCACTGGCAGGCGTTCGAGTGGATCGCACGACAGTATCGACATCCGCGCAGATTGCGGAACTGAGGATTGCGGCGCTCCTCACCTATCGGTCTGTCAGCGCACCGGACGCCGCTTCAGCACAGATGAACCTCGAAATTGTGTCTGGACCGAACGTTGCCCCGTTTCTACTGCCTCGCTCGCGCGCCCAATCGGTGCTGGTGAACGGGCAGGAAGCGACGTATGTTCGGGGCGGCTGGCGGAGCGATGGCCAGGGAGATCCTGAGGAAACGCTTGGCGACTTACGCTGGGATGATTCGATCGATTCCGCCTGGCTCTCGTGGCACGAGGATGGATTGACCTACACGTTGTCAGCCTTCGGACTGGGTCTGGATAAAGGGCAACTGCTCCGGGTGGCAGAGTCGCTTCGCTAAAGACCTGTCGTAATACCCCGCAACAGAGAACCCAGCTCTGCTGCGGGGTTTTCGACTAGAGTCGCGTTGCTGAAAACTTATCTTGTCGGCGACCTGATGTGCACGATTGAGTCGCGCCGGACAGCAGTTTACGCTGAAAGTTCGCACAATCCAACAAGTTCTAATACAGGAGATGAAACTATGTTCAAACGACCGACGATCAAGATAGTTGTCATCACTCTCGCCTTGATAGCATCGACGATTATGGCATCGGGCATATACGCGCAAACTACGGCGCCGCCGACTCCTGGCAATCAGCAACATTGCGTCGTGCATGTCGCACCGCTTCACGAGGCTCAAACACGATCTGAGTCTGTGAGCCTTGGGTGTTTCGCCACCTTTGCTGAGGCGCTTGCCATCGCAACAGGCGGTGCAGTGCAAGCGCCGTCGACCGCCTCGCCAGAGGACATCACACAGGCGCTGCTATCAACTTCCTCCAATACCGTGATAGGCATTCAATGGGATGGGGCGAACCGAGGAGGCGGCTCAATCATTCGCGTTACTTCACATACTCCCGGTTGTAGCGATGGCTCGAGTTATGGAAACCCATCAATGGAGCCGGGCTGGGATGATCGGGTCTCATCAGCACAGGCTTTTGGCGGATGCAACCATTTCTATCATTACGAACATACCGCATGGACTGGCGCTGTTCTTGACTGTAACACGTATTGCGGTTCGATGGGCGTGATGGACAATCAGACGTCGTCCTGGCGCCTCACACGCTAGCCAGGCAGCATACATCGCACGACACAAACAGGAAGAAGGAGCCTGCTCACGGCAGTGCATCTGCTCCCGTGAGCTATATGCATCTCTACGGAGCATCGCATTATGGAGCATCACGACGCAGGCTATCCATCGTCGGCGCCGGCAATGGACATTGCGCTCTGGTGCGGCATCCCCGACCTGCAGCAGGCGCTCCGCACCTTGCTGCAGCAGCGCGGCTGGCGCCACACCCCCGACGCGCCGTTGCTGGCAATCCTGGACGCGCCCTTCGGCTATGCGCTGCGCACACTCGCCGCCGCAGCGCTGGCGCACCGGCAGGTCGTGGTCGTCACGCACAACCCCTGCCCGGAGTACTGGGACGACCTGTGGGAGTTCCGCCCGGCGATCCTGCTGGCGAGTCAGGGCCATCCCCCGGCGCTCGAGCGCGCGCTGATCGACGCGGCCGCCGGTCGCCGCGCCCGCCTGACCCCGCCGCACGCTTCATCGCTGACG
>JAUQOW010000119.1 GCA_030550675.1 Chloroflexota bacterium
AATGCAACTGCTTCGACTTCCGGTGAAATGGCGGATGGCGTGCCGGTCAGATCAACGTGAATGTCCCAATTGTGCTGACCTGCGAACTCGACGATGTAGCGCCGCAACCCGCCGACAAAGCCAAGTTCGTCGAATTGCACCGGGCGCAGCGCGAAAATCGCCCGCCGCAACTCGCGGATCTGTTCGCGCAATGTGCTTTTCAGTTCGGTCAGCTCAGCGCGCAGGCGCTGCGGGTCGCTCTCAATCCACTCATTCCAGAGATCGATGCGCATGCGCATAAACGCCAGGCTCTGGGCGATTCCGTCGTGAATGTCGCGCGCGATGCGGGCGCGCTCCTCAGCGATAGCGCGCTCCAGTTGATAAATCGCGCGCTCTTCGCGCGAACGACGCCGTGCGCTGGCGATTGCTTCTGCGATCTCATTTGCGATGGTTTCAAGCAACGCCAGTTCATCCTGTGCGATAGTCACTGGTCGTTCGAGGTGCAATTCGATCCATCCCAGCAGCGCCATGCCGTCGTGGAGCGGAAGTGTCAGGCAGGCGCCGGCGCCGTCGGCGCTTTCGATTATCTGCGGATGGCGCGCGGTCGCCATCCGCTCAGCGATGTTCAATGCCTTGCGCAGACGGGCAAGTTCATCGACCGGAGCGCCATACGCTCGCGTCTCGACCATGCCTGTCGGGTCAAGCAGCATCACTGCCGTGGCGCGCGCCGGAACCAGGCGTTGCGGGAACGTGAGCGCCGCGTCGAGAATCTCATCGAGCGTCGCCGAGTCGACGATCCGCCGGTTAACCTCGCTGAGCAGTGCAAGCTGGCTATAGGCGCGCTGCTGGTCGCGCAGCGCCTGCTCTAGCCCGGCCTGATACCGTTGCTCCTGGCGACTGACCCATGTCAGGGTCAGCCAGACTGCCAGCCCTCCAAGCAGTCCCCAGGCTGCCACGTCGCCCACGATGCGCATTATCGGAACACCGGGATCAAACCACAACGCCTCGATCATGCGTCCGATGGCGAACGTCAGGCCGATGGTGCCGCCAAGCAGCCAGCGCAGGCGCAACAGCACCTGCCAGTACATCTTCGGCGCCTCGCCAGCGCGATGCTCTAACTCAGTATCAACCATAATCATCCAACCCCTAACCCCTATTCTAGCGCAAAAAAGCGCAGGCGACCGGGCGAGCCGCCTGCGATTCACGAATATGGCTTCCCTGATCCGTTATGCCGCCAGCGCGCCGCGCCCGCTGCCCTGGCGCGCCATCGCTCGCAGGCGCGCGATGCGTTCCTCTGTCGGCGGGTGAGTGCTGAACCAGCGCATGACTCCGCCTGCACCGCTCAATGGGTTCACAATATAGAGCGAAGCAGTTGCAGGATTTACCTGCATAAAGCCGCGCTGCGCCGCCCACTCGATCTTCTCCAGCGCACTCGCCAGCGGCAGCGGATCTCCCAGGATGCGCGCGCCAAGCTCGTCCGCCTGGAACTCTCGTGCACGCGAGATGCCGAGCTGGATCAGGGTCGCTGCAATCGGCGCAACAATCACCAGCAGCAGTTCGGCGATGGGGTTGCCGCCTTCTTCCTCATCACCGCCGCCGAACATGCTGAAGATCTGGCTCCACATCCACATATCGGCAAGTGCTGCAATCGCACCCGCGATCGTCGCCGTAATTGCCGAGATGAGCGTGTCACGGTTCTTGATGTGCGCCAGTTCATGAGCGATAACTCCCGCCAGTTCCTCCCTGGTCAACAGGCGAGTGATGCCGGTCGTCACCGCCACGACCCCTTTGCTGGGGCTGCGACCGGTTGCGAACGCATTGGGAACATCTTCATTAATGATGTACAGCCTGGGCATCGGCAGCCCAGCGCGGGCAATCTGCTGCTCAACGATCTGATAGAACCATGGCGCTTCCTCGCGGCTCACCTCACGAGCGCCCGCCATCCGCAGTACGATGCTGTCGGAGAACCAGTACGCCCCCAGGTTCATCACCGCCGCCAGGACAACTGCGATGATCAGACCAAATGTTCCTCCCAGCGCGTTTCCAATCACCAGGAACAGGGCGGTCAGCGCCGCCATCAATACGAATACCTTTATAACATTCTTGCCCATACAGGAGTCCTCCCGTGAATGACCGAATTGTGTCCTTCTTCACGTGTTCGCATGGTACCGCACCTTACGATGACGCGACAGGGTAGGAATACCCTTTCTTCAGCAGGAACCTTCCCGGATCCGGCAACCATTCCGCTTCGGCTTCATGCGAGCAATCCCCATACGAGCGACACGAGGCCCGGAACGCCGCAGACCGCAGCAGCACTTATCGGATCCTGATCAGAAACGCAAGTTCGCCGGGAAAGACGAACCGTTGCACTTCCCACTGCCGCCCCTTGACGAGCGCCTCCAGTTGTCGCTCGTAGGTTGCGCCCATCCCCTTTCGACGACCGCCGAGTGTGTGGACAGGGTACGACACCAGCACAAATGACGCATCGAGCGCCTCAAGCAGGCGTGCTGCGGCGCCGTGCTCGATCTGCTCCAGCACTGGCAACAGTTTCAGCGCCAGCGCCAGATCGACCGGCGGACCGCCGGGATTGCTCGCCTGGTCGCGCACTTCGACGCTGCCAGGGATGCCGATGAGCGCCAGATAGTGCGCAATAAACTCGACAATAGCGCGGTCGATGTCGCTGGCGTGATAGACCGCTTCAGGCGCGAGCGGCATCCAGGGAAGAGCGAGCGGATTCAGCCCGCATCCAAGATCAAGGACAGATCGGATTGGAGGGAGACTGGCGAAGACGTCAGCATAAAATCGCTGCACAATCGGCAGGCGTTCGCGGGTGGAAGCGTGGCGCGCCATCAGATCGAGCGAGGCGCGAATGAACGACTCGCCCAGATGTGCGATGCGGGGGTTGGTCAACGCTGCCTGAACCAGCGCATCATCAGGTGCAGTTGAGGGATTTGGAGCATCGCGCGCCTGCAACCGTCGCAGCCAGTCGGCGACATCGACCCGCTGCTCGATATACGCGCCAGCAACCTGGTGCAATTTGTTTTTTGTCGCCTTGATCGCCGCCTTGACGCTTCGATGAGCGGTAAGTTCGCGCACTGCCACCGCGCGCACCAGCGACGGAGCGATGGTGCGATACTTCGGCGCCGCCAGCACAGTGGCGACGACCTCATCGATCTGAGGGGCATCGGGAGATGCGACACGATCTGAAGGATTGTGTTCGGTGTTGGCAGGCATGTGAAACCTGCAGCGGTGACGCTCACCTGGACGGATAGCGCGGCAACCTGAACACTTTCGGCATAACCAGGGCGTTTGTCTGCGAATGCCCTCCCGACACAGGCGTACAGCCCGTGCGATCAGGAGGCTGACGTCGAGGCATGAAAGCGTATGAATTGCGAAGCTTTGCGTCTTTGCGTCAACCTCTTTGAGAAATATTGTCGCGCCCTACCCTGTGGGAGCCGCCGTCGCCTGTCCTTCGCTGTTCCTTTTAGGAACAAAGCGCGCCAGAATGATCCCCAGTTCGTACAGCAGATACATCGGAATGGCGAGCAACAGCATGTTGTAGGGATCGCCGGTAGGGGTAATCAACGCAGCGACAATGGCGATGATCACAATGGCATACCGGCGCGTCGCCGCCAGGCGCGCTGCAGTGACGATGCCGAGCCGCGCCAGAACGTACACAATCGCGGGCAACTGGAAGATCAGACCATTCCAGAGGAGCAGGGTCGCCACCGTGCCGATGAAACTATCAACACGCGGCTGCGTCACGATTGTTGATCCGTCGACGCCGAACTCGAGCAGGAAGCCGAGGGCGGCAGGAACAGTGAAGAACCAGCCGAACGCCACGCCTGCAATGAACAGTTCGGTCACGAACGGCAGAGCGATGAACAGCACGCGCTTCTCGTGCGGCAGCAACCCAGGCAGAAAGAACGCCACGATCTGATAGAGCACAAACGGCATTGCCAGCGTAATGCCGACTACCAGCGCCATGCGCATATAGGCGAAGAACACCTCGCCGGTGTCGATACCCTGCAATTGCGTGCCGGGCGGCGCCAGGTGGCGCACCAGAAAGACGGGCAGCGGATCCCCCAGCACCGTCGGGCTGGTGACGATCCAGAACCCGATCATCGTACCGATGGCGACCGCAATCAGCGCCTTGACCATCCGATCTCGCAGTTCGACCAGGTGGGGCACGAAAGCGCGCCAGACATCGCCAATACTGTTGAACTCGGTCAGGCTCGACGCAACCTCTTCGCCGTCAGCAGGCGCTTCGTCCTTAATGAAGAGGCGCACCAGCAGGATGACGACCAGGGGCAGCAGGATTAGAACGGTGAGAACGCTGACAACGATGATCAGTTGAGTCGTTGTGAACTCCATCAGTCTGCACTCTCAGGATGACGACTCGATCCGGTGCGGCGTCGCCGGAGGATCGCTGGCAGGCGCCGATTCGCTGACCGGCGACGCAGCGCCGTTGTGCGGCGGCTCATCGGCGCCGTTGGTCGTGGTGAGCCATGCCGGGTCGTCGGTTGATGCCGGATCGACGTATGTCTGACGCCGTTTTTCTTCCGCCATGCGTTGCAGAATAGTCACGCGCAGGCGGGCGAGTTCTTCGGCGATGGTCGAGACCTGGCGGCTGAGGGCATCGATTCGCGCCATATCGGCGGCGAAGGGCGAGTCGTCGGGCGCAACGCGCGGCGACGCTGGTTCACTGCGCGCGCCGCGCGCGACTGTTTCGCCGCCAGCGATCGTCGGCGTCTGCGGCGGCGCAGCGGATGATCGCGTCGCCGAGACCTCGGCGATGCGCGCGCGGCGCGCACCGATCGGACCCGGATCGACCTCGAACTCCGGCAGCGCCGCGCTATCGGCCGCCTGAGCAGCGGCGCCGTCGGCGGCCTGCGTCGCTGGCGTAGACGATGGACTGGCAGGCGCAGGGGCGCTATCGACGCCCTGAGCGGCTCCTGTCGCCCGGTCAGACGATGCAGAAGCGGACGAATGCAGCGCAGGCGGCGGCGCAGCCTTCTCGTCAGGCAACGCGATCGTCGAGACGTTTGCCGCTTCCTGAGCCGACTGTTCAATCAACTTCCCGGCGTCTGCCAGGTCGGATCGGACACTCTGGAGGTCCTGGCGCACACTTTCGACCTCGCGCGTCAATTCGGCGCGGATCGCCTGCAACTCGCTCTCGAGTTCCGCGCGCGCGCGCAGCACCAGCGCGGCATCGGGCGAACGCTGAATCCAGTCGCGCACCCGCACGACGAACCGTCCAGCCTGGCGTGCAAACTCCGGCAACCGCTCTGGACCGAAGACCAGCAGCATGATCACCAGGATCAGCAGAATCTCACCAGGACCGACGCCTAACAGTTCCATTTCCCGATCCCCTGCATGCTGCGTCGCCCTCGACACACAAGCGCGCCACAGCAGACCGCTGACTGCCAGACCAGATCATGAGACTGGGGCAAACGGCGGCCCGCCGTGGCGCGAATCACGGTCATCACTCTCAGGCCGCCTGCAACTTTTGTTCGATATAGTTCAGCGCGTCCTGCACCGTAATGATTTTCTCGGCATCTTCGTCGGGAATCTCGACGCCAAACGCCTCTTCGAGTTCCATAATCATTTCGACCAGATCGAGCGAGTCGGCATTGAGATCGTCGGTGAACCGTGCGGTCGGCACGATCTTGCTTTCGTCGACTCCGAGTTGCTCTGCAACGATCTTCTTGAGCCGAGCCTCCATTTCGGGCGAGGGCATGCATGTACTCCTTTCGACAGCCTTGATGAGCGAATGCCTGACGAACGCGAGCTACCCTTTGCGCCGCTCGCGATAGCGACTGACGACCGTGCCGAGAACGCCATTAACGAAGCGGCTCGAGTTATCGCTGCCATACTGCTTGGCAAGCTCGACCGCTTCGTTGATGATCGCCTTCACCGGCGTTTTTTCCTCTTCGTCGATCAGCGCTTCGAAGAGGGCGATCCGCAGAATAGCCTTGTCAACCCCCGGCATCTGGCTGACAGGCCAGTTTGGCGCAGCCTCCTCGATGATCCGGTCGAGGTACGACGCGTGTTCCCATGCGCCGAAGACCAGCCGCCTTAGAAAGCGCTCGCCTTCCGGCGGAAGGCGCTCTTCCTCGAGGCGCCGCGCCACCACCTGATCGGGCGGATGGTCGGTCGCATCAAGTTCGAACAGAATCTGTAGCGCGATTTCGCGCACTCGACGACGCAGACTAGCCATGGTCCCGCGTCTCTTTTCCCGCAGCGACATCGACAATCACAACATCAACTGCGGCAACGTTAACACCGGCAAGTTCACGCAGCGCGGCTGCCACCGCCGCCTGAGCAGTCGCCGCAACCTGCGCCAGGCGCACGCCTCGCGCCGCGACAAGAGCGCACGTAACGTGCACGCCTGCCGCGCCAAACGTAATGGCTGCGCCGGGACTGGCGTAAACGGTCGTCTTGCCCTGCATCGCCGGGACGTCACCCAGACGCACGACGCCTGACGTTTCGCGGAGAGCGGCGCGTGCCAGAGCGAGCAAGACAGGCGCAGCGACCGTGACATGCCCCGACGGTTGCGACACAGTGCGTATTTCCTCCAGATGCCTGCGCTTCGACGCGGTATTCTACCGTCTTTCAAGGTCAGCGTCAAGGCGTCAACTCATCACCATCCCGCCATCGACCGTCAGCGTCTGCCCGGTGATATACGCTGCTGCGTCGGACGCCAGGAAGCAAACCAGGTTTGCCACATCCTGCGGCGCGCCGAGGCGCCCAAGCGGAATGGCTTTCAGAATGGCGGCGCGCACCTGATCGCCAAGCCCGGCGGTCAACTCCGTTTCGATATAGCCCGGCGCCACGGCGTTGACGGTGATATTGCGCGATGCCATTTCGCGCGCCACAGCACGGGTGAATCCGATGATTCCTGCTTTTGCCGCAGCGTAGTTGCTCTGCCCGGCATTGCCGATCAACCCGACCACTGACGTGATGTTGATAATCCGACCGCTGCGCGCTTTCGTCATTGGTCGCAGCGCCGCTTTCGTGCACAGATAGACTCCGCGCAGATTGGTATCGATGACGGCATCGAAATCATCTTCTTTCATGCGGAGCAGCAGCGTATCGCGGGTGATGCCAGCGTTGTTCACCAGAATATCCACCGTGCCATACCGCTCGATCACGGTCTTGAACAATCGCTCGACATCCTCGGCGACGCTCACGTCCGCCTGCACACTGATCGCCGCGCCGTCGGCGGCAGTGATTGCGGCGACCGTCTCTTCGGCGGCAGCCGCGTTTCGTTGATAGTTGACAACGACCGTCGCACCCGCTGCCGCCAGGGTCGTCGAGATCGCCCGTCCAATTCCGCGTGAACCGCCGGTGACGACGGCAACTTTGTCTTTGAGCGAGATCTGCATCGCTATACTCCGCTCAGCCAGTCACTTCTCGGCAATCTGATACAATGTTGCGCCGTCGATCAGCACCACCGGTCGGTCTTTCGCCGCTTTGATGGCGCCAGGAGTGAACTCAGTGGAGGTAATGACCACGCCTTTGGTGCACCCCTCGCGTTTCATCTCCTGCAGCAGGCTCTCGACGGCGCCGGGGGCGACTTTATCGGCGACCGATAGACGCAGATGCCACGGTTCGTCTTTGTATTCAAGCCAGATATCGAGGTACTTATCCTTGTGCAGGAAGCGATAATCCTTAAACGTGAATCCCTGCTTTTTGAACAGGTTGTTGACGTAATAGCCAAGTTGCGGCAGCGACAGACCTCGGATGTCGTCCGGTTCGCGGATGGCGCCGGGGCGCTCGAGCGCGCCGCCGCGCTGCTTGATCTCTTCGCGTAGAGCGCGATTGCGCTCTTCGATGCGCCCGGCGGTGCTTGCGCCGAAGGTGCAGAAGACGATCAATGAAAATCCGAAGAAGCCGCTGAGCACTATCCAGGCGTCCCACGGCGGCGTGCCGGGTTCGACCATTCCCCCGCCGCTCACGCCGAGCTGCGTCTGAAAAATGAAGTACCACAGCATGCCGGCGGCGACCGCCGATGCGAGCACGCCGGTCAGAAACCCGTGCAATGCGTAGCGACCGGGCACGTTGCGCGCCAGCAGCAAGCCGACGCCGACCGGCACGATGCCCGCCAGAAATCCGGCGATGCCGCCCGCCGTCAGCGACAGTGGCATCAACAGTCCGCCAGCAATCCCGTAGAGCAAGACGATGATCCAGCGAATTTCACGCAGTCCTGCGCTGATCTCGCTGAAAAACCGCGCAACCGGATTGGATCGTCGCTCTTCCTGCGGCGTTGTTTTAGGTTGATCAGACACATCTATGCTCATATATGGTTCTCTTTCAATGACCCTGCCCCAGCAATTCGTCGACCGCCTCGCGCAGCTTGCCGATATCGGCGAACGAACGATAGACGGAGGCGAAGCGGATGTAGGCGACATCATCGATGGCGCGCAGCCGCTGCATCACCATATCGCCGATGAGCGACGACGGCACCTCCGGCTCATCGAGCGCCATCAACTCCGCTTCGATATCGTTCGCCAGGGCTTCAAGCGCCTGCGCCGGAACAGGACGACGGTAGCATGCGGTGCGCACTCCGCGCATCAGTTTTTCCCGATCATACGGCTCCCGCTCGCCATTTTTCTTGACGACGGTGATGCTGACCGTCTCGACGCGCTCATACGTGGTGAAACGCCGACCACACGCCTCACACTTGCGTCGCCGACGGATGGTGTCGCCGCTGTGGAGTTTGCGCGTATCGATAACATCGCTGTCGGGATGCTGACAGTAGGGGCACCGCATGATCGCTTCTCTTCCCTTGTGTTTTACGCTCCATTCCTTCAACGAGGCATTATAGCATAGAAAAGGCGCGCGGAACGTTGAACGTTCAACGTTGAACGTTCGATGCCTCCAGATACTTCACCCAGCACAGCAGCAAATACGCAGCGGCGGTATTGCGCCCGATGCCGGACGGTTGATCGCCAGCGCCGCCGTACATGCGCAGCGTGCTGACAATCAACCGTCCTTCGCCCCACGCAACCTCAGCAGCATAATCATGCACATACGCTGTGCGGGTGTCGATCCGACGCAGGATAGGGCGCGTCAGCGCGCCGAGCGGCTGCGTGTCGAGCGCGTAATCCGTGGCGCAGCCGAAGAATTGCAGACCAGCCCATCCATCGTGCGGAAAATCGCCCCAGGCGGGATGCGGCTCGCAGACCCGCAGCGCCTCGCGCCAGAAGGGCATCGCCGCGGTTGCAACCGGTCCCGGCGGACCATCGCCGTCCTGGATCAGAGCGACACGTCCGCCTCCGCGCGTATACGCGGACAATGCGCGCGTCCAGGCGCTGGCGACCACCACGAATGGCGCTGCGCGCAGATCGACCCGCGCTCCGGCTTCGCCTCGCAGGTCGGCATGGGTCACGTCGACCGCGTGCGGTGCAAGGCGGGAGAGATCACGCAACCGTCCCAGCGGATCGTAGATCGCAACATTCTGCGCGGTTGCCCAGGGATTTGCCGGAAAAAACCAGAGCGACCATGCATTCTCCGTCTGCTGCGATCCCACGTTGAGCGACACCCGCAGCGTGGCGCGCAGCGGCGCGCTGACATCAGGCGCGGTGAATTCCGCCACGCCGATTTCGCGCACCTCGCCGGGCAGTATGTCGCGGTCGGTCACAAGTTCTCCAGACGCAAACGGCGCTTCGTCGTCGAAGGCGACGCTCCAGGCGGCGCGCGCCGGTCCGCCCTGCGCCCCGTAGTGCGACACGATGATATGCGGTCGGACGAGCGTCCCGGCATTGTAACTCCAGACATCCCAGAACGTTGCGCGATCACCGCCGCGCACCCACTCGCGCCGCCGATCCCATCCGATAAGCGCCACGATGTCGTTGTTGAAGCGCCGAAACTCAGCGGGATCGTACTTAAGCGCGCCAGTTGCATCCCACATGCCGGCGCTGGTGATCGGGGTATCCGCCTCGCCGGTGATGACGTAGCCCGACACCTCGCGGTACGTGCGCGTTGTTTCGATAGTCCATTTGCGGTGAAGTAATCCGTGCGCATACGAGATCGCTTCCAGTTCGGCGCTGCGTTCCCACAGCCCCTGGGCGCGCAGCCGCTCTTCAAGAAAGGGCGCTTCATTCGTCCAGCGCGCGCCAGTCGGGTTGATGGCGGGATCAGCGCTCAACCACCAGGGGCGTGAACCGTCTGCCAGGCGATAGCGCCGCAGATCACGAAAGGTATCGTAGTCGCAGTATTCGCCGAATAACCAGGGTTGCGCAGGTCGCCAGCGCGGTGAGAACGTGTCGAGGAGACCGCGGAAGAAGTGCAGATCGGCGTAAAAGTGGTAATCGTAGTACTGCGCGAACTCATTGAGCAGTCCGCCGTAAGCTTCGCCGGAGCCGCTGTTGTCGCGCACCAGGGCGTCGCCGCACATGCTGCGCGCCATTGCATACAGCGAACCAAGGATGTCGGCGCCGACGTCCTTTCCCAGTTCGCATCCCAGGCTGTAGATGACCACCGATGGATGTCGCCGCGCCTGACGGATCAGGCGCTCGTATTCGACAAACGTCTGATGACGAAAATAGTCGGTGACGCGCGGCAACCACATCGGCAGCTCAATCCACAACAGCATGCCCATCTCGTCCGCCAGATCGAAATAGTACTGCGGCGGGAACCACAGGCAGCACTTGACGCCGTTGTACCCCATACGCTTCAGGCGTTCGAAGTCGGCGCGCACTCGCTCTGGTCCTGGATTGGGGGCGAAGGTTTCCCAGCGCCAGCCCCACGACAGGATCATCCGTGGGTAGATGGGATGACCGTTGAGCCGCAGCGTTGCGCCATCCGCTTCAAAGGAGCGCAATCCGAAGCGCGCTTCAACCTGATCGTCCTGACCGGCGCGCAATACGGCGCGGTAGAGGACGGGATCGGCAGGCGACCAGGGGCGCGGATCAGGCGTAGGACCATCCATGTGCAGCCGATAGCGAATGCCTGCCGTCGTTTCCACGCGCACGGCGTCTTCTTCGGCAGACAGGATAAAACTGCCGTCGGGACGGTAGAGTTCCAGCGTCACGCGCGCCGGACCGTCAAGCTCTGCCTCGACAAACACGTGACCGTCAGGTGCGCCGTGCACCCAGGCATCGAGAAAACGGGTTGATCCGGCGGCGATCAGCGCGACGTCCTGCCAGATTCCGCCGTGGCTGTGCCCCCAGACATATGGAAGAAACCCGGCAAGCGTTTCACGCAGCGGGAAACGCCCCGGCAGCGACGCCGACTCGGGTCCGCCGGTCAGGCTCGCCGGTTTCTCTACGCGCACCAGCAATGTCACGCGTTCCCCCGGCATTGCGGCATCGCCGATCTCAAAATCGAACGCATCCCACATGCCGGTATGCGTGCCGAGGCTCCGCATCTCGCCTGAATCACGCGCGATGAACGCTTCACAGTGATAGCTGACCGCCCCAAAGCGCAGAAAAAGACGTCGCCCCGCAAGTTCATGCGGAATAACGAACGAGGTGCGATACCATGCCGGACCAGCGCGATCCTTCGGAAAACCGGCGTCTTCCCAGCATCCAGGAACGGCTATCGGGCGCCAGTCCGACTGATCGTCGAAACGAAACTCCCAGGGTCCAGGGAGCGGCATGTGATAGGAAAGCATGGAAACCTCTTATCACAGAAGCAGCTACGGCAGGAGGCGCATTCGTCCACGACCGGAACTATTGTACACGAGAACCCGCGCGGCGATGTTCAATGGAGGCGCTGCGGGCTAAAGCGCTGGCTGAGACCGTGGAAGTTCTCCGGGGTTTCCGTATCTTCGGCGGGCTGATGAACGTAAAGCCTGCTGGATGTTCATCAATCGCCAGCCAGGGTATGCCGGTCTTATTATGGTTAATGGTCATCAGCCCTGGCTCATAGGAAGATCGACCAGACATTGGACAATCTCGTGATCGGCGTTGGCTGAGCCTGTCGAAGCCAACGCCAACCGCTCTCCAGGTGTAAGCGTGGATGTCGGGATTTCGATTGAACGCTGCCATCCCCTATCGCCCGGCATGGTATCATACGCACGCAGGCGAAATCCAGGCGTTCAAGAGCGCTCCTATGGCGACAGAAACTGTTACACGCTACCGGTTTACCGTCGAGGCATACGCCCGTTTGCGCGAAGCCGGTCTTCTGCGTGAAGATGACCAGGTTGAGCTGATCGACGGAGAGATTCGTGAGCTAAGCCCGATTGGTGCGCGGCGCGTCAGCCTGGTCAACCGGCTCACCGCCTTGCTGGTGCGTCTTGCTGGCGATGCTGCCATTGTCATCGTACAAAACCCGATCCGACTGGACGAGTACAATGAACCTCAGCCCGATCTGGCATTGTTGCGTCCACGCGCGGACGCCTATGCCAGCGCCCTTGCCGCGCCGGAAGACGTGTTACTTGTGATCGAAGTTGCAGACACATCGCTTACTTACGATCAACAGGAAAAACTGCCGCGCTACGCCCGTGCATGCATTGGCGAGGTCTGGCTCGTCGATGCCGGGAGGCGGATCATCGAGCAGTATACGATGCCTGTAGCAGACGAATATACGCGGCTCCACAAGGTTCTGCCCGGCGGTCGGATCAGCGCCGTGATGCTGCCGCAGATCAGTTTTGCTACCGACGCGCTTTTTTCGCCATGACCGAGTCTCCTCCACAACCCCCGTCACGCTGGCAGATGGCGCGCAGCCTGGTGTTGCGCTGGCTGGTGACCTCGCTGGCGATCTTTGTGGCCATTCAGGTCGTACCCGGCATTGAGTTCGTCGGTCCCGGCTGGGAAATCGGACTGGTCGCGCTGGTGTTTGGTCTGGTGAATACGGCGTTGCGTCCGATCCTCACCCTGCTGACCTGCCCGCTGGTGTTGCTGACGCTGGGACTGTTTACCCTGGTGATCAACGCGCTCCTGTTGTTACTCACGGCATACATTGCTGGCGGTCTGGGGGTGCAGTTTCGCGTCGATAGTTTCTGGTCGGCGTTTCTTGGCGGCCTGGTAATTGCGATTGTAAACACCCTGCTCCTCTGGATGGCAGGCGAAGCGCCGGTGCGCATCATCATCCGCAGCGATAGGTCCGACTAAAGAGGAAACCGGTCGTCATAACGACGACCGGCGAGGATAAGAAGAGGACGCATGGGGGCGGCGAAGGAGGGTGTCCGGTCGGGCGTCTGCCACGCCCTTGAGACGACCGCCGCTGTCGTCTTGCTCTTGCATTAGTATAACGTGCAGTCTGTGCAGAAAGTTGCAAAGTCTGATGAGTTTCTCCTGAGAAACAGATGAGATCCAGATGAAATCTCTGTCCCTGCACCAGTCAGCATTCACCCCGCTCTCGCCCGGCGTCATTCGACCACGCGGCTGGCTGCAGCGCCAGTTGCGTTTGCAGGCGGACGGTTTGAGCGGTCATCTTGACCGGTTCTGGCCCGATGTGGCGCGCAGCGCCTGGATCGGCGGCGATGCCGAGGGATGGGAGCGTGGACCTTACTGGCTCGATGGCATGGTTCCGCTGGCGTTCGCCCTCGGCGACGAATCCCTGATCGCCAGGGTCTCCCGCTGGATTGATGGCATTCTCCAGCGGCAGCGCGACGATGGCTGGCTCGGACCGGTGCACGACACGAGCGACGCCCGGCGCAAACCGCTCGATCCGTGGCCCGTCTTTGTGCTGTTGAAGGCGCTGAGCCAGTTCTACGAAGCCACCGGCGATCAGCGGATCATCCCGGCGATGCTGCGTTTTCTGAGGCGTCTCGATGTGCTGCTCGACGAACAGCCCCTCTTCGATTGGGGACGCTACCGCTGGGCGGATCTGGTGGTATCGCTGCACTGGCTCTATGATCGCACCGGCGAGGCATGGCTGCTCGATCTGGCGGAAAAGGCGCGGCGTCAGGGGTTCGACTGGCGCGCGCACTTTGAGCAGTTTCCGTATCGCTCCCGTCAGCGGCGTGAAGATATCTATCCTCCTGCGCCGCTCCCCGGTTGCACATTTCGCCTCGATATGGCGTCGCACGTCGTCAACAACGCAATGGCGATAAAGACCCCAGGCGTCTGGTACCGTCAGTCGGGCGATCCGCGCGATCGCGACGCCGTCTGGCGCATGATCGAGACGCTCG
>JAUQOW010000392.1 GCA_030550675.1 Chloroflexota bacterium
CGCCTTCTACGCCATTATGCAAGAAACCGGTGCACGCGCCAGGTTTGCCATCCACGCCCGCGCCTACTATGCCAGCGTGCTGGAACTGTTCGGCGATGCCGTGCGGTTGTGGCTGGCGGAGCGTAACGGCGCCGCCGTTGCAACGGCGATGACCGCAACGTGGGGCGCAACGGCAATTTACCTGTATAGCGGCTCGACAACCGAGGGGTTACAGTGCGGCGCGCAGCATGCCATTCAGTGGAACGCGATCCAGTGGGCGCGCGCGCGCGGCGCTGCCCGCTACGATTTCTGGGGCATTCCCGACGCGCTTGGGCAGGCAGCCGCAGCCGCCGATTCCGCCGCGCGCGCGCGCCTCGAGGCGGAGGCGGAGCACGATCCGCTCTACGGCGTCTATCGCTTCAAAAAAGGGTTTGGCGGCAGAACAGTCCGCTATCTGCCAGCGTATGATTGCGTGCGCATTCCGCTGCTCTATGCGCTCTGGCAACGACGCATGGCGTAGAGATTGCTCATAGAAAGGCTGACGCGAGGGCGCAAAGAAGCGCGGGAGTCATTGCGAGACTTTGCGCTTTTGCATCTTTGCTTCAACCTCTTCACGCAGTGTTGCATGAGGGTGGACAATGGAACCGGAAGATAACCTGACGCTCGATGAAGCGCGGCGCCTGATCGCCTATTTACAATCCGAACTCGAACGGCAGCGCGCCCTGAATGCCGAAATGCGCCGCGCGGTCGCCGATATGGCGCGCACGTTCCAGGAATCGCTGGCGCTGTCGCACCAGGCGGCGCTGGACGGCGACCTGGAGCGGGTGCGCCAGATCGTCATTGACAATCGGCGCGCATGGCAGGACTGGTTGCGCCAGATCGTCGAAGCCGCAGGGAGGAAGCCATGATCCGCGCCGTTGTCTTCGACATGGGTGGAACACTGCTCAAATACCCGCGCCCTGGCAACGGCACGTGGCGCGAGTTCGAGGAGCGCGGCATCCGCGGACTGTACCGCTATCTGGTATCGCAGGGGCACCCGATTGCTGCCGAGGAAGAGACGTTCGTCGCGCGCATGTTCGAGCGGTTGGCGCAAGGGTGGGAACAGGCGACCGGCGGACGTATTAACCTGCGCGCCATCGACTGGATTGCCGCTGGCGCCGCCGACCATGACCTGGCGCTCTCCGACGGCGCGCTGATCGAGGCCGTTCATCACTATGCCCGTCCGCTGCGCGACGGCGTCACCGCCATGCCGGGCGCAGCGGAGGCGCTGGCGGAACTGCGCGCCCGCAGCGTTCGCGTCGGTCTGATCTCCAACACCATCTGGCCCGGTGATCTGCACCGCGAAGACCTGACAGCGCTGGGATTGTGGCAGTACATCGAGTATGCCGTTTTTTCCGGCGATTTCGGCATCTGGAAGCCCCGCCCTCAAGTCTTCCTGCACGTGCTCGAGCGCCTCGGCGTGAACCCGGCGGACGCCGTCTTCGTCGGCGACAGTCCGAAAGAAGACATTCGCGGCGCACAGCATGCGGGCATGCGCGCCATCTGGGTGCGCAGCCCGGAGTTCCCCCTGCCGCCTGATATTCGCCCTGACGCCATCGTTGAGAACCCCGGCGAGGTCGTGCCGCTGCTGGAGGCGGCTGGCGAACTGCCGCGTTTGTAGCAGGCAAGAGGCGAGAGGCGAGGGAAAACAGGGGCTGTAGACAGACAAGGTTGAACCCGGGAAGTGCACCCAGACAGGGATCATGCCGCCAAAGCGATTCGGGCTGGGCTGTAGACAGACAAGGTTGAACCCGGGAAGTGCACCCTGACGAGCGACCGACGAAGATTAAAATAAAACCGGTATACCCTGGCTAACGATTGATGAAGATCAAAATCCGGCAAACGTGCGCTGCCGAACCGCGTGTCCTCTGAGCTGCGGGCTAACGCCCTCGCTCAGGACATTGAAGCCCCGAAGGTTGATGTGTGGCTGCCGGTGCATCCGGCGATTTTTCTAACGCCCTTGCTCAGGACATTGAAGCTCCGAAGGGGCTTGCACGATCTCAGCCAGGGCTTCAGCCCGCAGCGCCCGTTAATCTTCGTAAACCGCGCTGGGGGCGCATACGCGCCGTGCGTCGGCGCGGGCCGACGCTTTCCCACATGCGCAGGCTAGTGGCTGGTCAGAAGCCCGCAGGCGCGAACTCATTCACCAGCCCGCATACCGGATTTCCTTATAAAGTCGCGCCGGGCAGGCATTTCGCTGGGCGTCCCCGCAGGTGGACGCCGCCATTCCTGTCCAAGCAGGCGGATGGACGGCTGCAGGTCCATCAGGGACGGTTTCAACCGCTGGCAGCCGTAGCGTCGTTTCCTGACACCTCATGCCTGCACCGCCTCAGATACGCCTCTTGACTCAGCACAGCGCAGATGATAGGCTTCATGGATGGCGCAAATGGCTTCGGTTCTGCTATGGAGGAAGCTATGCGACGACGTCATCTGCTCGGTGGAATGATGCTGGGGCTGGCGCTTACAGCGTCACTGGCGTTCGTTCCTCCCATTAAGGCGCAAACGGGTGAACGCTGCTTTCCAGAGACAGGTTTCTGCATCTCCGGTCGTATCCGTGAGTTCTGGGAACAAAACGGCGGTCTGTCAGTATTTGGCTTCCCCATCTCTCCTCTTCAGGAAGAACTGATCGAAGGAAAGCCGTTTCAGGTCCAATGGTTTGAGCGGAACCGTCTTGAACTCCACCCCGAGAACCGGCGTCCTTACGATGTCTTGCTTGGTCGTTTGGGAGTAGACCGCCTGAACTCACAGGGACGCGACTGGTTTGCGTTTCCCAAAAGCGCGCCACAATCCGGTTGCCGTTTCTTCCCCGAAACGGGGCACAATATCTGTGGCGCTTTTTTGTCACGATGGCGCGCTGACGGGCTTGAGCTCGACGGGAAGCCCGGGAAGACGATAGCGGAAAACCTGGCTCTGTTTGGATTACCATTGAGCGAAATGGTTGAGGAAACGTTAAGCGACGGCAAAACGTACCAGGTTCAATGGTTTGAACGCGCACGTTTTGAGATGCATCCCGAAAATCCTCCGCAATATCGGGTTCTGCTGGGATTGCTGGGGAAAGAAGTTCGCACATCAGCCGCACAGCCGGCATCGCCC
>JAUQOW010000120.1 GCA_030550675.1 Chloroflexota bacterium
AATCGATCACTGCCAGCGACGCCTGTGCAGAGCCGGGCGAATCGCCGTTGTTCCAAACCGACCGGACGGATTGCAGCGGCATCGCCTTTGTTGATTCGTGGCGCCGCGCAAGCGTCCGAGCGTTTTGCGCGAATCTTCAAGCGTTCGTATGAGGAGATCCTGCTTTCATCCAGCGGAAGCCTCATAACCGTCGGTCGCCGCATCGCGCACGACACGCCTGGGGCTGCGGCGACAGACCTCGATGCACATGTTCTGTTGACGCTTGGGGGCGGGATGACGCGGCGTGCGCATCGCATCTTGCTCTTGTCAGCATCCTTAAATCAGGCAGGTGCCATGCCAGGGCTTTCATCGGCGCCCCGCGCCAACTTACGGACATGCGTCTGACGGCGCATGCCGCGCGCGGGTGAAGTGCAAGGCGCTCCAGTGCGTCGCTGCCGACGAAAAGGGGCGATGCACGGATTAATCCATCGCGCCTGCGCCCACTGGGCGGAACAGCGTCGCGCTCGCTGCACTGAACCAGAACCAGAAGACGGAGACGGCTTGATGGCGAACCGGAGACAAGCCGCGAATATAATCGCAATCCAGAATCGAGTGAAGCGTTTATCCATCTCGGTTCAGCGACAATGTTACTAAATCGTCTCTATCCGAGAAAATAGTTTCCAATCATGCTTTCAGTGTTCGGTAGAAAACCACGCACGCCTCACCCGCGACGCTACGAGCAGATAGATGTTTTTTTATTCGGTTTTGCCTTTATGTCCCAGAAATTTATGTATTTTGAACATAAACAAATCAGACCACCGGGAAGAATATTTTTTAAGAGCCTTGCCACATGTTGCACTAAAGTGAGCGACGCAAGCGACGCTTAATGCGATTTGACAACTTCTAGCATGAGGATCGAAAAAGAAAAGAGGTTGCACACGTCTGTGCAACCTCTTCTTTCATTGGTGACCCCGACTGGGCTCGAACCAGTAGCCTGCAGCTCCGGAGGCTGCCGCTCTATCCAATTGAGCTACGGGGCCTTTCACCTGGAATTCTAGCACCCGCGCCCAGGGCTGTCAAGATTCGCGCAGCAGCGCCGCTCCCCCCAGAATGCCGACATCATCGCCGAGCGCGGCGGGCGCAACCGTCAACTCCGGGTCCATGGCGCGCCGCGCTACCACGTGGCGCACCGGGTCGAACAGCAGCGCGCCGGCGCGGGTCAATCCGCCGCCGAGCACCACCCGTCCGGGATTGAGCAGGTTGGCGGCTGAGGCGATGCCGATCCCCAGCCACCCCATCGCCTCGTTCCACACTGCGCGCGCCAATGTATCGCCAGCAGCGGCGGCTTCCGCAACGTGTTGCGCCGTCAGCGCATCGGGCGGGATGGCAGCCAGCACGCTGGTTGCGCCCTCAGGACCCCGCAGCCGCAGGCGCGCCTCGCGGGCGATTGACAACCCGGACGCCAGCGCCTCCAGGCAGCCGTTGCGCCCGCATGGGCAGGGAGGTCCATCCGGTTTCAGCACCTGATGCCCGGCTTCACCCGCCCAGGCGCGCTCACCGCGGTGCAATCGCCCGCCAATAATGATGCCGCCGCCAATGCCAGTGCTCACCGTCAGGTAGAGGAGATGCTGCACGCCCCGCCCTGCGCCGAAATGAAACTCCGCCAGCGCCGCCGCGTCTCCATCGTTCGCAACGACGGCTGGCGCTCCCAGGGCGTCCTCAACACGGTCAGCCAGCGGGAAGTTCTCCCATCCAGCGACGTGCATCGAGAGGCGCACCGTGCGCCCATTGGCGGCCACCGGTCCGCCAAAACTGACGCCGACGCCGCGCACCGACGATGGCGCGGCAGCAATCAACTCACGCGCCATTGCCAGCATTGCGTCCAGGCTGGCAGCAGCGCCGCCAGCCACCGGCGTCGGCAGCGAACGACGCGCCAGTACTGCGCCGCTCGCCAGATCGACGAGACCGGCAGCCAGTTTTGTGCCGCCAAAATCGAGACCAATGACCAGAGTCATACGTATCCGGCGCCAATCCGCTCCCCCAGCGCCACTGCCAGGCTGTGGCAGATAGCGCTATGCACATCTTCAACCTCAGGCATAAAGTGGCTGGGAACCACAATAGCGATCTGCACCAGACCCGCCAGCTTTCCGCCGCCGAAACCGGTCAGCCCGATGGTTGTGGCGCCCTGCGCCGCCATCCATTCAACGGCGCGCAGCACATTTGGCGAGTTGCCGCTACCCGAAATCGCCACCAGCGTATCGCCAGGACGGTAAAGCGACATGACCTGCTCAAGGAAAACACGCTCATATGCGGTATCGTTCGACCATGCCGTCATCACCGGCACATTATCGGTCAATGCCAGCGCGCGCAGACGGCGGCGCCCGTCGGTGATCGTCCATTTTGCCAGATCGCATGCAAAATGTGATGCAGTGGCGGCGCTGCCGCCATTCCCGCAGATAATAATCGTTCCATCGCGCAGGTAGGTCTGCCACAACGCCTCTTCGATGGCGCGCAACGGTTCGCGCGGAACTGCTGCAAGCGTTGCAGCCAGCGATGTCAGGTATCGGTCGACTCTCACGCGCTTCCCTCCTCAACAGTTAGGGGTTAGGGCGATGGGTTTACCTTCCACCTTCCCACCTTCCACCCGCCACCTTCCCACCTTTCACCTTTCCACCCGCCACCTTCCCACTTTCCACCTTCCCACCCGCCACCTTCCCACTTTCCCGCCTTCACCTGCCTTCAACGGGCAACGGGCGATGCGCCCTATGTGCGCAGGCGACACTGCTGTGCACGCGGACGCGCCAGCGGTGCGCTCCTGCCTGTCCCTTCCCGCATGCCATGTGCAACGTGCAACACCGTTAGTGTACCGCAGAAACCCGGTCGGCGATACGCGCATTGCGTTGTTCCCGGAACATTTCTGCTCCGTGTTATAATTGCGTTGTGAAAAGTCTCTCATATGCAGCATCACAGCAGGAAGCGAGAAGCACTATGAGCGAAGGTGAGCGCGATCTTACCGAGATCGAAGAAGAATTCGGTCTGAGCGCCGTGCGTGAGCTATTACGGATTCTGAGCGACACGGACGTCAGCGAGATCTCAATCGAACGCGGAACGACGCGATTGCACGTCAAGCGGGGACCGTCTCTGCATCACCATGCGCCAGCGCCGATGTTCGTCACGCCATCGATCGCCGCGAATGTGCAATCGTCAGCGCCGCCGATTGGCATCGTTCAGGCGCCGGTCCAGACGCCGCCGCCAGCCACGCCGACGCCAGAGCCGGATGCGTTGCCGCCAGGCAAGATCATTGCCGCGCCGATGGTGGGGACGTTCTATGCCGCGCCATCGCCGAAAGACCCGCCGTATGTCCAGGAGGGCGACATTATTCACGTTGGCGACCGCGTCGGCATCATCGAGGCGATGAAGATGATGAACGAGATCGAGAGCGAGTTCGCCGGTCGCGTGGTGAAGATTCTGGTGCAGAATGCGCAACCGGTGGAGTATGGACAGCCGTTGATGGTGATCGAGCCGTTGTCCTAGCAGCATGGCGATGCCGTGATCCGGGTGCGTTCGATGGAGCAGGATGTCGGTTTGTTCCTATGCAGTTGCTGACCGTTTCTCAACTCAACGCCTATCTGCGCGATCTGCTCGATGCCGATGATCTGCTCCGCGACGTGTGGGTTGAGGGGGAAATTTCAAGTTTCAATCGTCACTTTTCCGGGCATTGCTACTTCACCCTGAAAGAGGGTGACGCTCAGATTGGGGCAGTTATGTGGAAATCAGTCGCCTCGCGCCTGACGGCGTTGCCGGTCAACGGCGAGGCGGTGCTTGCCCATGGGCGTGTGGCATTCTATGAGGTGCGCGGTCAGGTTCAGCTTTACGTCGATATGCTGCGACCTGCCGGCATCGGGTTGGTGCAGGCGCAGTTTGAGCGTCTGAAGGAGCGTCTGGCGGCTGAAGGTCTGTTCGATCCGTCGCGGAAACGACCGCTGCCGCCATTGCCGCACCGCATTGGCATTGTGACATCGCCGACCGGGGCGGCGTTGCAGGACATGCTCAACATTCTGCGTCGCCGCTACCCGCTTGCCGAAGTGGTCTTCGCCCCATGCCGGGTGCAGGGCGCAGGCGCCGCCGATACAATCATTGAGGCGCTCTACGCGCTGTACGAGACTGATGTTGATGTCATCATCGTGGCGCGCGGCGGCGGCGGCGCCGAAGACCTCTGGACATTCAATGATGAACAGGTGGCGCGCGCTGTGTTCGCCAGCCCGGTTCCCGTCGTCAGCGGAGTAGGTCATGAGACTGACACGACGCTGATCGACTTTGTCGCTGATGTGCGCGCCCCTACTCCTTCTGCCGCCGCCGAGTTGGTATCACCTGACATTGCGGAACTGAGCGATGATATTGCTCAGTTGCGCTCCCGCCTGGAAACCGCGATGTCACAACGCCTGACAGTCGCGCGTGAAGCGGTCGCTCGCATGAAACTGCGCCTGGATCTGCGGTCGCCGGAGAGTCGCATCCGGCGTGATCGCCAGCATATTGATGAACTGGTGCGCCGTGCCACCGCGATGCTGGAGCGTCGTCTCTCCCTGGCGCGCGCCCACCTCGACGGCGCGCGCGGTCGCCTGGAGGCGCTCAGCCCGCTGGCGACGCTTGCACGCGGCTATGCGGTTGTCCATTCCCCAACAGGAACGCTGATCACCGATGCCAGCCGGGTTGCGCCGGACGATCGCATCGAAATCGTTGTGCGACGCGGACGTTTTCGCGCTCGTGTAGAGCCGTAAACGTCTTGCTCATCCCATGGCGCTATGTCCGGTGCGTCCCGTGACAATCATAGCGTGACCTGTGCGTGTCCAGAGGGTCTCCCAACGGGGTTCATATCAGGACAGAAAGACGCAAAGGCGATCGTTTTGCTCATGGAACTTCGCGCCTTTGCGTTTTCGCGTCGATCTTCTCAAACAATGCTGTAATTCGGGTTCTGTCTTGCGTTTATATAGAAGGGGGTAATGTTGCCTGTTCCGAAGAGACCGGCGGCGGAGATAGAACATTGTCAATGATCTGAAGTCCAAGAGGGTCACGTATGATGCGAACCGACGAGCATGCTCCCGGTGAGGAGTATGAAGCGCTGTACTTACGCCTGCAACAGATCGTCGAACAACTTGAGACTGGCGATCTGCCGTTGGCGCAGGCGCTGGCGCTGTATGAGGAAGGCGTTGCAACCGCCAAAGCGTGTCAACGTCTGCTGGATCATGCGGCGCTGCGTGTGCGCACTCTGATGGATGGCGCCGATCAGTTGCCTGCTGTGGAGACGGACGCGTGAACGTCGAAAAAGTGCATCGATACCCGCGCCATTTTACCATTACCGTAGAGATTCTGTCAGCTATCATCGTTGTGCTTGCTCTGGCGCTGCTGGGGCGCGAGGTTCTCCGTCTGCTCTGGTCGATCTACTCGGTCGATACGGCGCTATTTGCCCGCTTCCCCTGGCTCGCAGATCTGGTGCGCTTCCTTTCAGACGTTGATACTCCCGCGCCAGCAAGCCTGACGGATCTGTTGCCTGCGCTGGCATGGCTGGCGCTGGCGCTGGCGGTTGCGCTTTTTCTGCGGAATAGTCTGCCAGCGGTGCGCACCAGCGCACGTGGGATGCTGGTGGCGTTCGTCAATGACTGGCTCCCGGTGCCATGGGAGAATATTCGCGCGATCAAGGTGACCGAATCAGGCAATAACTACGTATTACTGGTCGAAACGGATCGCGGGTGGTTGACCGGGTGGCATCGCTGGTACAGTTTTGTCTACGGTCTCGGATTTCGTCCGGCATTCCTGATCACCTCACAGATCAGCGAATTCGATGAACTGGTCAAGACGTTGCTCAGCGAAGCGGATCGCGCGGCGCGCACCATGGCGACCGGACGACGTATTGAATTGCAGGAGCAGGCGAGTTCGCCGCTATTCCGGCTGCTGCTCAGTCCCAGCGCCTTTTTCGCGCAACGTGCATCGCAACGCGATGCGGCGCCTGCTGCCACTGGCGCTTCCGGCGATGCGGTGGTCGGGCGATACCCTCGCCGCATCAGCATAACCCTGACCGGGGCTGCGGCGTTCATCGCGGGGGCGGCTGTCCTGCGGTATCTGACGCTGGCGATGACCTATCTGGCAATCACATTTCCTGGGGTGCGTTCGCTTCCAGTGTTCAATCAACTCGACCTGCGCATGCTTCCCGCTCCCTGGTGGCTGCTTGTCGAAGCTCACATCGTGCTGATCTTCCTGCTTGGCGTGGCATCGGTGATTTACCATCTGCTGCCAGCAGTGGAAGCGCGCAGCGAGGGACTGGTCGTTCACCGGCTGCGCGGCGCAATTCTTGTGCCCTGGTCGCGCCTGAGGGTGATGAAAGTCACCGAGTTTTCGGAAAACGTGCAGGTGGTGCTGATTCAGGTTGCTGGCGGACTGCCGCCGGACGCACGCATCGTCAGCGCACTGTACGACGGCAGCCTTCTGCCAGGCGTGTTGATTACGTCGGCAATCAGCAACTCCGACGCGCTGCTGCAACGCATTGCGCTCGAAGCAATGCGTTGCCATCAGGCGATTGGCGATTCCCAGACGCCTCCTTTTCAAAGCGATGCACGTTCGGATCTCCTGCTGCTAAGCGTTCAGTCGAGCGCAGCCGCTGCCCGTCTGGTCGAAGAGGCGCGTGACGATCCGGATACGCACCGTTTTGCGCCGGGACAGTTGAGGCGCGTTCTGCCGCCTGCTCTGGGACTGGCGGCGTTCCCTGCGTTGATGCTGTTTGCTGACCGTGCATTTGTGCAACATCTCATCCCGGATGGGCGCCTGGTTGGGGCGATCATTGTCATGCTGCTGCTGGCGTTGCTCGAGTGGCCCCTGGTGTCGCTCGCCGCCATTGCGCTCGATGAGATGAGCGGCGGCGGCGAGGAAGGCATGCGTCCGCTCTACCTCTACCCCCAGGTTCAACAGCCGCGCCTGTTCCTCATGCTGGCGGCGTTGATCGTTCTTCTGCTTGGCGCTCAACCGCTGGCGGCGCTCCTCTGGCTTGGCGCTATCGGTTGGTCGTTCTGGCTGGCGGCAGGTTTGTGGAGCGCGTTGTATGACTGGCGTGGCGGGCAATTGATCGGCGGCGGATTGATCCCGGTCGTCTTTCAGTTGATCCTCTTGATCGGGTATCTGGTGGTGAGGGGCTAAGGGTTAGGGGTTAGGGGTTAGGGGTTGAGGTCGCTCGACCTGGTCTGCAACCTGTCACGCCGTCTTGCATTCAACGTGCAACCTTCCCACGTGCAACTTTCTGCTCCTCGCCTCTCGCCTCTCGCCTCCCTACCTGAGCACACTGAGCAACAGCGTCAGCGTCGCCAGGCTCAGGAGCGTCGTCGCTACCACGACCCCGGCGACGAATCGCGGTCGCGCGTTGAATTCGAGCGAATAGAGCGCCATATTGATGGCTGTCGGCATGCTGGCTTCCAGCACCACCACGCGCCACGCCAGATCGTCGAGCGCCAGTGCGCGCGCGATGCCATACGCCAGGACTGGCGAAACCCCCAGACGCAACACTGCTGCAACTGCCGTCAGGCGAACGTCCTCGACGGCGATCCCGTTGGCGAGTTGCATCCCCAGCAGGAGCAGGAGCGACGGCAACGCGGCGTCAGCCATCAGCGCCACGCCGCGAAAGACGCTCCCGAATGCGTCATTGCGGTGCGGCAGTTCGATCCCGCTGAAGCGCGCCAGCAATCCGAGCGCCACAGCATAGATCTGCGGCATGGCAAACATCTGTCGCACGGCGCTCCTGAGATCGCTCCGACCGGCGCTGGCGATCGGCACTGCCAGGGTTTGCGCCAGAATCGTTTGCGCGATGAAGTAGAGCAACGCTCGCTGAAAACCGGCTTCACCAAAGGCAAAACGGCTGGTCGGCAAACCGTAGTTGCCCGAGTTCATGAACATAACGCAGAGCAGCAACGCTGCCAGACTCCCGCGATCCAGACGCATAAGCGCGCCGGTGATCAGCCCGATGACCCCAATGCCCAGGCAGATCGCCACTGAAGCGGCGATGATGCGCAGCGCCTCGCCGCCTGCCACCTCGATGCGCACAATCGTGGTAAAAATCAGGGCTGGACCGAGCACATACATGCTCAATCGGTTGAGTGAGGGGAGATCCAGGTCGAAACGTCGCCGCAGCGCATAGCCGCTCGCTACGACAACAGTGACAGGCAGCAGAACTTCGACGAAGGCGGAGAGAATGACCATGCCACATGCCTGTCTGTCAGCGCAACGCAGCGGACAACGGGATCTAGAAGTCTTGTGCCTGTTACGAAACCGGGGGCAGCATTGATCATGCAGGTTGATACATAAACGCAAAAATGCAGAGCTTCATAGTCAAAATCAACACGATCACCTTTGCGTCTTTGCGCCTTTGCGTCATCCTTTCTGATAGAGCGTTTAACTGCTTCACAGATTGAATTCGTCCAGGTCAGGCTGCGCGCTCTATGAGATGAGGAACTCTCTAGCGCGTCAATGTTTCAAAGATCAATGAATCGACGAGGCGTTCCACCGGTGCGCGATCATCGGTAAATGGCGCATATGCCGCATCAGCGGACTGGCGTGTCGGAACGTACACGCGCTCCAGGGTGCGCCGCAGCGCCGGATGCTCGAGGCGTTCATACGCTTCGAGCAGGTTGGCGTAGCCGTCGCCAACCTCGCGGTTCACGCCAATAATGATCTGGTTGCTGAGACGCGCCGTTTCAATCACAATCACTTGCGGAAACACCTGCTCCATCGTTGCGACAATCGCCCGTCCCAGCCGGTCGTCGCCGTTGGGTCCCAAACCGGCATTGACCACTGCCACGCCATCTGGCGCCAGATGCTGCTGCACCAGGCGGAAGAACTCAACCGTCGTCAAATGGAACGGGATGTAGGGCTGGTGATAGGCGTCCATGCCTATCACATCGTAGATTCCGCCCCTGGTTGCCAGCCAGTAGCGCGCATCCTCGGCGTATACCCGATAATTCGGGTGGTCAGGACCGGTCGCGGCGTCGCGCATGTTGAAGAACCGCCGCCCCACTTCGATGATCACCGGGTCGATCTCCACGGCATCGATGTGCGTTTCAGGTCCAAAGATCGCCAGAAATTGGGCTGGCGTCGTTCCAGCCGCCGAGCCGAGCATCGCCAGGCTGCGCACCGATGCCGGATCGCGTCCCGGCGCCACGAACGGCGCGATGGCGAAATAGTCCCATGGACCGCCGCCAGTCAGCGTGTCGAGAGGATTGCCATCGTATGCCGTGTTGTAGATCGAATGGATTGCCAGTCCTTCATTCAGCAGAAGAACGACCTGCTGACCGTATTCCGGATCCTGGCGGGTGGCGACCTGAATGTAATTGTAGGGCGATTCGTACTCGGCAATCAGCGTGCATCCATCACATCCGGCGCTCTTAATCGGACCTGGGGAGAAGAGGGTGTATCCCGCCAACGCCGCAGTCAGCGCCAGCGCTGCCAGCGCGCCCCAACTGCGCGCGCCAGCCGCGCCAAGCGCCACGAGCAACCCGGCGTATGCATAGGTTGTCGCGGCGGTGCCAATCGTGGGAATGAGCACCAGCACAGTGAGAAAGGTTCCGACAATCGAGCCGATGGTGGAGATGGCGGAGACGGTTCCGGCAGCAGCCCCCGCAACCTGTACGCCAGCCGCAGCGCGGTGCAATTGCAGGCGCACCGCAAACGGTCCGACCATTGCCAGCAGCGTCACCGGGACGGCGAACAGCGCCAGCACGCCGAACAACGCGCCAATAAAGCCGCCGACCGCAAGTTGCGCGACGGCGCGTTGCGCGAAGCCAAGAATGGGAGCAGCCAGCGGCGGAATCAGCGCCGTTGCGACGCCGGAGAGCAGCACAATCCGATAGAGAAGGCGCTCGTCGGGATAGCGGTCGGCGAGGCGCCCGCCGAGGTGATACCCTGCTGCCAGATAGACCAGCGTCAGACCGATAATCGCAGCCCAGATCGGTTGCGACGTGCCAAAATAGGGCGCCAGCAGGCGCGAGGCGATCATTTCGACGCCAAGCGTCCCGACGCCGCACAAGAAGACTGTGCCTGCCAGCATCGGCGCGGCATGCGCAACGCTCTTCGTCGTCTCTTGCGTCTCTGACGATGTAACTGTAGCCTCCTGGCTCATGGATAGGACTTTCCAGGGGAGCGAACCGGGCAGTCCCGGCAGTTGCCCATGCTCCCATACCGGCGTGCTGGAACCGGATCAATCGCGGGTCGTGCAGCAGTGTTCTGAAAAGGCAGGCAATAGACGCACTTTCGGCGCATGTCCGGCGCGTCGCACGTTCTCACGAATACCTGCCCGCCGCTTCGCGTTCACAGGGCGGAACGGATCAGCAGACTGATCGCCTGCAGCAGCAACATAGCGATGATCGGCGAGAAATCGAACATCATCGTCTGCGGCAGGATGCTGCGGATAGGAGCAAGCACAGGTTCGGTCAGATCGCGCAGAACTTGCGTAATGCGCATATTGCCCAGCGGATCGACCCACGAGAGCAGCACGCGAAACAGGATCGCCAGCGACAACACCTCGATCAGAAGAAAAATAAAACTTTCAACAAAACTTGACGGCATACCAGCCCGCCTCCTTACGCGGCATCTGTTCAGGATGAACAGCATTATACCAGACCTTGAGCAATAAGGTGTGCGTAAGGTTGGGGATCGGAACGCTCAACGTTCAACTCGCCGTTCGCCCAAACCTGGCATGCGACCATCCTCCGTCAACGTGCAACACTTAAGCAAGAAACGTTCAACAAACGCCGTTACGCCCTCTCGCCCTTCGTCTCTTGTCGCTTGCTCCCTTTCCGCACTGCAAAGTGGTATAATAATTATGCAAGTCACAGGAGCGCACTATGGACGCACATATGCCCGATGAGGTCAGCGCCGAGCTGGAGCGACTGGCAGAGGAGCAGATCATCGACCTTGACGCCGATGCGGAGGACCGCGTCCGGCGTGGTCGGCAGCGTCGCGCTCGTGTGGCGACGCTGTATGCGCAGGGGAAACTCCAGAGTTCGCGTGATTTCTACCATGCCTCGTTGATCATGCTCTACGGTGAAGAACCGGCGCACTGGGAACTGGCGCGCCTGCTTGCCCGCCGCGCAGCGGATCTGGGCGATCCGCGCGCATGGTCGATCATCGCTGCTGCATGGGATCGATCGCTGCTGGCGCGCGGTCAACCGCAGCGCTTCGGTACGCAATTCATCCGCGAAAACGGGCGCTGGACGGTCGGGCGCGTGGATCCGAACGTCACTGATGCGGAGCGCGCCTTCTATGGCGTGCCGCCGCTTTGGGTGCAACGCCAGGCGGCAGAGCAATTGCAACGCCGTGAAGAAAATCGGTGACACGCTCAGCGACGCGGCGCGCTGGCTGCGCCCGTCACAAAGAGCGCCTGTTGCTCCTCGTACCGCTGCGGCGTCACGACAGCGAGCGACGCCAGCAGCGACAGCGCCTCAGCGCGCGTGTATCCCTGCGCTTCCACCTCAGCAACATATCCCCATAGCGATGACTGTTCGTCAACGACAATCGCCCGATATGTCCAGCGCAGACCTGGACGAAGCCAGGCCTCATATGCTCCTGCACGAACCCGGTCAACATCGGCGTTGATGAATTCGTCCAGCGCCGGAACTTCGGCGACCGGCGGCGCCCTGATGATCAACCGCCGTCCTGAACCAATGTAGGTCGCAACATACCCGCTGCCAGGATGCCATGCATCGTCATTAATTGAGCCGCGCGTCAGAATCGCCTCAACAGTATCAGGCGGCGGATCAGGCAGTATCAACATCTCGCGTATTGCCTGTTCGAGCGAAATGATCGCCGGTGGCGGGACAAGCGGGAAATGGGGCGAAACGATCTCGTTCTGTCTGACGAACGTTCCCCGACCATTCCAGGCAAACGCAATGCCAAAGATGCGCGCTTCCTCGCGCGGATCCACTTCGTGTCCGCCGTCGAACGCCCAGACGGTGCGACTCGCCTGCTCGCCTTCGGACGGACCGATCAGTTCGCGGATTTCACGCAGCACACCCGTCGCTCCATCGATCGCCAGCAAGATCGTGGCGCTCACATCGCCAGCATCTGGTGCATCAGGAGGAAAGCCAAGCAGACTCACGCCGCGAAATCCAACGACCTCGACCTGTGTACCGTCGTCGAGTTGTCTTCGTCCCCAACTCTGCACGTCCGCCATGCGCGCCTGATTCAGGTAGAGACGCGGCATCGCCCACGCTCCGCTGTTCAGCCGCGCCTGCAACAGCCGCTGCCGCATGTCAGCATCGACATCCGCCCGAATGCCCTGTGAGTCGTCGCCCTCGAACGGCAGACCCAGCGTCGCGCTGTACGCTGGCGCTACCGCATACCACGCCTGACCTCGCCTGTCGACAAGCTGAAATTCGTAGGGCGCACCCCCCTGCTGATGAACGAGTTGGACGCGGTGCTGTCCGTTCTCACGGTCAATCCAGAGATCGCCGCGCAGGTTGGCATACGTCTGGTCCACAAATGTCCAGCGAATAAGGTACCTGCCGTGCCAGCTTCCTTCGCCGGGCGAGGGGGCGTACAGCGTCTGCTCTGCCCGATCAAGCAATTCACGAAACGAGTAGGCGGGCGCTGTGGAAACAGACGTCTCCTCAACAGCTCTGCGGGGCCAGACTATCAACGCAATCAGAAACAGCACTGCCATCGGCAGCAACGCGCGACGCGACCAGCGGCTTTCGATCAGGCGTCGCCCGATTGGACGCGCATCGGGACGCGCTGCGGTGATCGCCTGCGCCGCAATGCTTTCCGATAACCGAAATGGACGCAACACGTCGCGCAACGTTTCTTCCACCCGCGTCGCAGCGCGCCGCCAGTCACGCGCCGCTTGCCGGCACGTCTCGCAGAGCGCCAGATGCCCGCGTACGTCGGAACTCTCAGACGCAGCCGCTGGATCGAGGGTCAGCGCTGCGCGCGTTGTCCGACACTCCTCCGGCGTCTGGTGTGTATCGAAGAGCGAGTGATCAATCGCGGGATCAGCGACTGGCAACAGTGACAACAGCGCATCTCGCACCAGTGTGCGCCATTCCTGCCCGGCAAAGGTCTGCTTTGAACGATCCTCGCCGTCGAAGGCGTGCAACACTGCCATACCCAGCGCGAGCCGTTGCGCATGGGGCAGGCGCGCAATCGCGGTGATCAATGGCGCATCCTCAGATTGGACGGTTGGCGCGGTCCTCCAACCAGGCGATATACTCCGTCGTAACAGATTACGTCGCGTGTGTGCATGCTCGAACAGGGCGCTCGCTACTGCGAGCGCATCGGCGGGGTTGCGATCACGAAAACGACGAGCAACTCGCCGAATGAGAGTATTCGCTTCAGTTGTATCAAGCGTCAGCAGCACCGCCAGACGATAGAGATCGTCGCCGTGCTGTTGCACGATCTGCTCAAAGGGCATGCAGCCCTCACTTCCTGTTCTCTTGGGGATTCTGTGAGCGGGCGATCCGGTCTCCGGTCGCCAGGGTCTCATGGTTCCTACCCGCCTTCAACCTTCCCACCTGCAACCTTCCTACTTTTTTCAACCTTCAACGCTGCTGTATACCTGGGGCGCCGAAGGCGTTGCGATGCAACGTCTCTACGCGCCGAAGGCGTTGCGATGCAACGTCTCTACGTGCTCATCGTTGCTCGACAATGACGCGATGTTCCGCCTCTGTCTCATTCCCGCTGTTGTCGCGCGCCGTCAGGCGAATATGGTATGCGCCGGACGCGAGGTTGTCCAGCATCAACGTCTGTCCCCCACCCACAAATGCTCCATTGACACTCCACGACAGATGCGCAAGCGCGCCGTCCTCACGGTCCGCAGCCCGTCCGTAGAGAAGCAACGGCACGCCAACCGGCAGCGCGGCAGGTCCATCGATCCACGCCTGCGGCGGAATGTCGATTGCAGCAACCGTTGGCGCGCTATTGACCGTCAGTGCAACGCCGCCAGATGGCACGATCTCAAATCGACCCCGACCGCCGCCGGGAAGC
>JAUQOW010000121.1 GCA_030550675.1 Chloroflexota bacterium
GACAACAACCTGAAGGGCGGCGGTCGTGCGGCGATGACGGTCGCGTGCGACTTTTGAGCAGCGGGCTAAAGCTCTGGCTCAGGACGTGGAAGCCCCCGCCGAGCGTGCGTATGCTCGGCGCGGACGTGCGTCCGCATGCTGCCGGACCGCGTCTGTTGAGCGGCGGGCTAAAGCTCTGGCTCAGGACGTGGAAGCCCCTCCGGGGCTTGCATGGGCGCAGCGCGGCTTTCGCCCGCCACGCCCAGGAATACCGGGTTTGCATCTTCATCAACCGCTGTGCGAGACTCACATTCCATCGACTGCCGGGCGCACAGGCGCAGAGCGGAAATGTTAGGGCAATATCCATCAGCAGCGTGGAGCGCATGTCAACTGCGAATTGTAGCAGACTGACGTTATATCCCTTGACCGGAAACATCCTGCGGTATAATGCACCGCATAGACAGGCGGTCCCGAGTACTCCGATGCGCATTCTCATTGTTGACGACAACCGGGACATTCTCGATCTGGTGCAGCGCGTTCTGGCGTCCGAAGGCTACGACATCGTCACCGCTCGCAACGGTATCGAGGCGCTCCAGCGCGACGCGGAGACGGCGCCGCATCTCATCGTCCTCGATGTCAACCTGCCATATCTGGACGGATGGGAAGTCTGCCGGCAGATCAAGACGCGGCGTTCCGTGCCGATCCTTATCCTTTCAGTGCGCGCCGAGGCGGTTGACATCGAGCGCAGCCGCGCCGCTGGCGCCGATGATCATCTGCTCAAGCCGTTTGAGATCAGCGACCTGCTCAACCGCATCGAGCGCCTTGCCCGGACGCTGCCGGAATGAAACGCAAAAACGCCAGCGAGCCGTGAAAGCGGCGGCTCGCTGGCGCTTCTTCTGCATCCCGTCCGGTCAGGTGCGCCACTTCCGGCAGTGAATGATCGTTCCCTGACCTTCAGCGGACTTGATATCGAATTCGTCCATCAGTCGCTTGGCGCCGGGCAGCCCCATGCCCATGCCGCGTGATGTGCTGTAGCCGTCCTGCATCACGAGATCGATATCTGCGATGCCGGGTCCCTGATCTTCGCAGATGATTTCGATCCCTTTCCTTCCGCCGCGCTCAATTTCGCGAATGGTGACGGTGCCGGTGCCGGCATAGAGAAAGATATTCCGCGCCAGTTCACTGACGGCGGTTGCAATACGCGCCTGATCAATCGCACCGAAGCCGAGCGCCTTCGCAGTATCACGGGCAAGGGTGCGAGCGATCACGATGTCGAGGTCGCTACGGATCGGCGCAACCTTAGCCTGTGCCATTGGCGTCCTCCTCAGCCTGTCGGCGGAGCATCGCCAGACCTTTTTCGAGATTGAGCGCAGTCATCACGCCGGTCAGTTCCAGCCCCAATTCCACCAGCGTAATCGCCACCGCTGGCTGGAGACCGGTAATGACCACCTTTGTTCCCATCAGGCCGGCCATCGAGGCGATGTCGCTGATCAGACGCCCGATGAAGCTATCCACAACATCGACAGCGGTCAGATCGACGATCAGACCGCGCGCTTTGGTGTCGTAGATTTTCTGCAGCAGATCATCCTTGAACTGCACGGCGGACGCATCGTGCAACGCCACTTGAATCGAGGCTATCAGCACATCGCCGATCTTCAGAATGGGTATCCTGAGGCTTTCCAACGATACCTCCTCAACCTGCGCGGGGATGTTCCTGGTCATTCAGAGTTGCCAGAGCAGGTGAACACACAGACAATACCAGATAACGATGCGACAGATACAGAGTCGACGATCGTAAAAGCGCCAGACCACTGCTCATTATAACCCACATGCACCACGCCAGTCTATGCGCTAACAGTCCTGATGTATGCATAGGAGTCCCGTCGCCGCGTAGTATACTACTCCCTCGAAACCGTAGCATTACCAGAGGAATGCGCCATGCCAGACATCACCCGCGATTTTACCGCCACCACGTTTGTCGTTCACGAGCGACGCACCCTGTTGCTCTTGCATCGCAAGCTGGGCAAGTGGCTGCCGCCTGGCGGGCATATCGACCCGCACGAATTGCCCGACGAAGCAGCCATTCGCGAGGTGCGCGAAGAAGCCGGGCTTGAAGTGGAGCTGTTGACGCCCGGCGGCATGCTTGGCGAGGTGCGTGTGTTGCCGCAACCATACTGCATCCTGCTTGAAGATATCGCGCCAGGACACCAGCATATCGACCTGATCTACTTCGCGCGGGTGCGCGGCGGGGCGCTGGCGCCAGCGGAACGCGAGGCGCGTGCAGCGCGCTGGGTGACGTGGGACGAACTTGACGCTCCCGATATTTCGGAGGATATTCGCGAATTGGGACGACGCGCCATCGAGTTGTGCAGTTGACCATCATCAGTAAAAAAACCGACGCGACGCGCCGGCGATGACACCGCGGGACACCCAGAGGAACTCGCCTACCGTTGCTACCTCTCGGTCCTGGCGGGGTTCAGCAAGTATCTGCCGCCCCGCGGTGCATCGCACATTATAGCGTGTTCGCTCTGGCGGCGCAACCCGACTCAGTCGCGCATGCTTTCGAGCGCCAGCGCTACGGCGCCGATGGCTACGCTGTCGGGACCGAGGACGGCGCCGACCACCTTCACCGGGCGCTCGACCATCTGCCCGATGTACATGTGCATCCGTTCCTGAATAGCGTTGATAAACGCTTCGCCGCCGTTGCGCGCGACGACCCCGCCGATCACGACCATCTGCGGATCGATCAGGGCGACGATCTGCGCGATGCGCACTGCCAGAATGTCGATTGCTTCGGCGACCACCTGCCGCGCCGCCGGATGATCGCTGAAAATGTCGCTCAACAGGTTCGTGTGCAAACCGAGTTCTGCCGCGCGGTTCAGCAGCCCCTTGATGGATACGTGCTCTTCCAGCGTTTTGGGTCGTTCACCAGGGCGCGTCGGGTCGACCGGACCCACGACGGCATGCCCGATCTCGCCAGCCGTGGTGGTAGCGCCGTGGTACAGGCGCCCGTTGAGCACCAGACCGGCGCCGACGCCGGTGCTCAGGTGAATGTAGACCAGGTGCTGCGTATCGCGCCCCACGCCAAAGGTCGCTTCTGCCAGAGCAATCAGGTTGGCGTCGTTATCGACGACGCACGTCGCGCCGAAGGCGTTCTCGAACGCTTCGCGCAGCGGGTAGCGCTCCCAGCCCGGAACGCGCGGCGACAGCAGCACGATTCCCTGACGAACATCGACGGGACCGCCAAACCCCGCTCCAATGCGGACCAGTTGTGCGGAGGCGATGCCGTGCGCCGCCATGAGTTCGTTTCCCAGTTTGATCGCGCCCCCCACGAGTTCCTCTGGCGTCTCGCGCTCCGGCTCACGGTGTGCGCTGACATAGGTGTGATGGCTGAGGTCAACCAGCGCCGCTCGCAATCCATAACTGCCGACATCAAATCCGAGAACGCATCCCTGACCGCCGAGCAGTCCCCAGCGGTTCTGTGCTAATCGCTCCTGGATGAGCGGCGTCGGGTCAAGCATGGCATACCTCCCTGTGATAGCGCGGCGGTGCGCACAAGCACGTTCGGAAGCGCCATTATAGCATAGCGTCAACCGCCGTGTCATATGTCGTAGGTCCATTCCGCTTCCGGAGCGTCGCTTGCGGACGTGTTCCGCTTCGGGCGGCGAAACGAGCGAACGGCAAGCCACAGGGCGATGATGATCAGAAGGACGCCGGCGCTTATTCTCACGGTGATCAGCGGGGCGGCGGCGCGGGGTGCGGATGGCGCGGCAGCGGTGGTTGCGGCAATGGTCGGCGTCGGCGCGGGTGCAGGAGAAGAAGCGGTTATGACAGGCGTGAGCAGGAGAGTATACGGCTCACGCGCTTCTGATACGGCAAATGGCGCGCCGGTCGGCAACCCGCCGGGCGCCCACGCAGGCAGTCGGTCATACGAACGACGGGCGGCGGCGGGGGCGAGGGTTGCGTCCGCCGCCGCTGTTCCGCCGGGCGGTGGCGCAACGGGTGTTCTCGACGCTCCCCCTGCGGCGCCGCTCGATGGAGCGGTGCGGGTCGGCGACAGTGTGCGGGTCGCCGAGGGGGTGCGGCTGGGGGTCGGCGTGCGCGTCGGGGAGGGGGTGCGGGTCGCCGAGGGGGTGCGGGTTGGCGACGGCGTGCGCGTCGCGGAGGGCGCAACAATCGGGGTGGGTTCGTCGGTCGGGGAGGGGGTGCGGGTCGCCGAGGGGGTGCGGGTCGCTGAGGGCGTTTTCGTGGGCGACGGCGTGCGCGTGGCGGTCGGTTCCGCCGTCTCGGTCGGCTCGTCAGTCGGGGAGGGGGTGCGGGTTGGGGTCGGCGTGCGCGTCGGGGAGGGGGTGCGGGTTGGGGTCGGCGTGCGCGTGGCGGTCGGTTCCGCCGTCTCAGTCGGCTCGTCGGTCGGCGAGGGGGTGCGGCTGGGGGTCGGCGCGGGGGTCGCCGTCGGCTCCGTCGTCGCGGTCAACGCTGGCGCGTGCGTCTCGGTCGGTTCCGCTGTTGCGGTCGTTTCCCCGGTTGGCGACGGCGTGCGGGTCGGCGATGCGGCGCCACCGGGAGTTAGCGTGTCGATCGCGGTCGGTTCTCCGGTCGGCGACGACGTGGGCGTCGTCGCCGACGCGCCGGTGGGCGTTGGCGAGTATGTCGCTATCGGCAATGGGTCGCGGGTGGGCGATAGTTCGGGAGAAGCAGCATCATCAGGCGGCGGCGTTGCGGATGGCGCCGGTCCGGGCGGCGCGTTCCAGGCGCCGGGCGATGGATCGCTCTTTACCCACGCGCCGATCACGTCCGGAATGCGCGCAAAACTCTTGCCGACCGTCGCCGATGCGTAGGGCGCCACGTCAACCGCAGCGCCAGCGGCGTTGAGCAGCGTCACGGCGTCCGATCCGGTGTTGTTGAGGATGTTCGTGCTCAATTCGATGACGAACAGACCATATGGGGGAATGACCACGCCAGGAGGAATGACGGTTTGCGAACCGCCAGGCGTGTCGTCATCGATCTTCCAGCCGCCGATGTCGAGCGGGGCGTCGCCGTAGTTGACGATCTCGACCCATTCCGGTCCGCTCGACGGGGCGGGCATGAATTCGTTGATGAGGGCGGTCGGCGCAGCATTGGTGGATATTGGCGCAAGCGCCATCATCACTGCTGCGGCAAGGGCGAGTGGTCCGAGAGCAAGCCAGCGCATACCGCCTCCCGTCACGCACATAAGAACGCTATGCTCATCCTGCCACGGGAGCGTTGTTCACGAAAGAGCGCCGATCATCCTCATCCTGCGCTGGCATGTGGGGCGGGCGACGGCGGTACCGGACGCCTCCGGGGGGACCGAATCTGTCGGCGTAACCTTCGCGGGTGTGGTATCATCATACAAGCGGCGGCGCAGAGGAGCCGTTTATTCAATGCACAGGGAGACGACGATATGCACAGCAAAGTTGTGATTATTGGTTCTGGTCCGGCAGGACTGACTGCGGCGCTCTATGCGGCGCGCGCCAACCTTGAGCCGCTGGTGATCCGCGGGTTGCAGCCGGGAGGTCTGATTGCAACGACCAGCGAAGTCGAGAACTATCCGGGCTTCGTTGAGGGGATTGGCGGCTTCGAGCTTGCCGACAACATGGAGAAGCAGGCGGCGCGTTTCGGCGCGCGCTACATGGACGCCATCGTCGAGCGCGTCGATCTGTCACAGCGCCCGTTCCGCATCTTCCCCGACAATGGCGAGGAGGTGACAGCGGATGCGCTGATCATCGCAACCGGCGCATCGCCGCGCAAACTCGGCGTTCCCGGCGAGGAGCGGCTGGCGAACCGCGGCGTGTCGTACTGCGCAACGTGCGATGGGTTCTTCTTCCGCGGCAAGCGGGTCGTGGTGGTCGGCGGCGGGAACAGCGCGCTGGATGAAGGTCTGTTCCTGACGCGCTATGTTTCTGAACTGAAGATCGTGCACCGGCGCGATGCGCTGCGCGCTGATCCGATTTTGCAGGAGCGCGCATTCTCGAACCCGAAGATTTCTTTTGTGTGGAACTCGGTGGTTGAAGAAATTCTGGGGGACGACAAAGTGACCGGCGTGCGCGTGCGCAATCTCAAGACCGGCGAGGTTTCGATTATTGAAACGGACGGTGTGTTCCCGTACATTGGTCATATTCCAAACACATCGCTGTTCAAAGGGCAACTGGAACTGGACGAAAACGGATACATCGTCGCCGATCATCGGACGCGCACCGGCATTCCGGGGGTGTTCGCCGCTGGCGATGTGGTCGATCATATCTACCGCCAGGCGATCACGGCGGCTGGCGAGGGGTGCAAGGCGGCGATGGAGGCGACCTGGTTCCTGAGCGAGCAGGAGCACGCGGCGAAGAAGTCGGCTGAACTTGCGGCGACGCCAGCGTAGATCGATGGGTATGCAGCGCGAATCGCCCTATCCAATGGTTTCGATTGATGAGGCGCAGCGCCTCATCACGGCGCATGTCGCGCCGCTCGGCGTCGAAGCGATCGATGTCCTCCGCGATGCTGCCGATGGTCGGGTGCTGGCGGAGGATGTCTACAGCGTCGAACCGCTGCCCGACACGCCCAAGGCGGGGGTTGACGGGTATGCGCTGCGCAGCGCCGATGGCGACGCTCCGCGCCGGGTGATCGCTGAGGTGACGGCTGGCGCGACGCCAGGGTTGCACGTGGCGCCGGGGACCGCCGTGCGCATTATGACCGGCGCTCCGGTTCCGGATGGCGCTGACGCCGTGATTATGGTTGAGCATACGGAGGAGCGCGACGGCATGCTGATGGTGCGCCACGCACTCCGCCCCGGCGACAATATTCACACCGTCGGGCAGGACATCGCCGCCGGTCAACTGGTGCTGGCGCGCGGGACGACGCTTGGCGCCGCTGAAATCGGGTTGCTGGCGACCGTGGGGCGCGTCAGGGCGACGGTGTACCGTCGTCCGGTGGTCGCAGTGCTGGCGACGGGCGATGAGGTGTATGAGCCGGATGGCGAGGTGTTTCCCGGCGGGGTGCGCGATAGCAATCGCTATGCGTTGATGGCGGCGGCGCGCGAAGCCGGATGTGTGGCGCTCTCGCTCGGCATCGCGCGCGATGATGTGCAGGTGCAGCGCGCTGCAATCCTCGAAGCGCTCGACCGCGCCGATGTGTTGCTGACAAGCGGCGGCGTTTCGATGGGGACGCGCGACCTGATCAAGCCGCTGCTGGCGGAGTTGGGAACCGTTCACTTCGGGCGCATTGCGTTCAAGCCGGGTAAACCGACGACATTTGCGACAATTGATCGCCCCGCCTCGATGCGTTCATCCCCGCTGCTGGCGTTTGGCTTGCCGGGGTACCCGGTTTCATCGCTGGTGTCTTTCGAGGTGTTCGTGCGCCCTGCGCTGCGCCGTTTGCAGGGCGATGCGCGCCCTGATCGTCCGCGGGTGCGGGTGACGCTGCGCGATCCGATCCGTCCGTCGCCGGATCGCCCGGAATATCAGCGCGCCATTGTCACCTGGGAAGATGGACGGTTGGTGGCGCGCAGCACCGGTCGGCAGGGGAGCAGCCGGTTGCTGTCGATGCTGGGCGCTAATGCGCTGCTGATCGTTCCGGCGGGAACAGAGCTATACCCGGCGGGCGCTGAACTTGATGCGTTGATGATCGGACCGCTGGCGCCGTCCTCATTATAGGAAGACGAGATGTTTGGACAATCTTTGATCGGCGCTGGCTTCGACAGGCTTAGCCAGCGTCAACCACGCCACAGATGCAGGGGTGATTGTCCAGGTTCAGGTCGATCTTCTTATAGAGCGATCAATCAGATGTTGCATAATCTTGTCCATGCTGATCGCCGTGCGGCTGGCGTTGGCTGAGCCTGTCGAAGCCAACGCCAATTGCAAGATTGTCCAACATCTGGTTGATCTTCCTCTTAGTTGAGGAGAACGTAATCCATGAGCCTGGTCACACGCCGGATCATGACTGCCCGGGAGTTCTGGCGATTGCCAGACTCTGGCGCGCATCGTGAACTGGTGCGCGGGGAGGTGATCGAAACCATGCCTCCAGGCGGGCGACACGGCGCTATCGCAGCCGCAGCTGCGACCGCGCTGCGTCTCTGGAGTCGGCAGACGACCGGCGGATATGTTGGCGTTGAAGCGGGCTATCTTCTCGCGCGCGACCCTGATACTGTGCGCGCGCCGGATGTCTCGTATGTGCGAGCGGAGCGCGTTCCGCCCGGCGGAGCGCCGGAAGGTTTCTGGGATTGCGCTCCCGACCTCGCTGTCGAAGTGGTCGCCCCTCATGAGACGGCAGAGGACGTCTGGGAAAAAGTCCCTGATTTTCTGCGGGCTGGCGTGTCGCTCGTATGGGTCATCTACCCGCGCACACGAGAGGTGGTCGCATATACGCCAGGCGGTGTCGCACGCGCGTTCACCGAGGGCGATGCGCTTTCGTTTCCCGACGTTCTGCCTGGTTTCTCCTGCGCTGTCAACGAAATGTTTGCGTGATTCGCATCGACGATCCGCAGCCTCGCACATGTGATGCCTGCGCTATGCTCCGTTACGCTGAGACATGCTTCCGGCGGACCTGCGCCGCCGTCGCGTATTCTCCGCGCTGCGGGCTAAAGATTGAGAATTCAGTGGGCGGCGGGCTGAAGCGGCGGGCTAAAGCCCTCGCTTAGCGCATTGAAGCCCCTATGGGGCTGGCGCGATGTCGGTCGGGGGAGAGATGTTTCCGGCAGACATGCGCTGCCTGGTCGCACGTTCTGGGGGCGGCGGGCTAAAGCCCTCGCTTAGCGCATTGAAGCCCCTATGGGGCTGGCGCGAGGTGTCGATCGGGGGAGAGTTGAAGCCCCGCAGGGGCTTTCACGAGCTCAGCAAGGGCTTTAACCCGCCGCGCCCAGGCATTTTCGTGGTCTTCACCAGGCTGTCGCCTGGTACGTTTCCTGCCATGACAGAACGGACCGACCAGGAATCGCTGGACGAGATCATTCTGCACCTCGTCCGGCAGCGTGGAGTTGGGAAGAGCATCTGCCCGTCGGAGGCGGCGCGGGTGTGGGCGCCGCACGACTGGCGCGCTGCGATGCCGGCGGTGCGCGCCGCCGCGTGCGCTCTGGCGGATGCCGGGTTGATTGTGATTACCCAAAAAGGGCGAATCGTTGATGGTCGCACGGCGCGGGGACCCATTCGCCTGGCGTTGCCGGGGGATGGCGTTTTTCCGTCTCAGGGGCAGGATTTCTCAGGCGAGAACGGGTCATGATGAGGGTATGCCAGAACGCTGGCGGCGGGGGGCGCTATGGGCGCGCTGCGCGTTCCTGCGCAGGATGCGCTGCTCTGCTGTCGCCCGTTGGCGCTGCGCGGGTGCGCACCCACATCCGGGCATGTGGTAGACTATGGTTTATGGCGGCTTTGCGCCGCGCTACGTCCCACCGGCGGATGGTCCTTCCTGCAGGATGGTTGTTACAGCGCACGGCGAACGGCGCAGCCGGCGCCTGTGGAAGGAGATGCCGCGAGAGTCTCTGAGCATGTGAGCGCGCCTATGCAACCCGGTTCTATTGTTCGCTGCCGCAACCGCGAGTGGGTGCTGCTGCCCGGCGAAACGGACGATCTCTTTCTGCTGCGCCCGCTGACGGGGGTGACCGATCAGGCGGTGGCGGTGCATCGCGCCCTCAGCGAGCGGATTGCCTACACGCTGCCGGAAGAGCGCGTGACTCCGGCGTTCTTTCCGCTTCCCACGCCCAATGACCTTTCCGACGCTGCGGGTGCGCACCTGCTGTGGCAGGCGGCGCGCCTGACGCTACGCGAGGGAGCGTCGCCGATCCGCTCGCTGGGACGGATCTCGATCCGTCCGCGCACGTATCAGTTCGTTCCGCTCCTGATGGCGTTGCGCCTCGATCCGGTGCGCCTGCTGATCGCCGATGATGTGGGCGTGGGCAAGACGATTGAGGCGCTGCTGATTGCGCGCGAATTGTGGGAACGGGGCGAAATCCGCCGTCTGTGTGTGCTCGCGCCGCCCTATCTGTGCGATCAGTGGCAGGAAGAGCTGATCACGAAGGCAAACCTCGAAGCCGTTGTCGTTCGTCCTGGAACTATCAGCCAACTGGAGCGCGAGTCGCCGCCGGGCGTCGATTTCTATGAGCATTTCCCGGTGCAGGTGATCAGCATCGACTGGGTCAAGACCGACCGCCATCGCCATCGGTTTCTGATCCACGCGCCGGAGTTCGTGATTGTGGACGAGGCGCATGGTGCGGCGCCAGCCAATGCGCGCGCCCAGCAGGAGCGCCACGAACTGGTGCGCGCGCTCGCCGACGATCCGCAGCGTCACATGGTGTTGCTCACCGCCACGCCGCATAGCGGCGTGCCGGAGACGTTTCAGGCGCTGCTGTCGCTGCTGAACCGGGAGTTCGGCGCATGGGACGTCGCGGCGCTCACCGAGCCGCAGCGCATCACGCTGGCGCGCCATTTTGTGCAGCGCACCCGCGCCGATATCCTGCGTGACTGGAAAGAAAGCGGGTCTGAGACTCTGCCGTTTCCGCAGCGGGAGATGCGCGATGCGACGTATCGCCTGTCGCCGGAGTATCAGGATTTGTTTCAGCGCACGTATGCGTTCTGCGCTGAAATCGTGCGCACCGGGGAGCGGTTGGTCGAACGCCAGCGGCGGGTGCGCTATTGGGGGGCGCTGGCGTTGCTGCGCTGTGTGATGTCTAGCCCGGCGGCGGCGGTTGCGGCGCTGGAAGCGCGCCAGCAACGGCTTGGCGGCGATGGACTGTTCAGCGATGAGGATGATGGCGTGGATTTTGCGCCCACGGTGTTTGAATCGACGGAGGATCGCACCGATGATGAGACGCCGTATGCGCCGATTGGCGCCGCCGAATTGACGCTCGAAGAACGCGAACAGCGCCTGCTGCGCGACCTGGCGCGCCGCGCCGCCGCTATTCAAGCTCGCGACCAGGACGCCAAAGTTGTCGGGTGCGTGAACCTGGTGCGCGGGTTGCTCGACGAAGGGTTGAACCCGATTGTCTGGTGTCGCTATGTCTCCACGGCGGAGTATGTCGCGCAACGTCTGCGTTGCGATCTGTCCCCTGTGCGGGTGGTCTGCATCACCGGACGGCAGGCGGAAGAGGAGCGGCGCGAACTGATCGCCAGCATCGACCTGTCGCAGCCGCGCGTGCTGGTGGCGACCGATTGCCTCTCCGAAGGGATTAACCTTCAGGAACGCTTCACCGCTGCGATCCACTACGATCTGCCGTGGAACCCGAACCGGCTGGAGCAGCGCGAGGGGCGGGTGGATCGCTACGGGCAGCCGGCGCCACGGGTGGTGACGGTGCGTTACTACAGCCCCGATAACCCGGTGGATGGCGTGCTGCTCGATGTGCTGCTCAACAAGGCGCGCGAGATTCGGAATGCGCTCGGCACGCACGTGCCGGTGCCGGAAGCGAATGAGAGCGTCACTGAAGCGGTGCTGAAGGCGCTTTTCCTGCGCGGCGGCGCGGCTCGACAGGCTCAGCGCGCGGAACAGCGGTTCGATGAGCCGGGCGCAATGCAACTCCAGTTCGATTTCGTCGCGCCGGAAGTGAGCGACCTGCATCGCCGTTGGGACGAGGCGGCGGCGCGGGAGAGGATCAGCCGCACGCGCTTTGCGCAGCGCGCAATCAACGCCGACGAGGTGCGGCGCGAACTCGAAGCCGCCGATGCGGTGCTCGGCGACCCCGATGCGGTGCGCGCGTTCGTGCTGACCGCTGCGCAACGGCTTGGTCTCTCGATTGCGCCCGATCCGCGGCGTCCGGCGGTTTTCCGCGTCAATCTGGCGCCGGAAGCGGTGCGCGCGCTGCCTGATGCCGTCGCCGACGCGCTGCCCGCTGCGCGATCGCAGCCGTTCTGGGCAATCAGTTTCGTCTCGCCGACTCCTGAGGGCGCGGAGTATGTGGGGCGGAACCATCGATTGACGGCGTCGCTCGCCGGGTTCCTGCTCGAAGAGGCGCTGACCCGCCGCAGCGCGGCGCGCGCCGCCCGCTGCGGCGTCATCCGCACCCGCGCCGTCGCGCGGTTGACGACTCTTTTCCTGCTGCGGGTGCGGTATCTGATTGAGATTCCTGAACTGCGTCCATCGCTTGCCGAAGAGGTGCGGGTGTTCGGCATTTCATCCGATGTCGGCGGCGCGCTTCACGCGCTCGATGACGACGAGGCGCTGCGCCTGCTCGCCGGGGCGCAGCCCGACGCGAATGTGCCGCCTGGCGAAAAACGCGACCTGATCGAGGCGACGCTGGCGCAGATCGGGGAATGGAAGGCGCACGCCGAAGCGTGGGGAGCGGACGGCGCCGTTCAGCAGGCGATGCGGCAGCGCCTGACGCAGCGCGCCGCTGAACTGACCACTGCGCACCGGCGCATTCGCCAGGCGATGCGGCTGCGCATCCGCGATCTGAAGGTGCAGCCGCAGTTCCCGCCCGATCTGCTCGGTGTGCTGGCGCTGCAACCGGTGGCGGGGGGTTAGCCCTTACCCCCCGCCCCGCTCCCGCCCTCCCTTCGCCCCCCGCATGCGGGGGGTGGGGGGAGCGGGGCGCGTCTTGGCGTCCTGATGCCTGAAGCGGGCGACTCAGCACGGTGGCTCGCCGAAAAACTCTACATTTGTGAGGAAGGGGGCAGGGGGGATGAGGACGCGACAGCACGAGGATTGACGCGATGAGCACGACACGCGCCATTCGCATTGAAGGCGGGCTGTTCTCGTCTGACACGCTCGAAGCGCTCGCCAGGGGCGAAGGACCGGGGCAGCGACCGCAGGATTTCGGGCTGGACGCCGCCCGCAGCCTCTCTGACGACCTGGCGGAACGCTTTCGTGATGCGCTGCACCTCTGGACGGCGTTCCGGAACCGCCTGGCGCGCCTGCCAGAAACCGACAGCGCCGCCGCCGTCACCCGCGACGCCTGGGTGACTCCGTTTCTCAGCCTCCTCGACTATCAGATCGTCCCGAACCCGCGCCACAGCGCCGCCGACCGCGTTCCGTTCCCGGTCTCGCACCGCGCCGGCGACGCCGATGACGCGCCGCCGATCCACATCGTCGGCGCGCGCCAGGAATTGGGGCGGGTCGCCGTGGCGTCGGGGCTGCCGCGCATGTCGCCGCACGCGCTGCTGCAAGAGCATCTGAATGTGAGCGATGCGCTGTGGGGGATGGTGACCAATGGCGTCGTTCTGCGCCTGTTGCGCACCAGCGCGTATCTCCGGCGGCAGGCGTATGTCGAGTTCGACCTGAAAGCCATCCTTGAGGAGCAGCGCTTCACCGATTTCGCGCTCCTCTTCCGCCTGATCCATCGCTCGCGCCTGCCGACGTCGTCCGCTGATGCGCATGCCTGCCTGCTCGAACAGTACTATCAGCGCGCCATCGAGCAGGGCGGGCGGGTGCGTGAACGACTGCGCGACGGCGTCGAGGCGGCGTTGCACGTCCTGGCGAATGGCTTCCTGGCGCATTCCGCGAACAACCAGCTCCGCGCCATGATCACCGGTAGCGCGAAAGCGACCGGCATGGATGCGCAGGCGGCCGAACTCTACCGGCAGACGCTGCGCCTGGTGTATCGCTTCCTGTTCCTCCTCGTTGCAGAAGAGCGCGGCTTGATGGATGACACGGGGCATCCCGGCGCCGATGCGGGACGCGCGGACGGCGTCGCCGCCGTCCGCGCGGGCGGTGGAGACAGTGCGATGCACCGTCTCTACCGGGATCATTATGGGGTTGGGCGGCTTGGTCGTCTGGCGATGGACCGGCGGGCGTATGACGATCACGACGATCTCTGGCATGGGCTGCGGGCGCTCTGGCGCACCCTGGCGGATGAGACGCTGGCGGCGATCCTGGGGGCGCCTCCGCTCAACGGCGACCTGTTTGCGCCGCTTGCGCTCGATGACTGCTCCATCGCCAACCGCGACCTGCTGGCGGCGATCCGGCATTTGACCTATTACCGCGAGCGCGACGACGCCCCGCTGCGGCGCGTCAACTATGCGGCGCTCGATGTGGAAGAACTCGGTTCGGTGTATGAAAGCCTGCTCGA
>JAUQOW010000393.1 GCA_030550675.1 Chloroflexota bacterium
GTCGCGTCGAGGCGTCCATAGCGGATATTGTCGGCGATTGTCCCGGAGAAGAGAAAACTGTCCTGGAGCACGATCCCCATCTGCGACCGCAGACTGGTGCGGGTGACTTTCCGCACATCGATGCCGTCGATCAGGACCGCGCCAGCGCTGACATCGTAGAACCGCCCAATCAGGTTGACGAGCGTTGTCTTCCCGGCGCCGGTCGGTCCGACGAGCGCAATCGTTTGCCCTGATTCCGCCGTCAGGCAGATGTCTTTCAGCACATACTGCTCTTCATCAACCGGTTGTTCTCCCGGTCGAGCGCCGTAACTGAACCAGACGTGGTCAAACTCCACCCGTCCCTCGATCCGTCCCAGCGGTTGCGCATCCGGCGCATCGACCAGATCAGGCGGCGTGTCAAGCAGCGCAAAGATGCGCTCACCCGCCGCCAGCGCCGACTGCGCCGTGGTGTAGAATGCCGACAGCGCCTGCACCGGGCGGAAGAACTGCTGCACGTACGTCAGGAACGCGACCACCACGCCGACGGTGACTGATTCCTGGATCACCAGCCAACCGCCGAACCCGGCAACGATCGCAATGGCGACTGTCGAGAGCACATCCACTGCTGGCATAAATGCCGACGTGATCGCGGTAGCATTCACATTGGCGTCGCGGTTGGCGGCGTTGCGTTGCGCGAAGCGCTGCTGGTTGAGCGCGGTGCGCGTGAACGCTTGCGCGACCTTGACACCGGCGATTTCCTCCTGAATTTCCGCTGATACATCGCCTATCGCCTCGCGGGTGCGGCGAAACGCCCGCCGCGACAGCTGCGAAAACAGACCGGTCATCCAGATCATCACCGGAATGACGATGAAACTCGCCAGCGCCAGCCGCCAGTCGAGCGCCACCATCGCCACCAGAATGCCGGTCAGTCCGAACAGGCTGCCGAGCACCTGCACCAGCCCCTGCCCCATCAGTTGCGTGATGACTTCAGTATCATTCACCAGACGCGACATTAACTCGCCTGCCGGGCGGCGGTCAAAGAAACGGAGCGACATCCGTTGCAACGCCGCGAAGATTTCGCTGCGTAACTGCGCCAGCACCTGCTGCCCCACTTCGCCCATCAGCATAAACTGATAGCGCCCGGCAGCCATACCGGCAACATAGATGACCAGGAGCATCAGCATCAGACGATTCAGTTCGCCAGCGTCACGCTGCGCAATCGCGCTGTCAATCGCAGCGCCGATCACCATCGGACCGAGCGCCTGCGATGCGGCGGCAACGATGACCAGACCCAGGATCGCCAGCAGTCGTCGCCAGTACGGAACCAGATAGCCAAGCAGTCGCCGCGCGACCGCGCCGCGATTCTCAGCGCGTTCCTGCGGTAATTCGGCGACCCGTTGCAGCATGTGCATCATATGCGTTGCTCCCTGCCAGATGTCACCGTCCCAATCGGACTCAACCGCACAATAGGCAATCGTCGGGTGGTGCGCCGCCGGTATGCCTCATAGGTCGGATAGATGGCGACCAGTCGTTGCCACAGACGCTCGTATTCCTCAGGATCATCCACCTCAATCGCCACGGCTGAGGCGACGTACCCGTGATCTTCAACAATCACGCGCGGATCGGAACGCAGGTTGAGGTACCAGTGCGGCGGCGTGTCGCTGCCGCCCCACGAGCCGACCACAATATAATCGCCGCCGTCGCGCACGAATAGTAGCGGCGTTACGCGCTTCTTCCCGCTGCGCCGACCGGTCGTGGTCAGCAGAATGCAATGTCGCCCCAGAAACGGATGCGGCAACGCGCCGCGCATCAGTCGGTAGAGCGCCACATGCGCCGCAGTTGCGACTTTGACCAGTTGGACAAACACGGGATGATGTTTTGCCATATGTATGAATATCGTCAAACCCCCACGGGTTCGACCTCCTCCCGCACTCCGCCGAACTGCGAATCGATGATCTCGCCGTAGAGCGCGCTGCTCGCCAGCAGTTCCTCATGCGTTCCCTGCGCGACGATGCGCCCGTTATCGAGCAGCAGGATGAGATCGGCGCGGCGCACCGTGCTGATGCGTTGCGCAATGACGAATGACGTTCGCCCCTCCATCAATCGTTCGAGCGCCAGTTGAATCTGATATTCGGTTTCGGCATCGACCGATGAGGTGCTATCGTCGAGGATCAGGATGCGCGGATCGCGCAGGAGCGCACGCGCAATGGCGATCCGCTGCTTCTGCCCGCCCGATAATCCGACGCCGCGCTCGCCGATAATGGTGTTGTACCCATTCGGCAGACCCATGATGAACTCGTGCGCCTGCGCGGCGCGCGCCGCGGCTTCCACTTCGGCATCACTGGCATCGGGGCGACCATAGGCGATGTTGTCGCGCACACTCCCGCTGAACAGCGTGGTATCCTGCAACACGATTCCAATCTGCACCCGCAGACTCTCCAGCGTCACATCGCGCACATCAATCCCGTCAATCGTGACCCGCCCATGGGTGACGTCATAGAACCGCGGAATCAGATTGATAATTGTGCTTTTGCCAGCGCCGGTCTTCCCCAGAATGGCGACCGTTTGCCCTGGTTCAGCGACAAACGAGACATCCTTGAGGATATACCGGTCCTCCCGGATGGGATGGCGTCCGTCAGACGTCGGATGACCATCAGCCCGGACGCCGTAGCCAAACCAGACGCGCTCGAACGCCACTCGCCCCTGGACAGGCGGAAGCGGACGGGCGTCAGGGTGATCGCGCACTTCGCTTTCAGCGTCGAGCACCTCAAAGATCCGCTCTGCGCTGACTGATGCGCGCGTCAACTGCGCCATAATCATACCCAGCATCATGAGCGGCATAATGAGCAGCGCCAAATACGTGTTGAACGCCACCAGTTCGCCGATTGTCAGAGCGCCGTCGATCACCCGATACCCGCCAAACCAGATCACTGCCAGGGTGCCCAGATTGCCAATGAAGAAAATAAGCGGAAACGCCAGCGACATCGCACGAACCGATTGCACGTTTGCGTCGAGCAGGCGCTGATTCAGGCGGTTATAGCGTTGCCATTCGTAAGGCTCGCGCGCAAACGCCTGCACGACCCGCACGCCAGCCAGATTTTCCTGAAGAGCCGTGT
>JAUQOW010000394.1 GCA_030550675.1 Chloroflexota bacterium
GTGACCCTGCAACCAAACCGCATCGCGCCGCGCCAGCGTGATTTTTTTCGATCCGGAAAAGCCGCCCGGATAATACGTGAAAAGTTGCACGATGTTTCGAGGGGTATTATACCCGAAAGTTGGAGGGTGTCAATCACCATTTCTCCTCTTCCTCCGACGGATGGACACTGAGACGGACCCTCGTCAAAAGGAGGGGAAGACCTTGCGCTTTACATACCGGGCGAGAAGCGTATAATTGAGGTTGTCATCCCTTATAACGATGACACGTCATTTTGCATGACGCGCCGGGCTATGCTACAATCGGCGTCACGATCACCTTGCCCGCTAGAAGCGAAACCAGACTGAAAGGAGCCAGACAAGAGCCTGCCAGGTCGGGGAACTCTTTCCTTCCGGCAATCCGACTGACGCTTGCAGAGTCGCCAGCGTCCGACAGGCGAAACAGAGCAGTTCTTCCCAGGCGCCAGCAGTGTTGCTATTCGTAAGCTACTTAAGGAGAGAGTCGCATGCAAGAACTCAGCGCTTTCGAACAGGCAGCCGTATGGGCCGTGCTTGGCGTAGCGATCTTCGGCATCGCATACGCCTTCGTGCTCCGGGCGCAGATCCTGGCGCAGGACAAAGGCACCGCCCGCATGCAAGAGGTCTGGAGTTTCATCAAGGACGGCGCCAATGCGTACCTCAGCCGTCAGTTCCGCACCATCGCCATTCTCATCGTCATTCTGACATTTCTCCTGGCTGCCAGCGTGTTCATCATCCCGCCGACGCGCGAGGCGGTTGAGCACTTCGGCAGCGAGGAGGCGGCGACGCTGTGGGTGGCGATCGGGCGCGCCGTCGCCTTCCTGATGGGGTCGTTATTCTCGTATGCGGTCGGCTTCGTCGGCATGAACGTGGCAGTCGAAGGGAATGTTCGCGTGGCTGCCGCGTCGCGCAAGGGGTACAACCCGGCATTGCAGGTCGCCTACAAGTCGGGGTCAGTGACCGGCATGTTGACGGTGGGCCTAGGACTGCTGGGCGGGACGCTGATCTTTATGGTGTTCGGCATTGCTGCTCCGGATGCGCTGCTGGGCTTCGGCTTCGGCGGGTCGCTGATTGCGCTCTTTATGCGCGTCGGCGGCGGCATTTACACCAAAGCGGCGGACGTCGGCGCCGACCTGGTGGGGAAAGTGGAAGCCGGCATCCCTGAAGACGACCCGCGCAATGCGGCGGTGATCGCCGACCTGGTGGGCGACAATGTCGGCGACTGCGCCGGGATGGCGGCTGACGTGTTCGAGAGTTTTGAGGTGACGCTGGTTTCGGCGCTGATCCTGGGGCTGGTGCTGGGCGATGCTGTGGTCGGCACGCTGGGCGACGGTCAATACGATCTGCGCTTTATCGTCTTCCCGCTGGTGTTGCGCGCCATTGGCGTGATCGCCTCGGTGATCGGCAACTCCATCGTCAGCACTGATGAGAAGCGCCGAAATGCGATGGCGGCGATGAACCGCGGTTTCTACGTCGCTGCGCTCGTCTGTCTCGTCGGGTTTGCCGGGTTTACCGCCATCTATATGGTCGATCCGGCAACCGGAGCGATCGACTGGCGCCCGTTCCTGGCGACGATCGCCGGTCTGGCGCTGGCAGTGGCGCTCGATAAACTGACGGAGTACTTTACGTCCACCCATTTCAGCCCGGTGAAGGAGACCAGCAAGGCGTCGAAGACCGGCGCAGCGACCAATATTCTCGCCGGTCTGGCGCTCGGCATGGAGTCGAGCGTATGGGCGATCCTGGTGATCTGTGCGTCGATTCTGACCTCGATTGCGATCTATGCCGGATACTCGGCTGACCCGACTGTGACGCTCACGGCTGTGCTGTACGGCGTGTCGCTCACCGGCATCGGCATGCTGACGCTCACCGGCAACACCATCTCGATGGACTCGTTCGGTCCAATTTCGGACAACGCCAACGGCATTGGTGAAATGGCGGGGCTGGACAAGAACGCGCGCAACGTTATGGACGACCTGGACGCGGTCGGCAACACGACGAAGGCGGTCACCAAGGGGATCGCGATTGGTTCCGCAGTGATTGCAGCGGTCGCGCTCTACGGTTCGTATCTGGCGGATGTGTCGAAGGTGCAGGAGCAGATCGGCGTGCCGCTGGAGGAGCAGTTACGCACGGTTGGCATCAACGTCGCCATGCCGGTCGTGTTCATCGGGTTGCTGATCGGCGGCGCCGTGCCATTCCTGTTCTCGTCGCTCACGATCCGCGCGGTGCAGCGCGCGGCATCGCAGATCGTGAATGAGGTGCGCCGCCAGTTCAAGATTCCAGGAGTCATGGAAGGCACGGTGACGCCCGACTACGCGCAGGCGGTCAGCATCTCCACGGTTGCGGCGCAGAAGGAATTGATCAGCCTGGGGTTGATCGCAGTGATGGTGCCGATCCTGGTCGGTTTCCTGCTCGGCGTCGAGGCGCTTGGCGGCTTCCTGGCGGGCATTATTCTTTCCGGTCAGTTGATGGCGGTGTTCCAGGCGAATGCTGGCGGCGCGTGGGATAACGCCAAGAAGTACATCGAAGAGGGGAACTTCGGCGGGAAGCACTCGGAGCCGCACAAAGCCGCCGTGGTTGGCGACACGGTCGGCGACCCGTTGAAGGACACCGCGGGACCGGCGCTGAACCCGATGATCAAGGTGATCAACCTGGTAGCGCTGATCATCGCGCCGATCATCGTCACCATTCCGAGTGGCAGCCCCGGCGTCATCTTCGCCATGGTGCTCTGCGCAGCGGCGCTGGTCTGGGCGATCTGGCAGAGCAAGCGCGAGGCGCCGTCGATGACGACCGAGACCGCCGCGCCAGCGACGACGGCGAAGGGGGTGTAGGATCCTCTTTTGTCCCTCATCCCCCCTGCCCCCTTCTCCCACGCTGTGGGAGAAGGGGTTTCCGTTAGTGTCGTTCGATCCTGACTCGTCCCCCTTCTCCCACGCTGTGGGAGAAGGGGGAGTTCGCCCCTCATCCCCCCTGCCCCCTTCTCCTCACAAGTGTAGAGTTTTTGGGGTGCGAGGGGCGTTTCCCGCATCCTGACGCCCGTTTTTGCCCTCACCCCCTGCCCCTCTCCCACGCT
>JAUQOW010000395.1 GCA_030550675.1 Chloroflexota bacterium
CGAACCGATTGCACGTTTGCGTCGAGCAGGCGCTGATTCAGGCGGTTATAGCGTTGCCATTCGTAAGGCTCGCGCGCAAACGCCTGCACGACCCGCACGCCAGCCAGATTTTCCTGAAGAGCCGTGTTGAGCGCGCCGAGTCGCTGCTGGATCTGGTCGAAGAGCGGGCGCACGACGTTCATAAAAAAGCCGATAACTCCCGCCATCAATGGCACCGTCAACAAGACGAGCAGCGCCAGTTGCCAGTTCATCAACAGCATGGCGCCAACGCAGCCAATGATCAGCGCCGCAGCGTTCAGCAATTGCAACAAGCCCATGCCGATGAACGCGCGCACCTGCTCGACATCGCTGGTAATGCGCGTCATCAACTGCCCGGTCTGCGCCCGGTCGTGGTACGAAAAACTCAACCCCTGGATTTTGGCGAAGAGCGCATTGCGCAGGTCGTAGGCGACCGCCTGTGACGCTTTTTCCGACCAGAAGCCAGAAGTGAAACTGAACACGCCGCGCACCAGGGCAACACCCACCAGCGCCGCCGCTAGCCACAACAGTGCGCCAGGGTTGCGCTCCTCGATCCCCTGATCAATGAGCAGGCGCAACACATGCGGCGTGACCAGGTTGGCGCTGGCCGCCAGCGCCAGGCTTGCCACAGCGCCAATCGTCAACCCCAGATACGGCTTCAGAAACGTCAGCGAACGGCGAAGCGGGCTCATCGAGTTTCTCCTGATACAGTCTCGTCCGGCATCGGGCAGGAATGATCGATCAGCGCATAGAGCGCGCTCAGACCTTCGTAAAGATGCGCACGCTGGCGCTCATCGAGCTGCTCGATCAGGCGCGCAGCGGCTTCTCTGGCAGCGTCACGAATGGCAGTGTGCGCTGCATAACCGGCGGGGGTCAGGCGCAACACCACCTTGCGGCGGTCGTCCGGCGCCGTTGCACGCTCCACCCAGTTGCGCTGCACCAGCACATCCACCGTGCGCGACATCGACGATGGCGTGACCTGATGCGCTGCAGCAAGTTCGCTCAGGCTCCATGGACGCTCAGCCAGCTTCGCCAGCATGCGCATCTGCCCCATCGTCGGCGTATCGGCATCATAGCCGTAGCGCTGGCGCAGCGCACTGGCGACAGCGCGCATCAAACCGGGAACCGTATCGAGCAGCAGGACAGCGCATTCGTAAGCGGAAGGGGTCATTGCAAATCAATGTACCATACAACAATCAGATGATGCAACTATACACCTGTTCCTATCAGATGTCAAATGCTGGTATAATGCTTGCGAGACCCGCCAACTCACACAACGCGGAGGCGCTGCTATGATCGTCCTGGTCGCACGCTATGTCTGCAAACCTGGTCTGGGCGACGCCGTCGAGGAAGCGCTGCGCAGGATGGCGGCGCTGGTGCGGCGGCATGAGCCGGGGTGTCTGTCCTACCACTGCTGCCGCTCGCAGGAGAACCCGGATGCATTTCTCCTGTACGAGCAATACGCAACGCACGCGGCGCTGGCGGCGCACCGCGACACGCCGCACTTTCGGCAGATCATTGAGGGCGAGATTGTTCCGATGCTGGAGAAACGCGAGCGCGAGTTCTATTCACTGATTGCCTGACGCACTTGCATCACGGCGCGCTGCGTGGTACCATACAGGGCGCGGGCCGCTAGCTCAATGGCAGAGCGCGTCGCTCATAACGACTGGGTTCCAGGTTCGAGTCCTGGGCGGCCCACCATACGATAGCAGGGGGTGATGCCGTGCGCCCCCTGCAATTTTGTTGCGTCTTCACGCTCACTCACACGGCTGGTTCTCGAAGAAGCGACAGCGACGGAACAACAGATCGCCGATCAGCCGGAGGGCGCGCAGCGGCGCTTCCATCTGCCAGCGCCACACATCGGGCCAGGTCAACCCGCGGCGCAGATTGGTCTCCGCATTGAAGACCGTCGCGTTCAGCACCAGCCCAAAGTTCCACCCGATCAGCACGATGGCAGGGACAAGCGCCCCGAATCTGCCGATCCGCCGGATGAGATCATCATTCAAAAGAGCCAGCCCGACGACGAAGATTGGTGTACACTCAATCAGGCGCCGGAAGCCGAACGCGCCGGTCAGGTGCCAGGTAGTCCCAAACGCGCCATTGATCCAGGTCTGTCCCAGAAACACGGCTGCCAGCGCGACCGTCAACAGACGATCGCGCTGCCAGAGCAGCGCCAGCCCGATCAACCCCAGACCAAGCGCCGGGCTCCACACCAGCGCACCGCGGCTGAAGGGCGGGAAGGTCGCAGTGAAATCGCTCGCTCCGGGGCACCAGAAATCCGGCGCCGGATTGAAGTCGATCAGCGTGTCGATGAAATGTGGGCTGCACCAGTTGAACTTGCCGCTCACCTCGCCAGCCGGTCGCGGCGCGCCATTGAGAATCTGATAGACCAGAAGCTGCGGTGTGAGGGTTACGGCAAACGTTGCCACGAACAGCGCATGGCGCAACGCCAATCGCCCGAACGCCTGGTAGGGGCGGCTCGGCGAGTCGCCCCTTTTGCGCAGGAAACGCCCATACCGCCACATTGCCTCGATAGCTGGCGCCAGCAGAAACAGCCCCAATTGCTCGCGGGTCATTGTCATCAGCCCGCCGACCAGTCCAAGCGCCAGCCATGCTCGCCAACCGCGTTCTCGTCGCGCGTCCGTGTCGCGTCCCCATTCCCGCGTCTCATACCAGATCGTCAGAAATAGCGCCGTCAGAAACAGACCGGTGGCGTGCGCGAACGGCATCTGAACATACATATAGAACACCAGCGGCGACGCCAGCCAGATCGTCGCGCTGGCGAGCGTCGCAGCGAAACCCGACGCAAAGCGGCGCGCCAGGCGATAGGAGAGCAGCACTCCCAGCAGCCCATAGAGCGCCGACGCATAGCAGACGGCATAGATATACGGCGCTGAAAACCCATCCGCAGGAATGCCTGCGCCGAACAGATTGGCAAGATGCACAAACGCATCCGCCAGCAGAAAGAACGGCGCCCACATGATTGCAGCGCCAATCGGTGCGATATTGCCGTACAGCCCGGTCGCGGGGCGGATCCGGTCA
>JAUQOW010000396.1 GCA_030550675.1 Chloroflexota bacterium
GATCAGGCGCGTAGAATGAGACTCCGTGCGGAATATCGCCAGGGAACGGGGTTGCCCACCCCGGAGGATGCCCGATGACTCCCAGAATGTTCACTCCGCGCCGACTGAGCGCGCGCACTGCTTCATCAGTGAATGTCCAGTCATAAGGAGCGTCGGGCGTTGGCTGGATGCGAAACCAGTGAAAGTCCTCGCGCGCCCAGCCGACCCCCAGCTGAGCGACGATGTCTGCTGGCACGTGCATCGATGCAGGATCCCAGTAGCGGGTCGCCAGGTGGCTGTTGACGCCGAAGGGCGAGTCGCGCAACGCCGCGCGGGGCGTCTCCACCGCCGCAGGCGAGGCTTCAGGCGGCGCAACCGCCGGCAACATCGCCAGCAGCAGCGTCGTCATCACGATGATTGACAGGACGCGATCAACGCGAAGCAGCGATGTCGAGCGCATAGCGCGGCAATTATACCAGAGGCGCCGATGAACGTCATCCGATGAGAGGGGCAGAGGATGAAGGTGACAAAGACGCCGAAAACGTCCATGCTACGGTGTCTCGATTCGCACCGTGTTCGCCGTTGCTACACCTGTCAGGGTATGACCTCCAGGCAGGATCAGTTCGGGTGACGGCGCTGCGTATGTTCCTGCAACAGAAGCGCGCAGCAGATACGTGTGGTAATGGATGCCGGGCGCCAGTGTTGCAGCGGCAAGTTCAATCCGATCGTTGAAGGCGCTGATCTCGAAGGGCGAACCGGCGCCTGCATCGATCAGCGCGACCCCTGCGGGAAACGCATCACGCACCAACACAAAGCGTCGTTCGTGAAACGCAACGATCGTCAACCGCACCTGCACCAGTTGTCCGGGGCGCAACCCCAAGGGATCGACTGGCGCGCCGGTGCGCGGGTCCAGATATTCACGGATCAAACCGGCGCCTTCAGCAGAAGGCGCTGCATCGGCGACGCGCGTCACCTGCCAGGTGACCAGCGCCGGAGCGCCGCTGCTGGTCACCGCCAGGGTGTTGGTGGGGCGCAGGTCCTGGAGCGGGATGGGAACCAGGCGCAGCGGAGCGTCGGGTGCGTCGGGCAGCGCAACAGGTGCGCCGTTGAGCGTGAGCGCAATGGTTGCCGGAGCATCGTCGGGCATGATGACGCGCAGCGCCCGCACCACGCGCGCAGTCGTCAGGGCATCGCCCCATCCGCCCGGCGTCATGCGGGCGATCAGCCAGCTCGCCGCGTCGGTCGCCAGCGGATGGCGCGGCGATGCGTGATGGATCGCCTGCACCGCCAGCGCCGTCGTGCCAGTGTCGTCGTAGGGGAACGCGCTGCCGGATGGCGTTCTCCACCATGCTATCGCGTTTGCGCGCTGTGCCAGGCTGATCAGTCGAGGCAGCGCAGGGCTGATGCGCGCCTGATCCGGCGGCAACATCAATAGGCGGCAAGCCAGCCCGTGGACATCCAGTTCATCCTCGTCCCACCCGTGTGGAAGCGACGACTCAGCAACTCCGAGTCGCCCCAGCGCATAACTCAGGCAGACGCGCGTTTCGAGCGGAACATCAGGCTCGCGCGCAAGGCGGATCGCCAGGCTCGTCGCGCGTTCGAGCGCCTCGTCGGACAGCTTGAAACCAGATTCCTTCGCGCTGGCGAGCGCCTCAAGCGCAATTGCCAGGATAGCCGGATGTGATCGTCCTCTGGATTGCCATGCCCATCCCCCATCAGACGCCTGCAAGCCGGTCAGATGCGTGATCGCCGCCTGCGTCTCCAGACGCGCGTCCGTCAGCGATGCAGCCATCAGAATGATCGCTGCATCCTCAAGCGCATGTCGCCCAGGAAGCGCCATAAATGCGCGCGACCGTTCAAGCGCCAGCGCTTTCAATGATGGAGTGACAGCGACATCGAGCCATCCCCATGCTGCCGGGCTGTCGTCGGGTGTTGCGATCTGTGTTTCAAACCGGTTGGTCACGAGCGCGCCGCCAGCGCTGATGACCGTGGGAGCGGGCGGCAGAACCGGCAGCGTCACGCGCACCGTTTCGCTGAACGCTGCGCCGGTCGCCACGGTCGCCTGTATCTCCAGGGTGGCGTCGGCTGGCGCACGAAGAGTGAACGGTATCGACGTGACGCCTTCCTCTGGAATGGTTGTGACCTGAACGGTCGAGGCTCCATCAGGAAAGTGCAGCGTGACGCTTGTTTCCCGTGGCGTCCCATCAGTCGTTGTGAGACGAACGCTGGCATTGATCGTATCGCCAGCGCGCGCAAACGGCGGCGCGACGATTCGCGCAACGACCGGTTGAGTGACAGTCAATCGCGTGCTGATCCTGCCCAGTCCACGTTCGCTGGCAACCCACATATCCGCCAGAAAGATGCCGGGCGTCTGCGGCAATAGAACGTTGACGCGCAGCACGCCGTTGTCGTTTGTGCGATCAATGCGCCACATGATCGTTTCCTGCATCTCGTCGGCATCGGGCGCAACTCGCACAAGAACATCGACCGGCGCTGGATTGCCATTCATGTCCGTTACCGTGAGGGTCAGGGCGGCAGTCGCGCCAGGAGCGTACACTGGCGCATCGGTCGTCAGCATGGGCGACAGTGATGGCGAGGGCGCCGCAACCGGGAGATCGACCTGCAACCGTCGTTGAGCGGGCAGGCGCAACGCAGGCGTCAGCGTTACCCGAACGCCTGGCGCATCGTCAGGCGTCAGGGTCAGCGTCACCGGTTCACCGGCGCGCACCATGCGAAGTTCTTCGCGAACATCTCCCGACGTTCGCTGCACGGTCAGCAAAGCAGGCGCTGCGGGCAGCGGTTCGAGCGGCAGAAGCAGCGCTGTGTCGCCCGGTTGATATTGAAGGCGGTCGCTTAGCAGCGTTCCTCCGCTCCGTGGCGTCATCCAATCCGTAAATCCAGGTTGATAAGCGTACATGATGAGGTCGACCGGCGTAGGCGCCGGAGTGATGCCGATGAGTGAAGCGCGCACTCGGTATATGCCGGGCGCGGGAAGCGGCGCGGTAATCGTTGCCCGTCCGCTGCTGTCCGTGACGATCACGCGACTCAGAATCGCCTGA
>JAUQOW010000008.1 GCA_030550675.1 Chloroflexota bacterium
GGCGCGGCTCAGATCCATCAGCGCCAGGTAGTCGGATGCAGAAAGCGGTCTGGCGTTGCTGATCGACTGTTCGATTATCTGATATTGCTGAAGAAACGTGGTGTACAGATCATCGCGCGTGCGCTGCTGTGCAACGATGCTGTTGTGGGTTTCTTCAAAGATCTGCCGGTATGTGACCGCCTGGTTTCCGATCCGGCGCAGATGACTGACCATCGCCGGGTTGCGTGCGTCACGCTCCAGCCGACCGACTGTTTGTTGTAACACGTTGATCTGTCGTATGGCATCCTGATAGTTTCGTTCATTTGGTTGCTGAAGGTAGCGGTCAATCGTACGCTGCGCATCAGCGATTGCTGTCACTGCTTCGACGCTGTAGCGCGTGTCGATGGCTACATCGGCGCTTAGCGCTTGCAGGCGGTCGCGGATGCCGCGCAGATGGAAGAGGGTGAAAAGACCAAGCACCAGAGTCAATGAGACGACAATGCCATACCCCAAGATAAGGCGAGTGCGCAAGGACATATCGCGCCCTATTGAGATGCGTTTTGATGAGGCGGACGTGACCATAGGCGTTAGTGCTGCAATGTTTCAGATAAAGATTAACACGATTTTACCCGCCTTACCAGTGCTGAAGGTGACAGGATGTGAACAAAATGCGATCAACTCAGATACATTGTGGAGCATGTTAGTAAAGATGCAGCCTCCCGGTGTGAATGGCAATCCTGCAACCGGCGATCAGGAATCGTGTACAATGCTGACGTTGGCGCGCGTCTTGCTCGCCAGGCGACTCCTGTGATAAGGTAAGGATGCTGCTATGACCGGTCCATTGCGCGATTTTTTGGAAATCCCCTACGACGAACTCGAAGAGCTAAACCTGCAAATGAAGGAGTTGCGTCTGGTGCGCACGCCAGTCGATATCCTGCGTGAAGAGCGCAGCCGGTATCTCGCCGATGAAAAGCGCATCAAGGCGGTGACCGTCTGCTTTGCCGATCTCGAAGGTCGGCTGCACATGCTGGATTACGATAAAAAGTTCCTGCTCAAGTCCGCCGACAACCTGACGTTCGACGGCTCCTCGATCCGCGGCTTCTCGCGCCAGGCGGAATCCGATCTGCGCCTGGCGATTGATTGGGCGGCGTTCTACTGGTTGCCAGCAGACGTGTTCGGACCAGGCAAAGTACTGGTGTTCGGCGAGGTGCTCGAACCGGATGGGACGCCGTACAATGCGGATATGCGCTCGCGGTTGAAGCGCTACACCGACGACCTGTTCCGCCGTGAAGGTCTGGTATGCCACGTGGCGACCGAAATTGAGGGGTTTCTGTTCCAGGGACAGCATGCCGAGCAGCGTTATCGCGAGACCGATCGCTTTGAGTTTATTACGACCAGCGGGTACTATCACTCGCTGCCGGGTGATGCGCTTCGCCTGTTTATCGATACGGCGGCGGAAGTGCAACGAGCGATGGGCTTTGCCAACGAAAAGGACCATCCTGAAGTGGCGCCGTCGCAGTTCGAAATGAACTATTCCTACACCGAGGCGTCGATTGCTGCCGATCAGGTGCTGCTCTACAAACTGGTCTGCCGTCAGGTGGCGCATAAGATGGGAATGACGGCGAGTTTCCTGCCCAAGCCAGTCACTGGTGTGAACGGCAGTGGCATGCATACCAATCTCTCGCTTGCGCGCGGCGATACGAACCTGTTCTACGATCCCGCCGGGCGCGATCGCATCTCAGCGTTTGGCTGGAGTTTCATCAACCGCATTCTCCATAATGCCAGAGATCTCTGCCTGATCCTCAATTCGAGCGTCAACGCCTATCGCCGCCTCGACCCGCATTATGAAGCGCCCAATGAAATCAAAGCCTCGCCGATTGATCGCGGCGCGATGATTCGCATCCCGATCGGCAATGCGCGTTCGGCGCGCATCGAAGTGCGCTCAATCGCACCGGACGCCAATCCATACCTCGCTATCTATGCGCTGTTGCGCACCGGGCTTGAGGGACCGGAGGGGCAGGTCGCCGATCCGTATCAATCGCTTGGCATCCTCCCAGACAATATCTATGATGCGCTCGAGGATTTCCGGTCGAGCGCGCTGGTCCGGGAAATCATGGGTGAGGACGTTGCGATGCGTTTTGCCGCCGCCAAGCAGGCATCGGCTGATCGTTGCCCGCGTCTGCTCGGAACGGTTATCAAGCGCGCCGAGATTCAGTTTCACCATGAAGTGACCAATCAGCATTTGTGGAATCTTTTCTAACGGAAAAATCAACCTGAGCCTGGATAATCACGCTTGCGCCTGTGGAGCGGTTGGCGCTGGCTGAGCCTGTCGAAGCCAGCGCCGATCACAAGACTGTCCAACATCCAGGTTGATCTTCCTGTAATGCCAGCGCCTTTCACATCGTCTCGCACACAGGCGAAGAGGCGCGAAGGAGCAAAAGGTGTTGCATCTCATACGCTCTACCAGCGATATGCCTCTCCCGATGCTCTTTATCGCCGGATTGAAAAGCTGGGAGATGCCGGAGTTGACGGCGCTCAATACGCTGCCGCCGCACGCACTGACTGTTCCGTTTCCGATAGATGCCGCCGTTTCCATCGACCCTTCAGCCTCGCCGTGGTATCAGAGTCTGAGCGGTGTGTGGGAATTTCGTCTGTTGCCGCGCCCTGAAGCGGTGACGGCATCTGTGCTGGCAGAGGGCGGCTGGCAGCCGATCCGGGTTCCCGGCAACTGGACGATGCAGGGGTTCGGGAAACCGCATTATACAAATGTGCAGATGCCGTTCCCGAATATGCCGCCATCCGTGCCAGACGATAATCCCACCGGCGTCTATCGTCGCCGGTTTGCGTTGCCGTCGGAATGGCGCGGTCGTCGGATCGTCCTGCATATCGCCGGGTGCGAAGGGGCGTGCTATGTCTATCTCAACGGCGCCTCCGTCGGGTTGCACAAGGACTCGCGCACGCCTGCCGAGTATGACGTGACCGGCATAGTGCGTTTTGATGCGCCGAATGAGCTGATCGCCGTGGTGTTGCGCTGGTCCGACGCCAGTTTCGTGGAGGATCAGGACCATTGGTGGCAGTCGGGCATTCATCGTGATGTCTTTCTCTATGCGACTGATACGGTCTACCTGGCGGACCTGTCGGCGCGGGGGGATGTGAGCAATGATCTGCGCGAAGGGACGCTGCGTGTGCGCTGTACGCTCGACGCGATTGGCGAGGCTGACGAGCATACCCGTGTTGAGGCGCAGCTCTACGACGCGAGCGGCGCACCGGTCTTCGCTGAACCGCTGAGCGCAACCTACACGCAGACCCATCCGCGCTTCGGAGTGCGCCGGTTTGTGCGCCCGGAATTGCACCTGGAAGGGCGGATCGAGGCGCCGCACCTCTGGTCGGCGGAAACACCGTACCTGTACACGCTCGTCGTGACAGTCTACGGACCGGCGGGACCGGAACGCCACGCATGCCATGTCGGGTTTCGCTTGATTGCCGTCCGCAACCGGCAACTGCTGGTCAACGGCAAAGCGATCACGATCAAAGGCGTCAATCGCCACGACCACTCCGATACTACCGGCAAGGCAGTTAGCAGGGAGCTGATGGAGCTCGACATTCGGCGCATGAAGCAGTTCAACATCAACGCTGTGCGCACGTCGCACTACCCGAATGATCCGTACTGGCTCGATCTGTGCGACCGCTACGGGTTGTATGTGATTGATGAGGCGAATATCGAGTCGCACGCTTTCTACTTCGACCTCTGCCGCGATGCGCGCTACACCCGCGCGTTTGTCGAGCGGGTGCGCAATATGATCGAGCGCGACAAGAACCACCCCTCGGTCATCCTCTGGTCATTGGGAAATGAGAGCGGGTGTGGTCCCAACCACGATGCCGCTGCTGGTCTGGCGCGCCGTCTTGATCCGTCACGACCGCTGCACTACGAGGGCGCCATCTCGCGCTGGATGGGGGAGTCGTGGCAGGGGGGGCGCGCTGTCACCGATGTCATTTGTCCGATGTATGCGTCGATTGATAAAATTGTCGCCTGGGCAGAGCAGGAGACCGATGATCCGCGTCCCCTCATCCTGTGCGAATACTCGCACGCGATGGGGAACAGCAATGGCAGCCTGGCGGATTACTGGGAAGCGTTCGAGCGGTATCCAGCGTTGCAGGGCGGGTTCATCTGGGAATGGCTCGATCATGGCATCCGCGTCACCGATGATCAGGGGCGCGTCTACTGGGCGTATGGCGGCGATTTCGGCGATGTTCCGAATGATGCCAACTTTGTCTGCGATGGGCTGGTGTGGCCCGACCGCACGCCCCACCCGGCGTTGTACGAGTATAAGCATCTGATCCAGCCGGTGCGAGTCGAACTGGTTGATCCGGCAGGCGCCACCCTGCGGATCATCAACCGCCAGGATTTTGCTGGCATTGACTGGCTGTATGGCACGTGGGACGTGATTGTCGACGGCGCACCGGTTGCATCGGGCGAACTGCCGGAACTGCGCGCCGCGCCAGGCGAGTCGCAGACAGTGAGCCTCGATCTCAGCGCAGTAAGCGACGTCCCTGGTGAGCGGTTCCTGATCCTGCGCTTCTACCAGCGCAACGCGACGTTCTGGGCGCCAGCCGGGTACGAGGTCGCCTGGCAGCAACTGCTGCTGCCAGCGATTGCCGCCTCGCCCGAACCGGTAGCGTCAACATCGCCGGTGATCGTCGAGCGCACTGCCGATCAGATAGTGCTGCGCGCTGGCAACGTGCGCGCCGCTTTCGACACGGCAACCGGTTTGCTGGCTGCTTTCGGCGGCAGCGATGAGAACCTGATTGTACGCGGACCGCGGCTGAACGTCTGGCGCGCTGCGACCGACAACGACGGGCTGAAGTTGCGGGATGAGCCGGAGAAGCCGCTGGCGCGCTGGAAGGCGCTGGGTTTGCACCGGATGCAATATCGCCTGCGCAGAGCGGAGTTGATCGCCGCCAGCGACGACGCGGCGACCATCGAAATCGAGCACAGCGCTTCGGGCCGCAATCAGTGGGACGATTTCACCCACATTCATCGCTACACGCTGCACGGCAGCGGCGAGTTGCTCATCGAAAACATCGTGATCATCGGCAATGGGATCAGCGACATCCCGCGCGTTGGGGTAAGCCTGACACTGATCCCAGGGCTTGAGCAGCTTGAATGGTATGGGCGCGGGCCGTGGGACAATTACAGCGACCGCAAAGCCAGTGCGATGGTGGGGCGCTGGCGCTCGACAGTCACCGATCAGTATGTGCCCTACATCATGCCGCAGGAGCACGGGCATAAAACCGACGTGCGCTTCCTGCGCCTGACCGATGCCAGCGGACGCGGGTTACTGATCGCCGGGCGCCCGACCTTCGAGTTCTCGGCGCTGCACCACAGCGATGACAATCTGTTCCGCGCCCTGCATACCATCGACCTGACACCGCGCGACGAGGTGTTCCTCAATCTTGACGCGGCGCATCGCGGGCTTGGCACGTTGAGCTGCGGACCCGACACGCTGGAGCGATACCGGTTGATGGAGCGCGAATACCGATTTGCGTATCGGATGAGAGTTCTGGGATAGTCTGATAAGAATGCATGAGGTACAGACGTTGCATTGCAACGTCTGTACGATGGCGTTGCATTGCAACGTCTGTACGATGGCGTTGCATTGCAACGTCTGTACGATGGCGCTCTTCTCCGAGGTTACGCTTCCACTAACACGTCTTCAGACCATGCCTCAATCGCTGTCCAATCACGCCGATCCTCTTCGACTGCGCCGAGCATGCGGACAATGAGCCGGTCGAGGAACGACAGCCGCGCGAAGCTCATGGCGCCAGCGAAATACGCCTCAGCAACCGGGTTGATCAACGGACGCACAGCGTCGAGATACGCCGCGCGGTTGGCGCGACTGGCTTCATCGTCGCCGGTGTTCAGCAAGTGAACGGTAAAGAGCGCGACTGGCGCGCCGTTCAACGCCGACTGGTTCATCCTCACGAAATCGACCGCTTCAGGCAGCCAGCGACCCATCCGAACGGCGCTGCCGATAATGATCGCGTCATAGCCGGTGATCGCCGGTTGGGCCTTGATCGGTTTCACATCCACAGCGAAGCCGCGGTCACTGAGGGTTCTGGCGATGGCGGCGGCAATCTCGGCGGTGGAACCGGCGCGGGTCGCATACGTGACGAGGACACGCCTGCTCATGGTGCTCTCCTTTACAAAGGTCAGATCGACGACGGCTGACTCTGGCGCGAGCGTGGCGATGTATCCGCCGCCGATACAGGCTGCGGTTGTCGCTGCCAGACCGATGCCTGCGGCTTTGAGAAAACGTCGTCGGGTGAACGCCTGATCCATGGTTGTTCTCCAGTTCCCAGCAGCGCCCTGTTTCCTGACAGGCATCTGTTCTGTGAAAGCGCGGCGCTGTCCGGGCAATAGATGACAACCGGAGCATACAATCTATGGCGCGTTCACGAACCACATCTTTGTGTAGGAGGAGGGACCACGAGCAGGCTTTTGGACACGCCCATCACACCCCATTCTCCGCACGCGCGACGCCTTCAGCCCGCGCGGCGCGCGCCACGGCTGCGGCAATCGCTGGTACGACGTCGCGGTTGAAGACGCTGGGGATGATGTATTCCTCGTTCAGTTCTTCTCGACTGATAACGCTTGCCAGCCCTTCAGCGGCTGCCAGGCGCATCCCCGGGGTGATTTTTGCGGCGCGCACATCGAGCGCCCCGCGGAAAATGCCTGGAAAACTGAGCGCATTGTTGATCTGGTTGGGGAAATCGGAACGTCCGGTGGCGACAACGCGGGCATAGTGCTGCAACATCTCCGGGTCCCCTTCAGGAATGGGGTTGGCAAGCGCAAAAACAATCGGGTCGCTTCCCATGCTCTGCACCATCTCGGCAGTGAGAACATTCCCGGTCGAGACGCCAATGAAGGCATCAGCGCCGACGAGCGCTTCCGCCAGCCCGCCGCGTCGTCGTTCGCGGTTGGTGCGCGCAGCGATCTGTCGCTGCATTGGGGTCAGATGCTGATCCTCGTCGATGTTCAGGATGCCGGCCCGATCCACAGCAGTAATTTCGCCGACGCCAGCGATGAGGAGGTTGTGAATAATCGCCGTGCCTGCTGCGCCGACGCCATTGACCACCACCCGCATCTGGTCGAGACGTTTGCCGACCAGCGTCGCCGCGTTGCGCAGACCTGCCAGTACAACCACTGCCGTGCCATGTTGATCGTCGTGCATCACCGGGATGTCAAGGCGTTCGACCAGACGCTCTTCGATGTCGAAGCACTTGGGTGCAGCGATGTCTTCCAGATTGATGGCGCCGAATACTGGCGAAATCTGCTCGACCGTCGCCACGATCACGTCGGGGTCCTGGCTCTTCAGGCAGATCGGGAAGGCGTCGATATCCGCCAGTTCTTTGAAAAGCACCGCTTTTCCTTCCATTACCGGGATGGCTGCCGCGGCGCCGAGGTTGCCTAGCCCCAGGACGGCGCTGCCGTCGCTGACGACTGCCAGGCTATTTTTCTTGATTGTCAGGGAGAAAGCGTTCTCTTCATCGCGGGCAATCGCCCGGCAGACGCGCGCGACGCCGGGGGTGTAGATGAGTGAGAGATCGTCGCGGCTCTTGAGCGGAGTGCGACTGTGAATGGAAATCTTGCCGCCCTGGTGCAAGGAAAACACCCGATCGCTTACATTGGTGACGACAACGCCAGGGATGGCGTTGACACGGCGAACAATGCGGTCGCCATGGAGTTCATCCTGCACGCGCACGGTGATGTCGCGCACGATGTGTTTGCGGTCAACGCGCACAATGTCGATAGCGCCGATATTGCCGCCGTTCTCGCCGATGGCAGTGGCGATGGCGCCCAGCATACCAGGACGATTGTCGATTTGACAGCGGATGGTCAGCGTATAAGCTATCCCTTGATTTGCTCCGGTCATCAGGCGCTCCTGTCCTCATCAGGGGTATCGCAGTTGCCTGATTATACGATATGCAGGAGAAGTTGGATGAGACAGGCGTCTTTTTTGCAAAGAACGTCCGGATTAGGAAGATCAACCAGATATTGGGCGATCCCGTGATCGGCGTTGGCTTCGACAGGCTCAGCCAACGCAGGTTGAGCCTGTCGAAACCAACGTGTCAAACCTCGTCTGCAACGCTATCGCCAACTCACGAATGGTGTTGGATCAATATTGACTCCCCACCGCCAGACTTCGTAGTGCAGGTGGGGTCCGGTGGCGTAGCCGGTGCTGCCGACTGTGCCGATCTGAGCGCCGCGCCGCACTTCCTGACCGTCGCGGACCAGGATAGCGTCCAGATGACCGTATGCAGTCGTCCAGCCAGTCTCCTGATTTTCGATGCGCACAAAGTTGCCGCCGGGCCAGCTGCCGGGGTAGACCCGCGCGATCCCGTCGTGGGTGGCGATCACTGACGCGCCGCGCGTTGGTCCCGGTTCGGCATAGCCGTCGCCGTCCGCGTCAATGGCGAAATCAAGCGCACCCCACACGGCGGTTGGCGTATGAGTGCCCTCTTGGTACCCCTGAGTCACTACAATCTGTCCAACCGGCGCAATCAACGGGTATCCGCGCGGCGCAGCGCGGTCGATGCGTTTTGACTCGACTGTGGCTGCCGGTCCAGGCGAGGCAGTAGCGACTGGCGCTTTGACCGGTTGCGGCGCTCCTTCTGTAGCTGTCTGGCTGGACGCAGCGCCCGGCATCGTCTGAGGCGCCGACGCGGAGGCGGTAGCGGTCAGGAGCTCCGCCTTGAGCATTGTGACATTGATCGCCCCGCCGACAGGCGCTGTTTCGGATGGAAGGTCTGCTGGCATTACAGCGACAGCCCGCGACGCAGGCAGTGATGCAACTGGTGCGTTCGATGGCGACACGACCGATGGTTCGCTGTGCGACAGCAGCGACGTTGCCAGCACAGTCGTCGTCAGGGCGATAGCGAAGGGTGTTGCCATCTGTCGGAGATCGATCAGGGCTGGAGATGGCTCAACCAATGGTGAAGCGTGGGGCAGCGCATGCGGTGCGACTGCCAGAACGCGCGCCAGATGCGCGCGCGTTGCTCCGTCGATGGAGAGCGCGCCGAGTTCGATGGCGCCAAGATGACGCGCTGGAATGCCGCTCAGGATCGCCAGTTCGGTCAGGGTCAGTCCACGGCTGCGGCGCAGGGATCGTAACGTGGTCGTCATACGGTATAGCGTCGTTGTTCAGCGTTTGTGCGAATGCCTGCGCAGAGCATAGCGCAAGAAAGCGCACTCGTGCATGACAACATGCTTACACCTGCTACGGCATCACCCACCCGCCATCGACCGCCAGCACCTGACCGGTAATGTACGATGCCGCTGGCGATAGGAGAAAAACGACGGCTGCTGCAACTTCTTCCGGCGTGCCGAAGCGCCCCATCGCAATCGCATCGAGCGCCCATTGCCGGCGCGCCGCCGGCAACCCGGCGAGCATGTCAGTCTCGATATATCCCGGCGCAACCACATTCACAGTAATCCCGTCGCGCGCTGTTTCACGCGCCAGCGCGCGCGCCAGACCGACCAGTCCCGCCTTGGCGGCGGCGTAGTTCGCCTGACCGACATTGCCCGCCAGCCCTGCCAGCGAGCCGATCATAACGATCCGCCCATACTTCTGAGCGCGCATCGGCGCCAGCGCTGCGCGACTGCACAGGAAAGCGCCAGTCAGATGGACATCAATGACGGTGCGCCACTGATCGGGGCGCATCCGCACAAATGGCGCATCACTGGTCAGACCGGCATTGTTGACCAGCGCATCGAGCCGCTGCCAGCGTTCAAGGCAGGCGTCCACCATCGTCTGGACGGCGCGCTCATCGGCGACATCGGCGGCAAACGCCATCGCCTCGCGTCCCATCGACTCAATGGCGCTCACAACCTCCCGTGCAGCGGCGGCGTTGCGCTGATAGTTGACAAGAACGCGCCCGCCGCGCGCCGCAATCGCCAGCGCAATCGCCCGCCCGATGCCTCGCGATGCGCCGGTGACCAGTGCGACCTGATCTTGCAAATCCTGGGTGATCATCCTTGCTCGTTTCCTTGCACCACGCAGAGCGGTCTGTTACAATGCACGGCGTTCTCAAATATCTGGTTGTTATCTATCTCTGTGCCGCCTTATGAGCACTATTTTAATCGTTGAGGACGAAGCCGAGATTGCCGGATATCTCCGACGCGGGCTGACATTCGAAGGGTACAACGTCGAGATCGCCGCCGATGGACGTCAGGCGCTTGAGATTGCGCGCGAACGTCCGCCTGACCTGGTGGTGCTTGACCTGATGCTGCCAGGCATCGATGGGCTGGAAGTTGCGCGACGCATCCGCACCGCTTCGGATGTGCCGATTATCATGCTCACGGCGCGCGACGCTGTGCCGGATCGGGTCGCCGGTCTCGAAGCGGGCGCCGATGATTATTTGATCAAACCGTTCGCCTTCGAGGAACTGCTGGCGCGCATCCGCGTCCAGTTGCGCCGCCGTCAGCGCGAAGACACGGCGACCGTGCTGCGCTACGGTCCGCTGACGATGGATCTTGCTGCGCACGAAGTCACCATTGGCGATCGACGGGTGGATCTCACAGCAAAGGAATACGATCTGCTCGAATTGTTCATGCGCCACCCGCAGCAAGTGTTGACACGTGATGTCATCTACGATCGCGTATGGGGCTACAACTTCGGCGGCGAAAGCAACATCATCGAAGTCTACGTCCGCTACCTGCGCCAGAAACTCGAGGCGCGCGGCGAGCCGCGCCTGATCCATACGGTGCGCGGAGTCGGATATATTCTGCGTGAAGAATAACGCCGCGCCCGACAAGAGCAATCTGAATTCCTGCGCTCAACGTCGGCTTCGACAGGCTCAGCGTCGGGTCAAGCATGAGAATGCATGTCTACAGCGTTTTGTTAGATGCGACTCGTGCGAGAAACCATTCCTCGAAGCGCGCCGCATCGACGCTGAGGGCGACACGGGCATTGGCGGGCGCAGCGTCCGTTGGTTCGCGCATGAGCGTCATGCCCGTAGTCAGGCGTCCGCCAGTTTCAACATCAACGCGCAGCGCGCGCCAGACAACCAGATCAGGCGCCAGGATCGTCGCCACTGCCAGCGGGTCGTGCAGGTACGTGAAGCCGCGTGAGCGGAACGGCGGATACCGATCAACCTGATCGGCGATAGCCGAATGGAACGGCGTACTGGCTGCCCGAATGCGTTCGACATCTGCCGGACGGATGCGGGTTTGCAGCGTCACATCGAGCGGAACAAGCGAGATCGGCGCGCCGGAACTGAAGACGATATGCGCCGCTTCCGGATCGCAGCGCATATTGTGCTCGACGTGGTTAATGTGCAGCGTCTCGTATCCCCGGCATGCGCCTCCCATGATGGTCAGACCGGCAAGCGCCTGCGCCATGCATGGCTCGCGTTTCAGCGCCAGCGCAATATTCGTTAGCGGACCGATGGCAGCCACGTGAATCTCTCCTGGATTATTCATCACGGTGTGCACCAGATAATCAACGGCATGGTCGGCTTCTGGTGCAAGCGCGTGATCGGCTTCGTCGAGCAACCCGACTCCTTCATGCCCTGCCCAGTAGACTGGAGTCAGCCCCAGGAGCGGTTGAGATACGCCAGCAAACACAGGGATGGTTGTGCGTCCGCGCAGGTTCAGCAGTTTCCGAACCATCCGACTGCGGAGCAACACATCGCCGTATACACACGTCACACCTTCGAGGTGGAATTCGGGCGATGTCAGAATGAGCGCCAGCGCCAGGCAATCATCGACATCGGTGCCGATGTCGGTGTCGAGGATGAGACGAACCATATTGTTCCTCCGTATCGAAACGCCTTGACATCGCATTCTCTCCATTGTAACGTATGATGACGTTATTGTTTTTTACGCAGTGATGTGCTATGAAAACAGTTGAGTCGCAGGAAGAAGAAATGATAGAGGCGCCGCCCCCGATTGAAGCCCATGCGCCCGACAGCGATTCAGGCAAGACGGATCGTGGCGCGACCGGGTCCGCACCTGCTGCACCGACTGCCCCGGCGATGACGCTGCCAGGCGTCTCGTGGCGCCTGATCGCGCGCTGGTCGCTGGTAGCGCTGGCGCTCTACAGCATTGGATGGATGCTGTGGGCGACCCGTCCGGTGCTGATCCCATTCGTCATTGGTCTGATCCTGGCATACCTGATGGCGCCAGCCGTGGATTTCTTCGACCGCTGGATGCCACGCTGGCTCGCCATTCTTGCTGTCTATGTCCTGGGTTTTCTGGGGATCGCAGCGACCTTCGCGCTGATCATTCCGCCGCTGGTCGAACAGGTCGAACGGTTGATTCGCCAGTTGCCCTCGTTCAGCGAAGTGCAGCAGTTCGTCGACTCGATGATTCGACAGTACCGTGATCAGGTGCCTCCGTCGTTGCAGCAACCGATCGAAGATAGCCTGGCGAACCTGCTGCGCTCGCTGCAAAGCAACATTGATACTTATTTGCAACGCGGCGGCGCATTTCTTCTGAACCAGCTCATTCAATTGCTCAACACCGTCACATTTATTCTAGGCTTCATTTCGCTGCCAATCTGGCTGTTCTACGTGTTGTACGACAAGCATCAGGGGCGAGTCTTCTTCAATCAACTGGTTCACCCGCGCGCCCGCGCTGATTTCTGGAATGTGTGGGACATTATCAACCGGGTATTGGGCGGGTACATTCGCGGTCAGATCATTCTGTGCGTTGCGGTCGGTCTGGCGGTCGGCATCGGTCTGGTGGGGCTGGAAATGCTCGGGTTCCCGCTTGGCGATTACGTGCTGGTGCTGGCGTTGATCGCTGGCGTGACCGAGTTCATTCCGGTGCTCGGTCCGACGATCGGCGCCATTCCGGGGGTGATCCTGGGGTTTGGCATCTCGCCAACGGCGGGCATTGCTGTTCTATTGCTGTATATCGCCGTCCAGCAACTCGAGAACAGTCTGCTGGTGCCGCGCATTATCGGCGAAAGCGTCGGCGTTCACCCGGCGGTGCTGACGGTAGCGATGATTGTGATGGGCACGCTCTTTGGGCTGATTGGCATCCTTCTGGCGGCGCCAGCGGTCGCCACTGCCCGCGATCTCTTCAAGTACGCCTACCTGCGGCTGGAAGGCTGCTCGCCGGAAGAGAGTCTCCAGCGCGTCGCAGCAGGACATGCGCCGATTATTCATGCGGACAAACCGGAAAGTCAGACTTCCTGAGGAATGGTCTATCCGCGAAGCACACGAAGAAGCACGAAGGTGGACGTTCTCTTCCTCAGTAACCACTGCCCAAGCCCACGTAGCTTTGGGCATGTCGATATCCACGAAGGGCGCGAAGAAGCACGAAGGCGGACGTTCCCATTTCCAGCGGCGGCGGCGAAGAGCGCAGCCTTATCCACGAGCAACCCTTCTCGATCCTGTGTGTGTCTCCACAAAGAACACGAAAAAGCACGAAGGCGGACGTTCCCATTTCCAGCGGCGGCGGCGAAGAGCGCAGCCTTATCCACGAGCAACCCTTCTCGATCAGTGTGTGTCCACAAAGGACACGAAGAAGCACGAAGGGGAGGCAGGCATGAATTGTCAGGCGGCAAGCAAGCGCATCCCTGCTGCGCTGCGCCCTGGCGCTGGCGACTGAAGTCGCACCGGGCAGGCGTTCCGCCGGGCGTCCACTGCACGGTTCGACGCGCTCACCGCACGTGGACGCCGCTGTTCCCGTCCGCGCAGGCAGACGGTCGGCCGCAGGCTTATCAGGAGCGATTTCAATCGCTGGCAGCCGGAGCGTCGTTTCATGACAACTCAAGCCTGCACCCGCGCGAAGGCAAACGTTCCCATTTTCAGCGACGGCGGCGAAGAGCGCAGTCTTATCCGTGTGAATTCGTCTCGATCCGTGTGTATCCGTGTGCTATTGCATCATGTACTCACGAAGCCTCAGCCGTTGCCGCCACCGCCGTCGCCGACTCGCGTCCGGGCAGGGTAAGTGCCAGCGCGGCGGCGGGGATCGCAAGCAGCACGGTTCCCTGCATCGCAGGCAGCAACCCCGCCGTATCCGCTAGCGCCCCAACCAGCGCCGTGCCGATACCGCCGGTCGCAAAGGTGAACCCCAGGATCAGCCCGGCGGCGAACCCCTGGCGCACCGGCAACAGCCGCTGCGCATGCACCACCAGCACGCTGTGCTGCCCGCCGATGACCATCCCGGCGACGCCGCATGCGACGAAAGCCGTCGGCGGCGAAGGCGACCAGAGGCAGATCAACCCGGCAGGAACGCTAATCAGCAGGGGCCAGATCGTTGCGGCGCGCATGCCGAATCGGTCGGCGATGTCGCCAGCGATGATATTGCCGACGGCGGCGGTGAACATGAAGATGCCCGCGATTGCGCCATAGGCGACCGGTTCCCAGCCGCGATCGGCGAAGAGTTTCGGCAGGAACGACATAAACACCGACTGGATCGACGAACGCAGCGCCACCAGGACGATAAACGCCGCCAGGATCGCCGCCCCGACGCGGACTGCCGCATGCGCCGCGCGCGCCGTTCCCCCAACCGGTATCACCGGTCGCGGCGCCGCGAAGAGAAACACGGCGGGAACGAGCGCCAGCGCTGTCAGCGCCAGAATCGCATACGCGCCATTGGCAGCGCCGAGCAACGCTCCTCCCAGCAGCGGACCCAGCGACAACCCGAGCTGCCCGCTGAAAAAGAAGATCGCAGTCGCGCTCGCTGCGCGCGCCGGAGCGGACGCCGCCGCGCTCGCCGTGCCAATCGGGTGAAAAAGACCCGATCCCAGCGCCATCAAGCCGACCAGCAGCACGATCAGCGTCCAGTTCGTTGAGAGGGCAATCGCCGCCAGGCAGGCTGCCATCCACGCGACGCCAGCGCCTGCCACGGCTGCGGGACGAGTGCTGAAACGGTCCGCCAGCCAGCCAAAGAGCGGTTGCGAGAGCGAGCCAGCGAAAATGTGGAGCGTAAGCGCAAAACCAATCTGCGCATTCGTGAGCGCCAGCGGCATCGCCAGCGCCGCCATCAGCACAGGAACGACGCTGTTGAGCACATCCACAGCAAAATGACCGGCGCTGATGGAGAGGAGAAGACGATTCTTTAGCACGGCGAAGTCCTTGAATACAGGTGCGATCAACCGACTGGTTGGTACGGATGGACGATTATACCGGATCGCGGCAATTCCAGCGAGGTGAAATGAGACTGCGAGAGGATCGGGAATAGGACACGGATCGACACGGATGTGACGGATTGTCACGGATCGGGGGAATAACTGATCATCCGTGTCTATCCGTCCCGATCTGCGGCGATCCGTGCCCGTTCCTATGGAACACGAATGCGCAAGGTGCGACGGACGGGGGCGGATCGGGTAACATCCTCTCGATGTCGCGGCAAAAGATGACAAATTATATAAGCCTCCTGTCCTGATATTGTCATTTGTTTGAAAGTGACATCCTAAACCGGTTATGCTATAATCCTTAATAATTAGAGATTCGCCTTGGTGCGATGATCGTCCCGGCTGTTGTTTGCATCGCGTGATGACGCGCACCAGACTGTGTGTTATCGCGTGCTGCAAAACAGCAGCCGGTTCTTTCTGTCGAGGGTCTATGCGGATTCTAATGTTGTCCTGGGAGTACCCGCCGCACCTGATTGGGGGCCTGGGGCGCCACGTGACCGATCTGACCGATGCGCTGGCGCAGATCGGCGTTGAGGTTCATATTGTCACCCCGAATCTCCACCACGGCGACGGTTACGAATGCACCGCTCAGGGTGTTCACGTGCACCGGGTGGCAGTTCCGCCAATCGCTGATCGCACATTCTTTCCGCTTACGCAGGATCTGAATGTTACGCTGCGGCATGCTGCGCTCGATCTGCACCGTCAGGTCGGCGGATTTGACCTGATCCACGCGCACGACTGGCTGGTCGCCCCGGCAGGCATGACGCTCAAGCGCTTCTGCCATCTGCCGCTGCTGGCGACGATCCACGCCACGGAACGCGGACGGCAGCAGGGACACCTGACGACCGACCTTTCGGTTCAGATTGATCGTCTGGAGCGGTTGTTGGTGGGTGAGTCGATCCGGGTCATTGCCTGTTCGCACTTTATGGCGCACGAGGTGCATGCCGCATTCGATGCGCCGTGCGACAAGATCGATGTTGTGCCAAATGGCGTGGTGGTGAAGCCCTCGCCGTTCAGAAATGATGAGGAGCGCTTAATCTTCCGGCGCCGCTTTGCGTGCGATGATCAGCCGCTGGTGTTTTCGGTCGGGCGGATTGTGTACGAAAAGGGGCTGCACATCCTCGTCGATGCCTGGTCACAAGTGCGGGCGCAGTTCCCGCAGGCGCGCCTGGTGATCGCTGGCGCTGGCGGCTACCTCGAAGCGCTTCAGGAACGTGCGCGACGCGCAGGGCTGGCTGACGCCATTCTGTTCACCGGTCGCATCAGCGATGAGGAGCGTGATCGGCTGTACCACGCGGCGGACGCGGCAGTGTTCCCGTCGCTCTATGAGCCATTCGGCATTGTGGCGCTGGAAGCGATGGCGGCGAAATGCCCGGTGATCGTGTCCCATACTGGCGGGCTCGCCGAGGTGGTGAGACTCCACGAAACGGGATTGACGGTCTACCCGAACAATGTAGACTCGCTCGCCTGGGGAATCCGACACACACTGGCGCATCCCGAGTGGTCTCGGCAGCGTGCGGCAAATGCGTTCCACGAAGTTTGCACCCGCTACAACTGGCACGCCATCGCGCACGCGACGCTGAATGTCTACTGGCGGGTCTGTGAGGAATGGCGCGCGGCGCAGCGCAACACCCCCACTGCGGCGTCGTTGCAATTCGCAGGCGCGTATATGTGAACGGTAGAGACGTTGCGTACAACATTTGTGGTAGAGACGTTGCATTGCAACGTCTCTACCACAAATGTTTGGATTGACAATTATTTCTGCTCCTCCAACACCGCCTGCGCCGCCGCCAACCGGGCGATGGGGACGCGGTACGGGCTGCACGACACGTAGTCCAGCCCGACGCGGTGGCAGAACTTCACACTCTCCGGCTCGCCGCCGTGTTCGCCGCAGATGCCGGTCTTCAAATCGGGGCGGGTGCTGCGCCCACGCTCGACCCCCATCCGCACCAACTGCCCGACACCCTCCTGATCCAGCACCTCGAACGGATCGTCCTTCAGCAGTTTGCGCTCGACATAGAGGGGCAGGAAACGTCCGGCATCATCGCGGCTCATGCCAAACGTCATCTGCGTCAGGTCGTTGGTGCCAAAGGAGAAGAACTCGGCGACGGTCGCAATCTTGTCGGCGGTGAGCGCAGCGCGCGGCACCTCGATCATGGTGCCGAGCAAGTAATCGATTTTCTGTCCGGTCTCTGCCATGACCTCATCGGCGACGCGGCGCACAATGTCGCCCTGCATCCGCAATTCGCTCACATCGCCGACGAGCGGGATCATGATTTCGGGATGCACCTTAATGCCACGCGCCTGGCAGTTGGCAGCGGCATGGAAGATGGCGCGCGCCTGCATCTCGGTGATTTCCGGGTACTCGATGCCCAGGCGGCAGCCGCGGAAGCCGAGCATCGGGTTCGCCTCGCGCAGACCCTCGACCTTGGCTTTGAGGAGAGCGGGATCGATGCCCATCTTGTGCGCCAGTTCCTCGATCTCGCGGTCGCCGTGCGGCAGGAACTCATGGAGCGGCGGGTCGAGCGTGCGAATCGTGACGGGCAGCCCATCCATGACCTCGAAAATGCCCTCGAAGTCCCCCTGCTGGAGCGGCTCAATCTTCGCCAGCGCCTTGCGCCGCTCTTCCGGCGTTTCCGCGACGATCATCTCGCGCACGGCGTCGATGCGATCACCCTCGAAGAACATATGCTCGGTGCGGCACAGACCGATGCCTTCGGCGCCGAAGAGACGCGCCATCCGCGCATCGGTCGGCGTGTCTGCATTGGCGCGCACTCCCAGACGGCGCACTTCGTCCGCCCAGCTCAGGAAGGTGGTGAAGTAGCCGTACAGTTTCGAGTCTTCCGGCTTCATCTGGCCGCGGATCACCTGAATGACCTCCGCTTCCTGCGTTTCGACCTGACCGGCATAGACCCAGCCAGAGTGACCATCGACCGTGATCCAGTCGCCCTCCTTCAAGAGCATGTCAGTTCCGTGGACGTGCACCGTCCCGGCTTTATAATCGATCTCCAGGTCGCCGCAGCCGCAGACGCAGCACTTGCCAAGCTGACGCGCCACAACCGCCGCGTGGCTGGTCAACCCGCCACGCGCTGTCAGGATCGCCTGGGAGGCGACCATGCCATGAAAATCTTCCGGCGCCGTCTCGGTGCGCACCAGAATGACACGCTCACCCTGCGCCGAGCGCTCCGCCGCCTCGTCGGGGTCGAGAACGATGCGTCCCTGAGCAGCGCCAGGACCGGCAGCCAGACCGCGCGCCAGTTTTGTGGCGTGCTCGGCGGCATCGGGATTGACGATCGGGAAGAGGAACTGGTTGAGCATCTCCGGCTGGACGCGGCGCAGCGCGGTGCGCCTGTCGATCAGCCCCTCGTTGACCATATCGACCGCGATTTTCACCGCCGCCATACCGGTGCGCTTGCCGTTGCGCGTCTGAAGCATCCAGAGTTTGCCGCGCTCAATGGTGAACTCGACGTCCTGCATGTCCTTGTAGTGCCGCTCGAGCATCTTGGCAATCTCAGAGAATTGCTGGTAGACCTCGGGCATCTCCTCGCGCAGTTTGCTGAGCGGCTTCGGGGTGCGAATGCCAGCGACGACGTCTTCGCCCTGTGCATTCACCAGGTACTCGCCGTACAGTTCGTCGGCGCCGGTCGCCGGATTGCGAGTGAAGGCGACGCCGGTGGCGCTGTCGTTCCCCATGTTGCCAAAGACCATCATCTGCACGTTGACCGCCGTGCCAAGCGTGTCAGGGATTTTGTAGACGCGGCGGTAATCGACAGCGCGACGCCCCATCCAGGAGTTGAACACGGCAGTGATCGCCATGCGCAGCTGTTCATATGGGTCTTCGGGGAAATCCATCCCGGTTTCTTCTTTGATAATCGCCTTGAACGTCTCGGCGATCTGCATCAGTTCTTCAGCGGTCAGATCGGTATCCTGGCGATCTCTGCCCTTTGCTTCGTTCATCACATGCTCGAACTTCTCGCCATCGACGCCGAGCACGATCTTGCCGAACAACTGAATGAACCGCCGATAGGCGTCGGCAGCGAAGCGCGGGTTATTGGTCAGTCGGGCAAGTCCTTCCAGCGTTTCTTTGTTGAGACCGAGGTTGAGGACGGTATCCATCATACCAGGCATCGACTCGCGCGCGCCGGAGCGAACCGAGACCAGCAGCGGGTTGTTCGGATCGCCGAACTTCTTGCCGACCTGCTCTTCAATCACTTTGAGCGCTTCGAGGGTCTGCTCCCACATTCCTTCGGGGAACTGCTTGCCTCTGGCGTAGTATTCATTACATGCTTCAGTGGTGATGGTGAAGCCGGGAGGAACGGGAACGCCGGTACGGGTCATCTCAGCCACGCCAGCGCCTTTGCCACCGAGGAGATCGCGCATCGACGCATTTCCTTCGGTGAAGAGGTAGACCCACTTCTTGGACATAATGTTTCCCCCTTGTAGAAAACGCCTGTATTCCGGCTGGCTGCAACGCAAAAAAAGAGTGCGGAGCATACGTGACGTTGCAACCTCTGGAGTTACTCAGGATGTTACATCAGTATCAGAAAATATGCAACGGGCATAATCGTGGGAAGAGAGGAAGGAATGTTTACGAATAGTTGAGAAGTGAGAACTGAGGACTGAGAACTGAGAACTGAGGACCGAGAACCAAGAACCGAGAACTGAGCGCAGCAACTATTGCCTGTCAGCGCGGTCTCACAAGTCTGCGTCGATGACGCCCAGCCACGCGGTGACGTTGTTTGCGCCTGCGCGCGCCTGTGCATCCGGCTGCGGACCGTTGGTCGACACGTTGAGACGTTGTGGCGCAACGGTGCTCCTGGCGACCCCACACCTTCCACCCGTAACCTTCGCACCCGCAACGCTCAACGCGCTTACTTCCGCAACCGCGGATCGAGGGCGTCGCGCAGGCCGTCGCCGACGAACGAGAAACTGAGCATAATCAGGGCGATCAGGAGGGTGGGAAGCAGTCCCATGTGCCAGTAGACGCGGATGTAGGCGAAGGAAGCGCCGACCATCTTGCCGAGACTGGCGGTCGGCTCATTGATGCCAAGCCCCAGGAAGCTGAGTCCGGCTTCGGTAAAAATGGCCGTGGGAATGCCGAGGGTCACAGCGATGATCAGGGGCGTGAGCGCGTTCGGCAGCAGATGGCGCCAGGCGATCTGGAATGACGGAATGCCCAGAGCGCGCGCGGCTTCAATGAACTCCTTTTCGCGTAGTGCAAAAAGCTGGGCGCGGGTGAGACGACAGATATCCACCCATCCGATCAGGGCGATCGCCAGAATAACATTAAATAAGCCGCCGCCGAAGATCGAGATGAGAAATAAAGCGAACAACAACTGCGGAATAGCGGTGAACAGTTCTACAGTTCGCATGACAAAGAAATCGACCCATCCCCCCAGAAAACCTGCGCATAGCCCCAGAGTCGCGCCAATGACCAGCGCAATCGCCTGCACCGAGATGCCGACGATCAGCGACGTGCGCACGCCATGGATCAGGCGTTTCAGCATATCGCGCCCGACATCGTCGGTGCCCAGAATGTATCCCGCTTCGCCGGGGAACTTGCGCGCGTCGATCGGACGGGCGAAGTTCGGTTGCGGCGCCAGGATATCGGCGAACACGCCAAGAAACACCAAGATCCCGACCACGATCAGCGCCCCCATCGCCAGTTTATTCTTCGAGAAGCGGATGGCGGCGTCGCGCCAGAGATTGCTGGGAGGGCGCGAGATGATTGGATCGATGGCGGTGACGGCGTCTTTCGAGATAACAGCACTCATGGCACGCTCGTAACTATGGTTCAGGTCAATTTCACCCGCGGATCGATGACAGTATAAAGCAGATCAGTGATCAGGTAGACCAGTCCCCAGAGCGCGGCGATAAGCAGCATCAGCGCCATAATCATCGGGTAATCGCGATCAAGGACGCTTTCGACGAAAAACTTGCCCAACCCGGGAACGCGGAACATCGTTTCGACGAAGATCGTGCCGGTGATCAGGTCAGGAACGCGCGGACCGAGCACTGTAATAATCGGAATAAGCGCATTCTTGATTGCGTGGCGCATAACCACCATACGTTCAGCCAGCCCTTTGGCGCGCGCCGTCCGAATATAATCCGCTGTGAAGACGTCGACCAGGCTGGCGCGAGTGTAGCGAGTAGCGATGCCCATCGGACCCAATCCCAACGCAATCACCGGCATGATAATCTGTCGCCAATCCTCGCCCCACCCGCCGAGCGGCAACCACCGCAGTTCAACCGCAAAAACCAGGATCAGCCACAGTGCGATCACAAAGTTTGGCACCGTTAATCCGAGGGTGGCAATAAACGTAACCACGTAATCCAGGATGGTGTTCTGTCGTATCGCCGCCAGAATGCCAAGCAGAATGCCGCTCCCCAGTGCTACGATGACGGTGATGCCGCCGAGGGTGATGCTGACGGGCCAGGTACGCCCGATGACCTGCGCAACGGTTTCCGTCGGGCTGGAGAATGAGTATCCGAAGTCGCCGCGCAACGCATTCGCCATGTAATTGAAATACTGAATATGAAGCGGCTGATCAAGACCATATTTGCGTAAGATATTTTCTTTCGCGGCTGGCGGCAACGGCATATTCGGCTCGTCGAACGGTCCGCCCGGCGTGGCATGCATCAACAAGAACGCCACAATCGACACGAGGATGAACACAAATGCCAACCCTGCCAGCCGTTGGGCGACATATGCAACCATACGCAACTCCTAATGGATGAGAATCAGGGATCTGTTATGGGTTAGGGGTTATGGGTTAGAATCATTGATGCCATTGATCTAACTCCCTAACCCTTAACCCCTCATCCCTGATCCCTAACCTCTAACCCCTACCTCGGCGGCGCCTTGCGATACTTGGTGACCTCGTTGCTGATATACAGCGTCTGTAGCGAGTCGCTCATCGACGTGAAACCGGGCCATTGTAACCCGGAGAATCCTGCAATGTTCGGCTCGAAGCACTCTCCGACGACATACGGCTTATAGATGTCGGCGACGGTGCGGTGGTAAATGAAGACCGCTGGCGCTTCTTCGCAAAGCAACCGCTCGGCATCCTGGAAGATCTTGATGCGCTCTTCCTGGTCGGTCATCTCTGACGCTTTCAGCACCATTTCGTCGAATGTCTTGTTGAACCAGTTGTGGCGACCGGTGCTGAGCCAGACGCCGAGCATATTCGATGGATCGAGGAAGTCGATGCCATACGACACCATGCCGAACTGAATCTGCGTCGGCTTGGCGTTGAGCGCATCCATAAAGGTCTTGAACTCTTTGTTCGAGACCTCGACTTCGATGCCGTACTCTTGAGTGATCGCCGCTGCAATCGCCGCTGCGAGCGCCTGGCGGATCTGCGGCTCGTTGCGCAGCCAGAGGGTCAGTTTGGGGAAGCCCTTTCCGCCCTCATAGCCAGCCTCCTTCAGCAGCCTGCGTCCGAGTTCCGGGTCGTACCGCTGAATATCCTTTAGCCCTTCAGAGTTCGACCCCGGAAAGCCGGGCATCAGGAACGAATACGCCGGAATACCCTGCGTTGGCGTGATAATCGTCTTGATCAGCGTATCGCGGTCAACGATATGGCTGAACGCTTTGCGAACCCGTACATCGTTGAACGGCGGGTTCTGGCAGTCGAAGAAGAGATAGTCGGTGCGGAAGTCGCCCGCCGTCAGGCGCACCTGCTTCGACAGTTCGGGGTCGCGGGCAATGATTTCGTTGTCGGCGGTCTGCAACTGCTCGCCGGTCACGCGGTCCACCTCGCCAGCCTGATACCCGGCGAACATGGCTTCCGGCCGCGCAGCAATCTGGATGACTCGCTCGATGCGCGGGCGGTTCGTGCCCTTGTAGGTTGGGTTGATCTCAAACACCACCCGCTCGCCGGGCTTGAACTCCTTCAACAGATACGGTCCGCACGAAATCGTCTTTGCCGGGTCAGCGGTGTAGAGACCGGAGCCGAACTCCTTCAGTTTCGCAGCGCTCAACACTTCGCTGTAGACCAGTTTTGCCGGCAGGAAGGGGGCTGGCGTCTCAGTTTCGATCACGAGCGTGTGTTTGTCCTTGGCAGTGACTCCCAGTTCTTCCAGCGGCAGCTCGCCTGCAACGCACTTGTCCCAGTTCTTGATTGCGCCCGGCGCGCTATAGTACCATGCGAAGTCCCAGGCGTGCTTCGGGTCGGCGGCGTAGCGGAAGGTCGCCACGAAATCCTCCGCCGTCACCGGCGTGCCATCGCTCCAGACGAGGTTGGGGTCCAGGTTGAACGTCCAGACCTTGCCGGTTTCATCCGAGGACCACGACAGAGCCGCAGCCGGTTGCACCTGGAAGTCTTTGTTCAGGCGCACGAGCGTGTCGCCGGTCAGGTTGGTGATGCTGCCGAACCCGCCCGACTTGTAAATTGTTTCCATCTGATTCGGGCTGGTAAAATCGGCAGTAATGTCGAAGTAGACGACGAATGCCTGATGCTCAAGCGGCGCAGCATCAGCTGGCAGCGTGACGCCAAGCGAGTTGGTGACGGCGCCGGTTGGCGCGGCGGTAGGTGCGGGCGCAGTCGTAGGCGGCGGAGTTGGCTGTACCGGCGCCAGTGTCGGGGCAGTCGTCGGCGTTGGAAGGGTTGCAGGTGGTGATGTTGGAGCAGTGGTTGCTCCGCCGCCGCCACAGGCGGCGAGTGCTGCGGAACCGACGCCGATGGCGGCAGCGCGCAGGAATGCGCGACGCGTCAACCGGGTCCTGGTGTCGTTGTCCATACGCTGTCATTCCTTTCCATGTGCTGAAGGATGGGGCATCTATCACGCTGCGCACCCGGACGCAACGTTTCCTTCACGCTGCCGCTGATACGCTGCAGCGTTGGGAACGGAGGAGAGACTGTCGTGAAATTGGTGGTCATGGGTACGCCAAAACTACGCCTGCGCGGCGCGTTGACGGCATCCTGGACGTCAGCAGAGTCGTTCTGGAACAACTGCTCTCGGGAACATCCACCTGAAGTGTAGAGTGAAGAAATGATAACATTACCTGAATCGCTTGTCAATGTCAGGTTAAGAGGCGGGTGCGGCGTGATGCGTTAGAAACCGCCGTCCTGCTGCGGGCTCATGAGGGTCAGGAAATAATATATCCGGTGCACCTGTTCTGCCGAGCTGCGCATCCTATGAGCTGCGGGCTAAAGCCCTCGCTCAGGACATGGAAGCCCCGGAGGGGCTTGCACGCGCTCAGCCGGGGCTTCAGCCCGCGTCGCCCTGAGGGCATGAAAGCCCCTGCGGGGCTGGTTCGCACGCCGGGCGCTGATCCGGCATATGCCACATGTGCTACACTGCTGATATAACAGGACTTACGCGGTGGCGCTTTTCTGGCTTCGCTGACGCCTGCGACACTGTGGCGCTTCCAATAAAAGGCGGTGTGATGCGATGGCAAAGCCGCCACGCCACACCACAAACGAAGACAAGCGCCGGGTTTGCCGAGGGCGACAAAGCCGTGGTGCAGCGCATCCGTACAGTCAACCGCGCGACTCCTGGCGTATTTTCGACCGACTGCCGCATACTGATGGGGGAAGCATGGCTCCGCAAGGATACTACCGCTGGCCAACAATCCACGGCGACACTGTCGTCTTCGTTTGCGAGGATGATCTCTGGTCGGTTTCGGCGTCGGGCGGCGTGGCGCGACGGCTGACTGCCAACCCCGGCAGCGTGCAGTCGCCGGCGCTGTCGCCGGACGGGTCGCTCCTGGCGTTTGTCGGGCGCGACGAGGGACCGGGCGAGGTATTCGTGATGCCTGCCACAGGCGGCGAGGCGCGTCGCCTGACGTTTCTGGGCGCAACGCTGCGAGTCTGCGGCTGGAGTCGTGATGGACGCGAGATTCTGTTCGCCAGTTCCGCCAGCCTGCCATTTTCGCGGATGGCGTTGCTCTATGCCATCAGCGTCGATGGCGGCGAACCGCGCCTCCTGCCGACCGGTCCGGCGGTCACGATCTCGTATGGACCGGACGGCGGCGCTGTAATCGGGCGCAACGAGCTCGACCCGGCGCGCTGGAAGCGCTACCGTGGCGGGCGCACCGGCGATGTGTGGATCGACCCGGATGGGACGGGCGAGTGGCGGCGTCTGATTGCTTTGCCGGGCAACATCGCCATTCCGCTGTGGGTTGGCGGGCGCATCTACTTCGTGTCCGACCACGAAGGAGTCGGCAATCTCTACTCCTGCCTGCCGACTGGCGAGGACCTGCAACGCCATACCTGGCACCGCGAGTACTATGCGCGTGTCCCGTCCACCGACGGACAGCGGATTGTGTATCACGCCGGCGCCGATCTGTATCTATTTGATCCGGCAACCAACACATCGCGCAAAATCGAGGTTGAGCTGCACAGTCCGCGCACGCAGCGCAAGCGTCGGTTCGTTGATCCGGCGCGTTTTCTGCAGGGCGTCGCTCTGCATCCCGAAGGACACGCACTCGCAGCGGTCGTGCGCGGCAAGCCGTTTACCTTTGGCAACTGGGAAGGCGCGGTGCTGCAGCACGGCGATCCTGGCGCTGTACGCTATCGCCTGGCGGATTGGCTGCCCGACGGCAGGCGAATCGTGGTGGTTAGCGATGCCGCTGGCGAAGAGACCCTCGAAATCCATCCCGTCACGTTTGGCAATGGCATGCAGAAGGCGACGTCCGCCGACGCCGCTGCGAGTGCATCGTTTTCCCCGTTTGACGACCCAGTGCGTCTGGAAGGTCTCGATATCGGACGTCCAATGGCGCTTGCCGTTTCGCCCAAAGCGCCGCTCGTCGCCATTGCCAACAATCGGAATGAACTGCTGCTCGTCGATCTGACCGAGCGCATCGTTCGTCCGCTCGACCGGAGCCGGTACGCTGCGATGCCGGGCATCGCCTGGTCGCCGGACGGACGCTGGCTGGCGTATGGCTTCTGGGAAACGCAGCAAACATCAGTGATCAAGTTGTGCGAGGTCGCTACCGGAACCATCACGCCAATCACGCGACCGGTGCTGGTCGACCGATCACCAGCGTTCGATCCGGAAGGCAAGTATCTCTACTTCATTTCGTACCGCGATTTTGATCCGGTCTACGACGATATGCACTTTGATCTTGGCTTCCCGCGCGGATCGCGCCCTTTTCTGGTCACGCTGCGCGCCGATCTGCGCTCGCCATTCGCACCGGGACCCCATCCGCTCGAACAGGCGACGCCGAAGCCGCCGCCAAGCGAAGCAAAGCCAGTCAGCGAAGCGGGCAGCGGAGCGTCTGCGACCGAGGGAACCGCAAAGGGAACAGCAAAATCCGAGCCGACCATCAGCATTGACCTGGAAGGGATTGCGGATCGGGTTGTGGCGTTTCCGCTGCCAGTCGGGCGATACGGACAGATTGCGGGTATTCCCGGCAAGGCGCTCTTTACCGTTTTTCCAGTCGAAGGCGCGCTCAGCCAGTCCCGGACTCCGGGCGATTCTGCAGCAGCGCGCGGGCGCCTCGATGTGTACGATTTCGAGACCCTCAGCAGCGAAACGTTGATTGATGGGGTGTCCTCATTCCGTCTTTCCAATGACGCAAAGACGCTGATGTACCGCGCTGGCAATCGGGTGCGCGTTGTTAAAGCGGGGGAAAAGCCAAAGGATAACAGCAGCGAACCGGGGCGGAAGAGCGGTTGGGTCGATCTGTCGCGCATCAAGATGATGATTTCGCCGCCTGCCGAGTGGGCGCAGATGTACCGCGAAGCCTGGCGGTTGCAGCGCGACCACTTCTGGACGCCCGATATGTCCGGGGTGAACTGGCTGGCGGTGTATCATCGTTATCTGCCGCTGCTGGATCGGGTCGCCACACGCGGCGAGTTCTCAGACCTCCTGTGGGAAATGCAGGGCGAACTCGGCACATCGCACGCCTACGAGTATGGCGGCGACTACCGTCCGGAGCCGCGCTACAGTCTTGGGAAACTGGGCGCCGACCTGCGTTACGACGCTGAAACCGACAGTTACGTGGTCGAGCACATCGTTGTCGGCGACGTATGGGACGAGCGCGCCAGTTCGCCGCTTGCGCGCCCTGGCGTCAACATCGCGCCCGGTGATCGCCTGATCGCAGTCGGCAGCCGGCGCGTCGGGCGCGGCGCATCGCCGCACGAATTGCTGGTCAATCAGGCGGGGAACGAGGTCCTGCTGACATTCACGAAGGCTGATGGCGCGCTCCGCGCGGTGACGGTCAAGGCGCTGTACGATGACACCCAGGCGCGTTACCGGGAATGGGTGGAGCGCAACCGCAAAAAGGTGCACGACGCAACGAACGGGCGCGTCGGGTATCTCCACATTCCCGATATGCAGGCGTATGGATACGCCGAGTTTCATCGCGGCTTCCTCGCCGAAGTGACCCGCGAGGGGTTGATCGTCGATGTGCGGTATAATGCAGGCGGCTTCGTTTCATCACTGATTGCGGAGAAACTGGCGCGCAAGCGGCTGGGGTACGACATCTCGCGCTGGGGCGAACCGGCGCCCTATCCGCCCGAATCGGTCATGGGACCGATGGTGGCGATCATTAACGAGGCTGCCGGTTCTGATGGCGACATTATCAGCCATGTCTTCAAAATGATGAAACTCGGTCCGCTGATCGGCAAGCGCACCTGGGGCGGCGTGATCGGCATCCGCCCGCGCAATACGCTGATCGACGGCGGAGTGACGACGCAGCCGGAGTTTTCGTTCTGGTCAGTGGAAGCGGGCTGGCAACTGGAGAACCACGGCGTCGAACCGGATATCGAAGTCGAGATGCGTCCGCAGGACTACACGGCGGGCGCAGACCCGCAACTCGAACGCGCCATCGCCGAGGTGCTGCGTCTGATGAGCAACAACCCGCCCCGCCTGCCGGAATTCGGCGAACGACCGCGCCTCCCGCTGCCAAGAGAAGAACGGAGTGAGGGGCGTCTGGACGCTGATCGTGAGGAGCGCTGAAGCCTGATAATTAGGAAGATGATGTCGGACAATCTCGTGATCGGCGTTGGCTGAGCCTGTCGAAGCCAACGCCAAACCTCCATGGGGGCAAGCGTGTTTGCCCGGGTTTAGATTGATCTTCCTACTATAAGGCGCAGAGGGCGTGGAAGTATGGAGTCCGCTTATTCGTTGACTCATTCATTTATTCGCTGACGCATTCCCTGACCCGCTCGCTCATTCGTTATGCCAGGCATTTCATTTGACCGCGCAGTCGCATACTACGACGCAACCCGCGGCTATCCGCCGGGCGTCGCTGAACAGTTGCGCGATGCGATTGTTGCGACGCTTCAACTGAGCCGGAGCGCACGGTTGATTGAAGCGGGCGTTGGAACGGGGCGCATTGCACTTCCCTTTATCGAAGCAGGGTATTTCTATGTCGGCGTCGATCTGTCGCGGCGCATGATGGGGCAACTACGCCGGAAACTCAATGGGCGAACCCACCAGATGCACCTGGTATGCGGCGATGTCATGCGGCTGCCGGTGTCGGATGCCGCGTTCGATGCAGCAATCATGGTCCACGTGCTGCATCTGGTGGACGATTGGCGGCAGGCGCTGGACGAAGCGCGGCGCGTGCTGCGTCCCGGCGGCGCCGTCGTTCTTGCCAGCGACGAGCGCGACGGTCAGGAAGGCGCCCCTCGCACGCCGCGCGCGCAGGTGCAACAGGCGTGGTCCGCGATCCTTGATGAACTGAATGTTCCGCCGGACCAGCGACGAGATGGCGCGCCGCATGGTCTGGACGACCGGTTTCAGGAGCATCTCAAAGCGTCTGGCGCGACCGTGGAACGTCTGACGCTGATCACCTATCGCCAGTCTCCGCAGACGGTGCGCGCTGTGGCGCAGCGATACCAGGAGCGGATGTACAGCAGTTGCTGGTTGTTGCCGGATGATGTTCACGCGGAGGCGGCGCGGCGGCTACAGCAGTGGGTTGATAACCATCCCGATCCAGACGCTGCGCATGAGCCTCCGGCGCGGATCGATGCGATGGTGGCGCGGTGGGGCTAGCGGGCTTCTCAGAGGAAGATCAACCAAAACCCAGACAATCACTTGCGCCTGTGGAGCGATCGGCGTTGGCTGAGCCTGTCGAAGCCGACGCCGATCGCGGGATTGCCTGATATCTGGTTGATTTGCCTGTCAGAGCAGAAAAAAGGAGGGCGTGCGCCCTCCTGCTCGCCTCGTCGTGGAGGTTCCAGCGTTACTTGTTACCGTGATCCGCAGGCGTCGTCTTAACATGAAGCAGCGCATAGATCGGGCAAAAACCAGTGACAGCGCTGACGATCAACAACACTGCGACAACCGTGAGCACGATCTGCCAGATGCCGGTCAGACCAAAGAAGCCGAACAGGAACAACAACAGACCGACGCCGAGGCGAATGTCGCGGTCGAAGACGCTTTCATTGACAGGCAGCACGATGTTCCCCCTTCCAGGATGTCGTAGATTGGCGGTAACCTTGTGCGGTTCATCACAAAGAACCGACACCCCTAGTATACACATCCTGGCGGAAGTGTTGTAAAATTCTTCACAATCCCAGGTGGTGATCTCTTAACCAAAGGAAGGACCATGCAAGACACAATCGTTTTCACCCGAGGCGTTCCGCCAACCGAGGCGTTTCCGACGGCGCAGATCGCCGAATGTCTGGCGACGGCGGTCGAAACCGATGCGGCGGTCGTATTGCAGTACGGTCAGCAACCCGGCTATGCGCCGTTGCGGTCGCTGCTCGCCGCCGAGTACGGCGTCAAAGATAATGAGATTATGGTTGCGAACGGATCGTTGCAACTGCAAGACCTGCTGGCGGCGCACCTGATTCGCCCCGGCATGACCGTCCTGACCGAGCAACCCAGTTACGACCGCGCTATCACGACGTTTCGGCGTCGCGGCGCGCGGGTTGTCGGCATTCCACTCGAGTCGGACGGTCTCGATGTAGCGCGCCTTGAGGCTGAGGTCAAACGGCAGACGCCAGCGTTCCTCTACACCGTGCCCGACTTCCAAAACCCGGCTGGCGTCACGACGTCGCTGGAGAAACGGCGCGCCATTCTGGAGATCGCGGATCGGTACGGGTTCTGGGTCATCGAAGATATTCCCTACCGTCTGCTGCGCTACCGCGGCGAAAGCGCGCCAATGATGCGCGAGATCAACCCGAGCCGTGTCATCACGATCACATCATTCAGCAAACTCCTCAGCCCTGGCATGCGGGTCGGATATATGGTCGCGCCAGCGTCGCTGGTGGCGGCAATCACGAAGGAAGGGGAGAACACCTATCTATCGCCGGTGCTGCCGACGCAGGCGGCGGTCGCCGAGTTTATCCGACGCGGCTGGATGGCGCCGAACATCGAGCGCCTGAAGGAACTGTACCGACCGCGCTGGGAAGCGATGCTGAGCGCTGTGCGCCGCTACCTGAAGGGCGGCGTCGCGTCTGAGCCGGATGGCGGCTTCTTTGTCAGCGTTACCCTTCCGGCGGATGCCAACACCCGCAACCTTGTGACTCGCGCAAAAGAAATCGGATTGGTGTTGACCGAGGGGCAGGCGTTCTTTGCCGATCCCGACGAAGGTCCAGCGCCAGATGGCGAACGCTTCGTGCGCCTGCCGTTCTGCGCCGTGACGCCAGAGCAAATCGATGAAGGCGTGCGCCGCCTGGCGTCGCTGCTCTGAGTGCAATGACTGTCACATGAGCAGATAACGCCGTCGCCCGGCAATCGCCGCCGCCTCCGGCAGTCGTCGAGGCGTCGGGCGCATTGCCGGGTGATGGTCATCGATTGTCCGGCTCGTTATTGATGGCGAGGAGATACCCTTTCCCGCGCACATTGAGGATATAGCGCGGCGAACTGGGGTCAGGCTCCAGTTTCTGGCGCAGGTGATGGATGTGGGGCTTGATCAACTCGCCCGCCTCAAGGTCGCTGGCATCGTACCCCTGCGCGCACTTGACGAGCTGGCTGTACGACAGCATCGTGCCAGCATGCTCGGCAAGGCAGAGCAGCACCCGGAACTCGGTCGGCGTCAGCGCCAGCGTGCGCCCCCCAAGGGTCGCAACCTGCCGCCAGGTGTCGAGTTGCAACTGCCCAATGACAATTGTGCGCTCCGCCTGTGTCGGTAGCGGCGTCTCAACCGTGGCGGCAACCGAGCCGCGCAATTCCTGGACCGCTGCATCAACCGCGTTCAGTAACGCGCGTCGTCGTTGCTCGGCGGCGTGCGCCTGCAGCGCTGCGCGAACGCGCTCGAGCACCTGTGATGGCTCAGTGTTCTTCAACAAATAGTCGAAAATGCCATGGCGCAACCCTTCGATGGCGGTTTCAAGCGAACCGTGTCCCGTCAGAATGATGACGGCAGTATCGGGATGACGGGCGCGGGCGGCTGCGACCACCTGCATTCCGTCAACGCCGGGCATTTTGAGGTCCACAATCAATAAATCAAACGTCTGCTCATCAAGGAGCGCAATAGCTTCAGCGCCGCTGGACGCGGTCGTCACCTCATAGCCAGCGCGTGTCAGCATTGCGCCCAGTGTCAACCGAATATTGGCCTCGTCGTCGACCAGCAGTATTCGCTCTGACTGGCTCATGGCGTCCCCCCTCCCAGGCGCGCTGCGCATATGGCGACATCGAACAGATGCACTGTCTGTTCGATGAATGGTAGCACCAAAGGCGGATGGATGTCAACTGACGATTGCGAATCCTGAACTTTTGCCTGAAAACCATCTAGCAATTGCCCACCTTTTGTAGTATACTGGAGATGACTGATAATCATCTTGTGATAAAATACACAATCGACGGGTTTGAGAGACTTGCTGACCCCGCGTGGCTCCTCCCGCGCACGCAGGAAGCCGATGTCGGCGGAAGCGTTTTTGTTTTTTTGTGATCCGCTGATGGGTGAGGTCACCGGCGACCCTTAGTTCAAAAGGAGGAGGTCGATGATCGACCAGAGCGTGCGTTCGTTGCTCGAAGGGGCGATTGACACGCCTCTCAAACTGCAACTGGTGCTCCTGTTTGCCGAGCACCAGCATTTGCGCGCTACTGCTGGACAGGTGGCAGATCGGATCTACCGTGATATCTGGAGCACGCGCGAGGCGCTGCGCGAACTGGCAGAGAGCGGAGTGCTCTCCGAAACGAATACGCCGGACGGTCCGGCTTATGCGTTCTGCCCGTCGTGCGAGCTGGCGGATTCTATTCGGCGCTTGATCGAGTGCTACAACGAGCCACTGGAGCGCGACCTGATTCATCGCACGTTGCGCGAGATCGCTGGCGATGCGTCCTATCGTCGGGCGGCTCGGATGGGGATCGCTTTTGAAAGCCTGAGCTTCTAGAAATCTAGAGCGGTATGTCTGAGCTGTTCAAGAAGAAGTATGACCACACTCCTCCCGACAAGCGCGACCGTGTGCCTCCCGGTCAGTACGTCACAGAAAAGTTTCCGGTGCTTCATTATGGCGAGGTCCCAATCTATCACGACGTTGAGAAGGATTGGGACCTGCGCGTTTGGGGTGAAATCGAAGCGCCGGCGCGATTCAGTTTTGCCGAGTTCCGCGCTCTCCCCACAATCGCAATTACGACCGATATTCACTGCGTGACCCGCTGGAGCAAGCTTGACACTCACTGGGAAGGCGTGCAGTTCAAGGAGTTTCTCAAGCACATCCCGCCGCTCAAGCCGTCCGCCAGATACGTGATGGCGCACTGTGAGCACGGTTTTACGACGAATGTCCCCCTCGAGGTGTTGCTGGAAGACGATGCGCTGCTGGCGTACAAATACGAAGGCGAGGAGCTGACGCCGGAGCATGGCTATCCGCTGCGCCTGCTGACGCCGCGCAAGTATTTCTGGAAGAGCGCCAAATGGCTGCGCGGCATTGAGTTCATGGCGGAGGATCGCCCCGGCTTCTGGGAGCGCTACGGTTACAACAATAACGCCGATCCCTGGAAGGAGGAGCGCTACGCGGAGGAGTAGATCTCCCCTCGTCCCCCCTCTCAGAGGTAGAGTTTTCAAGCGCAAGGGGGCCTGCGCCCTGACGCCTTTTTCCCCTCATCCCCCCTGCCCCCTTCTCCCACAACGGGAGAAGGGGGAGTTTGCCCATCCTGACGCCTGCTGACCCCTGAAGCGGACCGTAACACGAAGGCTGCCCGAAACGGCTACAGCAGACCGTTCAACCTTCAACCTTCCACTTTCAACGGATCTCACACCAGATATGGTCGCAGCACGTTGCGCGCCAGCAGGAAGCCGCGCTTCACCAATTCTTCGGTTCCCTCAAACTTGCGATCCTCGTGCTCGATGCTCAACACAAAATCATATCCAACGGCGTAGAGCGCGGCGATGAACCGATCCCAGCGCACCTCGCCTAGCCCCGGCAGGCGCGGGATCTGCCATCCCATCCCGGCGGACATGACGCCGTGTGCGTACAGTCCGTCGCGGTTGATCTCCATGTCTTTGGCGTGGACATGGAACAGGCGATCTTTGAACTCGTAGACGGCGCGTTCGTAGTCGATCATCTGCCAGACGAGATGCGACGGGTCGAGGTTCAAACCGAAGTTCTCGTCCGGAATGATGCGGAACATTTCGCGCCAGATCGCCGGTGAGTGCGCCAGGTTGGTTCCGCCGGGCCACTCGTCGTAACTGAAGATCATCGGGCAGTTCTCAATGGCGATTTTGACGTTGCGGTCGCCAGCATACCGCACTAGCGGGGGCCAGACGGCAGCGAACTGCTCCAGGTTGTCGGGCACGTTCTTCGTCTGGTCGCGCCCGATGAAGGTGCCGACCACGCCGACGCCGAGTTTGCTGGCGGCGTCGATGACCTTCTTCAGGTGCGCATTGACCTGCGCGCGATGCTCCGGGTCGGGGTGCAGGTTGTTCGGATAGTAGCCGAGGGATGAGATCGTCAGCCCGGCGCGCGCCATCAGGTCGCGGATCTCCGCTGCGCGCACGTCGGTCAGCGATTCGACATCAATGTGGCAGACGCCGGCGTACCGTCGCTCTTTGCCCGCACCGGCGGGCCAGCAGGCGATTTCGATGGCCTCGAAGCCATTAGCGGCGCCCCATTCGACGCATTCCTCTAGGGAGAGGTGCGGCAAGGCGGCAGTGAAGAATCCAAGTTTCATGCCAGTTCCTCCCATGTTTCAGCGTTCAATCGTGACCCAGCGCTCCTCGCGCGCACTGCGCAGGATCGCTTCGCCCAGCAACAGTTCCTCGTGTCCATCGGCGAAGGTCGGGTAGTCGGGCGCGGCTGGCGGCGCCCCGGCGGCGACTGCGCGGTAGACCGCTTTGTAGAGTTGCTTGAAGGTGTCCGGAAACCCTTCGGCATGCCCGCCGGGGTAATCGGTCGCGCCGCGCGCTGCGGGCATCAGGAGCGCCGGATCGCGCAACAGCAACCCGCTGGCGGTTTCGCGCCGTCCCAGCCACAACTCCTCCGGTCGCTCCGAGTCCCACGCCAGCGATGAGCGTTCGCCGTCGATCTCGAAACTGAGCCGGTTCTTGCGTCCCGGGCTGACCTGCGAGACCGTCAGCACGCCGCGCGCGCCGCTGGCGAAACGCAGCAGAATGCTGGCGTAGTCCTCGGTGTGGATCGGCTGCTCGACCGTCTCGGCAACCGTCACTTCTTTGCCAGTGAAGGTGTCAATCGGTCGGGTCGGCTTGCGACGCACCGGGATGAACGTTGCCATGTCGGCCATAACGGCGCTCACCTTCTCGCCAGTGATGAATGTCATCAGATCGAGCCAGTGCGAACCAATATCGGCGACAGCGCGCAGTTCGCCGCCAAGATGCGGCTCCAGCCGCCAGTTCCAGTCCGTCGGCAGCATAAGCCAGTCCTGCAGGTACGACCCCTGGATGATGCGCGTTGCGCCGATCTCGCCCGCCTGCACCAGCGCGCGCGCATGCTGGCAGAGCGGGTAGAAGCGAATGTTGAAATTGACGGCGTGGACAATCCCGGCGTCGGTTGCCAGGCGCAGCAGCTCCGCCGACTCAGCGGAGGTCATCGCCAGCGGCTTTTCGCAGACCACGTGCTTGCCGGCGGCGATGGCCGCTTTGACCTGCGGGAAGTGCAGATAATTGGGGGTGGTGATATGCACGACGGTCACGCGCGGATCGGCGAGCATCTCCTCGAAGCTGGCGTAGACATGCAGCCCCATCGCGTCGGCTTTAGCGCGGGCGCGTTCCACACTCGAGCCGACGACGCCAGTCACCGGGATGCCCAGCCGACGCAGCGCCTCGACATGCACCACGCCGATGAATCCGGTTCCGACCACAGCGGCGGCGATCTCTGTCATAGAGCACCTCACTCTCAGGCGATTGGCGACGCCTGATTTTCGCGCGACCGGCGTTTCCTGTCAAGCAGAGCGAGCGCATCGTGGTACAATCGCGTCGTGTCGGCATGCCGGGAATAAGCTCCCGTCCAAATGGCTGACGCAAAAGTGCGAAGATGCGAAAAGCGGGTTGATTGCGAGATTGTGCGTCCGTGCGTCTGCGCGTCAACCTTTTCAAGAAGCGCTGTAAGCGCGAAGGGAGATTCTCCATGGCTGACATCTCGCTCGAAACTCTGACCTACGAACAGGTGGCGAAGACGATTGATCATTCGCTCTTGCGCCCCGAATTGACGACGCAGGAAGTCGCTGCCGGATGCGATCTGGCGCGGCGTTATCACACGGCTTCGGTCTGCGTCAAGCCGTGTGATGTGCCGCTGGCGGCGCGCCTGCTGGCAGGCAGTGATGTGGCGGTCGGCACGGTCGTCGGTTTTCCGCACGGCAGCCACGCAACCGCCACCAAAGTCTTCGAGGCGCGCCTGGCGATCGAGCAGGGCGCCGTTGAACTCGACATGGTGATCAACATCGGCTGGCTGCGCTCCGGTCACGATAAGGACGTGCTCGAAGACATTCGTTCCGTCGTCATTGCAACTGAAGGTCGGGCGCTGGTGAAGGTCATCCTGGAAAACGCCTACCTGAGCGATGCGGAAAAGGAACGCGCGGCGCGCCTGGCGGAAGAGGCGGGAGCCGATTTCGTCAAGACCTCGACCGGTTTTGCGCCGTCTGGCGCAACGATTCCTGACCTGATCCTGATGCGGCGCAGCGTCTCGCCGCGGGTGCAGGTGAAGGCGGCTGGCGGCGTGCGCACCCTCGATGCGCTGATCGACGCGTTGCGTACTGGCGCAACGCGAGTCGGCGCAACCGCAACCGCTGCCATTCTGGATGAGTTCTGTCGGCGTAAGGGGTTGCCGGTGATCGGCGAGGGAGCGGCGGCGCCGATAGCGCCGGGAGCGTATTGAGGTGATGAGACGTGGCACGATTGAAAGCTGCCGTACGAGTTGTCATAATGGGACACGGATTGACGCGGATGGAACGGATACGCACGGATTCGTCCGTTACCGTTATGGGGGTTGATCGATCCGTACCCATCCGTCTCGATCCGTGTCAATCCGTGTGCTTCGTACACCACGCGAACGTGCGGGAAGCATGCCGAACTGCCGGGGTGTTCAACTGTCCCGACCGCTTACGACGACGCCTTCTGATCGCCGCCTCGTGTTGACGCCACGCGGATCTCCAGAGCGTATAATAGTTCGTATGACAGGCAGCTCACGTTCCATGCCGCGTTTTTGCGCCTTCTGCGGCGCAGATCTGCCGCCTGGCGAGCCGCGCTTCTGTATCGAGTGCGGTCAACCGGTCGAGCGGTTTGCGCTCAGCGAAGGGATCGTTCCCGCAGCGACCGGACCCACGGTGCGTCTGGCGAATGCGCGCACCGAACAGGCGGTGATCGGCGGCACGGTCAAACTCCCATCGTCCGGCGCCGCGCCGCCGGGGTTGTGGTTTGCGCCTGAGTTGCCTGGTCCTGATGATATTGTCGCCGTGTATGCGCCGCTGCGCGCAATTGTTGGCGGATGGAGCGGGCTGATCGAGCATGGCTGGAAGAAGTGCGGGCAGGAATCGGCTGCCGACGGAACCAGTCGCATGCTGGTGCGTTTCATAGTCGAGCGCGTCTGGTTTGCGGCGCCGGGGGCGGCGCGCACGATGCGCCTGATGGTGCAGATCGGCGCCGTGGCGCATGCCGACGAAGGACGCACCCGGCGCGGCTTTCGCTACCGGATCGGCGCCGATCCGCCGATGGATGTGGCGGCTGCCTGGTGGCGTGAAGGGAATACGCCGCGCTTCGATCTGCCCGTGCCACAGATTCAGATCATGGCGCCGCCGCGCATCGGGCGCGTGTCGGATTTTCCTGAGACGGTGCGCCGGATGAATGCGCGCGAGGCGGAAACCTGGGCGCGGCAGGGCGAAGTCCACGGGTTGTTTCGCATGCCCAACAGCGCACAGCAGCGCACTCCGGTCGGGCGCGGCATTCCGCTGCTCGAAGTTTCGCCGCTGGGCGCGTGGCTGCGGCTCGGCGGCGCGGTTGAACGGCTCTACCGGGTGCAAATGTTTCGTCCGCTCGTCTGTGATGCGGCTGCCTGGCAGCGCCTCAGGCAGCGAATCGTGCAGGACGCGGCGGATCTTGGTCTCGATATGAATACGGACGCAATCATCGAGTGGTGGCTTGATCGCGAAGGGTACGACGGAGCAGTTTTTGAACGCAACGCACATCCCTATGGCGGCGGTCGAGCCGTGATCGCCTTTCGCCGCAGTCAAATCGCTCTGATTGAAGGATAGAGGAGAAGCACATCCATGCCGCGACCCAAACGCACCCGTGCAGCGCAGGCCGCTCCCGCGCCGCAGGAAGGACCAGCGCTGCGCATTGCCATGATTGCATCGGAATGCGTTCCGTTTGCCAAAACCGGAGGACTGGCGGACGTGGTGGGTTCGCTGCCGAAAGCGCTGCGTGCGCTGGGGCACGATGTGATTGTGATTATGCCGCTGTACGGCATGATCAACCGCGAACGCTACAATATTCGTCCCTTCCTGGCGCCGATGGGCGTCTGGATGGGCGATACCGAAGAGTGGTGCGCCGTTCACACCACCACCCACGACGGCGTGCCAGTCTTTTTCATCGAGTTCGAGAAGTATTTCGCGCGCCCTGGACTGTACCATGACGCCGATTACAACGACTATCTCGACAACCCGCGCCGCTTCGGGTTTCTGACCCGCGCCGGGCTGCAACTCTGCATCGATATGGGCTTCCGCCCCGACATTGTGCACGCCCACGACTGGCAGACGGCGCTGGCAGGGGCGTATCTCAAAATCTGGCACTGGAACCATCCGGTGCTCGGCGGCGCCGCCAGCGTCCTGACCATCCACAACATCGCCTATCAGGGCGTGTACGATGCGTCGCACTACCCGTACCTGGGGTTGCAATGGAGCAACTTCACGCCTGACAAGTTCGAGGATCACGGGCGGATCAATTTTCTCAAAGGCGGCATTCAGTACTCCGACATGCTCAACACGGTCAGTCCGACGTATGCGAAAGAGACGCTCACTCCCGAAGGCGGGCATGGGCTGGCGATGTATCTGAACGACCGCGGCAGCGCCTACCGCGGCATTCTGAACGGCGTCGATTACACGCAGTGGAACCCTGAGACCGATCCGCTCATCCCGGCGCGCTACAGCGCCAGCAACCTGGCAGGCAAGGCGATCTGCAAACGTGAGTTGCAGTTGCGGATGGGGCTTGAGCCTAACCCCAACATTCCAATTGTCGGCGTGGTCAGCCGTCTCGCGTACCAGAAAGGTCTCGACCTGCTGGCGGGCGCGATCGAGGGGCTGGTGCAGAATGCGCTGGTGCAGTTCGCCATCCTCGGCGCTGGCGACAAAGGGCTGGAAGGATACTACGGTCTGTTGCCGGTGCGCTTCCCCGGTCGGATCGGCAGTTTCATCGGCTATGACAATCAACTGTCGCACTGGATCGAAGCGGGCAGCGATTTCTTTGCGATGCCGTCGCGCTATGAGCCGTGCGGGCTGAATCAGATGTACTCGCTGCGCTACGGCACGCTGCCGATCGTGCGCGCCACTGGCGGGCTGGAAGATACAGTGCAGCAGTACGATGAACGCACCGGCGAGGGCACCGGCTTCAAGTTCTACGAACCGAGCGCTCATGCGGTCTACTACACCATCGGCTGGGCGATCAGCACCTATTTCGACCGACCGCACCACATGCAACAGATGATCCAGCGGGCGATGGCGCAGGATTTCTCGTGGGAGCGCAGCGCAAAGGAATATGTGCAGTTGTACCGCGACGCGATCGCACGCAAACGGGGGATGTAGGCATGCTCGAACAGGTCGATCTGACGCTCGCGCTCAGCAAGCGCGACTACCGTCAGCGCCTCGTTGATCTTCAGATGCGTCTGTACGACATGGAACAGGCGCTGTTCGAGGCGCGCATTCCCGCGTTGTTCGCCTTCGAGGGGTGGGCTGGCGCCGCCAAGGTGCGCACGATCAGCGCCATTACCCGTCGACTCGACCCGCGCGGCCTGCGTGTGTATTCCATCACACCGCCGCGCACATATGAGATGCAGTATCCCTGGCTCTATCGCTTCTGGTTGAAAACGCCGAGTTACGGTCAGATCGCAATTTTTGATCGCTCGTGGTACCGCCACGTGCTTGGCGAGCGGGTGCGTGGCGAATTGAGCGTCGCCGACTGGCGCGCGCGATGCGAGGATATTGCCGCGTTTGAGCGACAACTGGCGGACGATGGCGCTGTGATCCTGAAGTTCTGGCTTCACATCTCGCAGCGCGAGCAGGGACGACGGTTCAAGAAGCTGCTCAGCGACAAAACGACCGCCTGGCAGGTGACTGAGGAGGACCTGTGGCAGCATCGTCACTATGAGCGGGTGCGCGACGTGGTCGAAGACATGATTGCACGCACCGACACCCCGTATGCGCCCTGGATCATCATCCCGGCGACGTGTGGGCGCTACGCGCGCGTCGCGGCGTTCGAGGCGATCCTGAGCGCGCTCGAGGCGCGCATCGGGAGGCGACCAGTCATCGAGGCGGATGCCGAAGTCCGTGAAGAACTGCTCGACTCACGCGGCACGTCCTTCCGTCGCAGCCTCGACGTGCTGCGCACCCGCGGCGCGCGCCCGACGTCTCCCGCCGGCAATGGCGCCCCTGGCGGAACATCGGCAAGCGCCTCGCCATTGCTAACTGGCATCAGCATTCTCCGGCGCGTCGATCTGAGCCAGCGCCTCGATCCCGGAAAGTACAGCCGGAAGCTCAACAAGCTGCAAGCCAAACTGCGCCTCCTCGGTTTTCAGGTCTATGTGCAAAAGCGTCCGGTCGTTGTGGTCTTTGAGGGATGGGACGCCGCCGGAAAAGGGGGAACAATCCAGCGCATCACCGAGAAACTCGATCCGCGCAGTTATGTGGTGCACGCGATTGCCGCGCCGGCTGGCGAAGACAAGGCGCACCATTACCTTTACCGCTTCTGGCGGCGGTTGCCGCCGCGCGGGCAGATTGCCATCTTCGACCGATCGTGGTACGGCAGGGTGCTGGTGGAGCGTGTCGAAGGGTTTGCCCGTCCCGAAGAATGGCAACGCGCCTACGCCGAGATCAACGAATTCGAGCGGCAACTGGTCGAGTTTGGTACAATTGTTGTAAAATTCTGGCTGCACCTCAGCCCCGAAGAGCAGTTGCGGCGTTTCGAGGAGCGGCAGTCGATCCCGTACAAAGCCTGGAAACTGACCGAGGAGGACTGGCGCAACCGTGAGAAGTGGCCGCAGTACGAGGCGGCGGCGGACGAGATGCTGCTGCGCACCTCGACGCCTGCTGCGCCGTGGACGATCATCGAGGCTGAGGATAAGCGGTTTGCGCGAATCAAGGCGCTGCGCACGCTGGTGCGACGGCTGGAAGCGGAGTTGGGTCGGGTGAAACTGTAGGAGCCTGCCATGCGCCTGAGCGAGGACAAAATCCGCCGGATCGCCGAGCGGCTGCACGATGAACTGGAGCAGCGCGGACTGGTGACGTACAAAGATCCGCGCGGCGTGACGCCAGGGATGGGGCGCGCCGCGCGTGTCAAGGCGATCTATGATTTCATCGTCGCCGATCTGAAGATTGAAGAAG
>JAUQOW010000397.1 GCA_030550675.1 Chloroflexota bacterium
TCGGGATCAGCGCCCTGAGCAGCAGTAATGGCATAGGTCCGGCAAGCGCACCGCTAATCTATGGTCTGATCATTCTGATCGGCGGTTTTACCGTGGGATGGTGGTTCGGATTGCTCGTAGCGCTGGCGCTCCCTTCCGCTATCACCATCCTCGCCAGTCTGGAACTGATCTCAATGCCGCCTGACTGGAGCGCGACTGCGCTGTATGTTATCCTGCTGAGCGCCTACGCCAGTCTCACGGCGCTCTATACGCGCAGCCTGAATAGTGCGCTGCGGGAGGCGGCACACCGCGCCGACGAGCTTGCTGCCGCCCGCCAGGCGCTGGAGGAGATCAATCGCCAGTTGGAGCAGCGCATTGCCGAACGCACTGCTGCGCTCGAGCAGGCGCTCGCCGCCCAGGCCACTCAGGCGCAGGCGCTTGCCGCTAGTCTGGCGGAACAACAGCGGCTCAACCAGACCATCAACGATCTCTCGTTTCCGATTATTCCTGTGCGCAATGATATCCTGATCCTCCCATTGATCGGCGTGCTGTCGACACAACGGACGAATGCATTGATCGAAACGGTCCTCAAACGCATCGAGCAGACGCGGGCGCGGCGGATCTTTATCGATGTGACCGGCGTCGCCGTCATAGATACGCTGGTTGCTCAGGCTCTGCTGCAACTGGCGGCAGCCGTGCGACTGCTCGGCGCCACGACGACGCTGGTCGGCATTCGCCCGGAAGTCGCCCAGACGCTCGTATCGCTTGGCGCCGATTTCACACAGGTACGGACGGCTGCCACCCTGCAAGAAGGCCTGGCTGGCGTCGACAAGGTCGGTGTGTCATAAACGTCCATTTCTATCGGTTGAGGACCTTCTTGGAACACTCCTCACCGTTGCCCGGCGTTACGCTGCACCAGCGGCAGCCAGAGACGCGGAATAAGACTCTCGTCGTTCCGCGCCTGAATGGTTGCCACCAGTTTCTGAATTGAGTAGAGCATCGTTGCACCTCGCGTGGATCCACCTGGTTCCGCCTGCGCCGGGCGAGAGAGATGAGTATGACAGGCGAGGGAGAGAGGTGTCATGCTAGCAGCAGGGGGAACAGTGAACGCACACGTATGCGCTCGTTATGCAACGCTGCACTTTGAGACAATGCTAAAACAATCACTCCTGAGTGTCAATGGGGGGGTCCTGGTACTGTGCGCGGTCAGAGAGATCAGTGCAGAACACTTCCATACCTGTGCTGTGATCAGCGACGGCATGGTGCGTTGTTGGGGCGCAGACATCTTTGGTCAGACAACCGTGCCGCGTCATCCGCTTGGCGTGCTGACTCCGCCGAACGACAGCGCCTGCCCCGTCAACGATGACTGCACTCCTCCGTACCCGTAGAACCAGGGCAGCCTCCGCTGTTGCCCATCTTCCTGCCCCTCGTTCAGCGTTGAGGCACGCGGGCGCGATCACCGCCGCCTTGCGCCGACTATCGGCGGTCGTGAGCATTTCTGCTCTGGCGATTATGCGCAGAAGGTGCGCGCAATAGCGATGTTACCACCTGACCGGCATCATCACCAATAGCGGTTCACCTAACGTTTCAGAATCGCAGGCATGGCATTAACCTCAGCTGGTCAGACCCGGCGCCCAACAACATGTTCGCAAGTCTACGTCGTCCGAACATTCTTGAATGGTTGCGCTCGTGGGGCCGCAGCATTGGTGTGGCCAATGCTGCGGCCTTACGGGGCGAGGACCAATATATCCCGCGTGCTCGGACGGAGTATGAGGCTGGTCGAGCATCCATCTGCGCGAAGCACCTGACAGCTTGCGCTGGACTGGCGCCAGAGTACACCTGGTCGAGGGCAAAGTGCTGACGTCGTATATGCCGGATCTGTGAGCAGGGTTGAAAGTGGTAGGGCAAAATCTTTCGCTCCAAAGGTTAAGAAGCCTATACTGCCCGCCATAGTGCGTGCGCCTGAACGCCACGCAATCGCCGTAACAGGGCGCCCGCGATCGCCCTAGCGTCGCACTGCTGCCCTGTCTGACGTGCGGCGTCCCCAGGCGCTCTGTGTGGAAAACAAGGAACATGAATCCGCATTCCGCTCATCCTGCCCCGGCGCTTTTGTGACCGCCCTCTTCTGAAGAGTGCCCGTTTTTCGAAAGCAGTCGCCCGCCGGTACGGCTACGCCCCGATCACGCCTGACCATGAACAGCGCGCAGGGTCCGGGTATGAATTGTCAGGCGACAAGAAAGCGCATCCTCGCTGCACCCTTGGCAACTGACGTCGCGCCAGTCAGGCGTTTCGCCTGGCGTCCACGTGCGGTTCGGCGCACTCACCGCGTGTGGACGCCATCGTTCCCATCCGCGCAGGCGGACGGTCGGCCACAGGTCCGTCGGGGCGATGTCAATCGCTGGCAACCGGAGCATCGTTTCCTGACACATTACGCCTGCTCTTCGGCGCGAACGCACTGTTGACGCCATGAACGACCAGACGCGAGATCGGGCGATCTCGCGTCTGGCTTGCTGAAGCCCTGAATCCTGGCGCCCCCGAGCCGACTCGAACGGCTGACACGCGGTTTAGGAAACCGCTGCTCTATCCACTGAGCTACGGGGGCGTGTTTTACCGTCGATTATACCGGATCAGCGAGTTCGCTGCAAACTACGACCAGCAATCGTAGTGTAACAACATCGATCACGTTTCGCAATCGGAGCGATTCCTGCGCTGCCGGTAACGTGTGGTACAACTATTCCTGCTGACTGCGTGTCTACCGTTGCACCAGTACGTCATCGAGGAAAGAGACACAATGTCCCACTATCTCAACATGCTCCGGCAACAACGCCGACGCTCCTCCGGTCTTGAGTTTACCGCCCGCACGCTTCTTGCAATCCTGGCATTCGTCGCCATGGGCGGGTCCGCCGTGTACTGGTGGGGGGTGCAGTCGCAACTGACCGACAACTGGATCGTCGCCGCCGCCTTCACCGCCATCCTGGTCCTCGCGCCGCCGAGCCTCGTCTCGTTCCTCATCCCCTGGTCCCCCGCCGGGATGC
>JAUQOW010000122.1 GCA_030550675.1 Chloroflexota bacterium
CTGGAACAGATCATTGCCGCTGCGCCGGATTCCTACCCCGCCGCGCGCGCGCGCGCCATCCTCAACCGCCAGGAAAGCGGCGCGCTGCCGCTCGATGCGCCGATCAGCGTCGACGACTGGCGCGCCGTCGAGGAATGGCTTGCATCGTGGGCTGGCGCGCCGCCGCAGGACCTGCCCGACCCGGCGGGTGATCCGGCGGTGCGGCGCGCGCTCGACCTCGACGCGCTCAATCTGCGAGTCGAGGCGATGGCGGAGTGGTCAGCAGCGCTTGCAGCGCGCAATGACAATCCATATGCGCTCTATCTTCTCGGCAGGTATGCCCACGATCACGGCGCTGCCAGTGTGGCGCTGCGCGCTGCCAATCGCCTGGTGCGCCTGGCGCCCGGCGGCGATCCGGCGAGTGCGCCTCTGGCGCTGCGGCGATTGCTCTACCCCGTGCCTTTCACAGCGGTGGTGCTGACGCGCACGCGAGAGTTTGGCGTCGATCCCGCGCTCATGTTTGCGCTGTTGCGCCAGGAGAGCGCCTTCGACCCGGCAGCAACCTCATGGGCTGGAGCGCGCGGGCTGGCGCAGGTGATGCCTGCTACCGGTCAGGGGATCGCGCAGGCGCTGGGAGTGCGCGGCTTCCGCGAAACTGACCTCTACCGGCCCGATCTGAGCGTGCGCTTCGGCGCGTTCTACATCAGCCGCCAGCTTGCAGCGATGAACGGCAGCCTGGAGGGGGCGCTTGCGGCATACAACGGCGGACCCGGCAACGCACGGCGCTGGTCGGGGGGCGCGCCAATCACCGACCCGGACCTCTTCGCCGAGCGGATCGACTTCTCCGAGACTAGAAATTATGTCAAATCGGTGGTTGCCCAGTATGACGTGTATCGGCGGCTTTACCGCTGGGGCGGGGAATGATCACAGCACCAGTTTGCGCTCGCGCACCAGGCGTTGCTTGGTCTTCTTGAACAACTCGTCGTAGCTCAGGCGTCCCATCGTAATTTCGTACTTGTACGCCTGCAACATCTTGTGGATCTCGGCGTCGAGCCGCTCTTCGACCATCAGTTCATCGGTTATAATCTGCTGCACTGCCAGGCGCAACTGGCTGTCGTCGCCGCGAAACATGACGCCATCCACTTCCGCCAGATGATCGACGAGCGCCGCCGACAACTGCTCGATCTTGGCGGGTGAAAGTTTCATAGGCGCCTCCTTTCTCCGTTGGGCGGATCTTATAGGACCATAACATATATAACATAGATGTTGGACAATCTTGTGATCGGCGCTGGCTTCGACAGGCTCAGCCAGCGCCAACCGCTCCACAGGCGTAGGCGTGATTGTCCAGGTTTAGGGTAATCTACCTAATCAGACTCGCCACAACGACACTTCTCCCGGTATCATATCAGATCTGATACCGTGTGTTATCCTCTACAGCAGGAGACCATCACATTGTTCACTTTCTTTCTCATAAGCGACGTCAGGACGCGGCAAATTCCCTCACATCCCGAAAACCCTCCGCCTGTGAGCCTTCCACCGCACCCTTTCAAAGAGTTTTCAGGTTGCGAAGGGTATTTTCCACATCCTGACGCCTTTTTCCCATCATCCCCCCGCCCCCTTCTCCCCTTGTGGGAGAAGGGAGAGTTTGCGCAGCGCGTCTGGAAAACTCGATGAAAGATTACACCCGCCCCAGCGCCGCACGGCGCAGCAGGGCATGTTCTGCGCCAGCCGCCGCAATCAGGGTGCGTCGCACTCTCCCCGGCACGCGCACAAACAGTCGCAACATGGTGCGCGCCAGTTCCGCCGTGCTCAACGTATCGGACAGATACCCCGTCCATTCGCGGCGTGGCAGGCTGAAGAACGCTGCAAAGAACTCCTGGATCGTCGCGCTGTCGCACCGCATCAGGCTTGCAAGCCCAAAGAGGTACAATTGCCGTCGCCTGAGCCACGGCGGAGACCAGAGCGCCTGCCATCCGGCGCGCGCTGCGCTGAGCGGAGTTGCGCCAGGTGCGCTGAGCGCCTGCGCGAGCGCCTGCGCCACCTCAGGAGCGCGACGCAGCGCCTTGCCGACCATATAGCCCGACGGCGGATGCACCATACTCGCCGCGCCGCCAAACCCCATGATTGGCTGATCGAGATACGGCAGCGGGTTGTTCATCGGGAAGAGGCAGCGTTCGACATGCACCGCCTGCCGCAGCGCCACGCCGCTGGCGTCCAGCCGGCGATGCAGCCGCCGTTCGAGGGTCGAGAGCGGTATGCCCGGAACATGCGCCAGCGACGTTTCTTCCACAAAAAACTGCCCGCCTCCCAGGTCCATCGCGTACAGAAACGTCGGCGGCTCGCGCTGTTCTTCCGGCGTCAGATGGTCGGAACGGTAATCCATCAGCACCATCTGACCGGGCTGCACCGGCGGAGCGGAGAACTCGCCAACGATGCCATACGCCGCCTGGCGCGCCACGTGCGATGCGGCGGGACGACGGAGCAGCGCCGGTGAATGCCCGCTGGCATCGACGACCAATCGCGCCGCAAACGCGCGTCCGTCGCGCGTCATCACCAGCGAATGCGTCGCCCGATGCTCAACGGCAACGGCGACGCCTGTATGCCAGACCACGCCGCGGCGCTCGCCGCGTTCGAGAAGAAACTGCTGCAACCGCTGATTGTTGAACAGCCCATATTCGCGGCGAAGGGGGATCGTCCGGCGCCCGACATGCACCACGACATCTGACCAGCAGTAGCCCAGCGTGGCGCGCAGTTCCGGCGTCGGCAATTCATCGAGCCAGACGCCATACGTATTCTGCCATGGCTTTGTCGGCGCAACCGCCGACAACCCCGCGACGCGCAGACCGGTTTCGCTCAACGCCGCCGCGATTGCCAGCCCGGTCGGACCGGCGCCTACAACCAGCACATCGTCTACGCTCAAATCAGGAACTTCCCCTCTTTGTAGATCAATCGTCCGTCGGCGTATGCCTCGCCCTGGCGCATATCGCAGATCATATCCCAATGGAGCGCCGACGTATTGCGCGATCCGGTTTCCGGATAACCTGCACCAAGCGCCAGATGCACCGTGCCGCCGATCTTCTCGTCGAACAGGATATTACGACTGAAGCGCGTGATGTCGTAGTTCGTCCCGAAGGCGACCTCGCCCAGGCGCCGCGCCCCTTCGTCCATATCGAGCAAGGAAAGGAGCAGGTCTTCGCCCTTCGCCGCCGTCGCCTTCACAACCTTGCCGTCCTCGAACCACAGACGGATGTCTTCAACCTCGCGCCCGGCATAGATCGCCGGGAAACTGTAGCGAATATACCCCTGCGTCGCCGTCTCATCGCAACTGGAAAAGACCTCGCCATCGGGGAAATTCCGGTCGCCTGCGCAGTTGATCCAGGTGCGCCCGGCAACGCGGTACGTCAGGTCAGTATCGGGCGCCACCAGACGAATGACGCTGCATGTATTCAGGAAATCGGCAATCCGCTGTTGTTCCTGAAGCGTCCTGCGCCATTCCGCAACTGGATCGTCATGGTGCAATTTGCAGGCGCGGTAGACGAACTCCTCGAAATCGCTCAGCGACATATCAGCGTCTTGTGCAGCGGCATTCGTTGGGAAGAGGGTTACGCACCAGTTGAGCGTTCCTTCGGCGGAGCGCTGCATCAGACGTTTCTGGAGATCGCTCACTGCCTGGCGACGCAACGCAATCTTGTGCGGGTCGATTCCCGAAAGAGCGCGGGTATTCTCGCTCGCCATAATCCGAACGGTGGCGTTGATCTCCTCAATCTCCTGACGCATCATTGGCGAAACATACCCGATCTGCGCGTCGGAACCGTAGCGCAGGAGCAGTTCATCGGTTTCTTCGAGGGTCATTGCCACATACGGGTTCGCGCCAGCCAGCAGCGCTTCTTTGTACAACGCGCGCACCAGCGGCGCGGCGGCTGGCGGCGCCAGGATGCGAAACAGGTCTCCCTCCTTGAGCGCCAGCGAGTAGCGCACCAGCACCTGCGCCATTTTCTCAACACGCGGATCAGCCATGATGGTCGCCTTTCATTGTCACAATCTCAAAGAGCGCTGCACGCAGCGCTTCCATATCATACCGGATCGTATCCTGCTTGTTCCACAACGCGCGCCGTGGTCCGACCTTTCTGGTCAGTTCACACACCAGCGGCGTCACGCCAAGCGCGCGAACGGCGGCGATTTCATCTTCGTCAGGGCGCAGCAAGTGTAACCCTTCTTCCGCATACAAACGAACTGCTGCCGGATCGGGATCGCTGACGTTGATCAGCGCTACATCGAGCACGCCTGGACCCAGCGCCTCAACGACTCGCTGCACATGGTCAATGCAACGGTAGCCATCCGTCTGCCCCGGTTGGGTTGTCGAGTTGCAGATATACGCCACGATTCCGCGGCAATCGGCGAGCGCCCCGGTCACGCCAGCGAACTGGACGCAGGCAAGCACCGATGTCCAGAGACTCCCCGGACCGAGCGTCACCAGATCAGCGTTGCGGATTGCGTCGAGCGCTGGAGGATAGGCAGCCGCCGGTTCACGCAGGAAGAGGCGCGCAATTGGAGGCTTGCCAGGTCTGCGCACCTCGAACTCCCCTTCGACCCGTGCGCCATCAACGAGTTCGGCGCACAGCGTAGCATTGGCGACGCTCACTGGCAACACCCGCACGGTCGTGGCGGCGAGGCGCGCTGTGTAATCGACAGCCGCCGCAAAATCGCCGGTGACGCGGGTCAGCGCCGCAATCATCAGATTGCCGAACGCCATGCCTTCGAGTGAAGGAATCCCGGCGCCATCAAAACGATGATTCAACGCCTCCGCCATCACCTGATCGGCGGCGAACGCTGCAATAGTGGCGCGCAGATCGCCGGGAGCGGGCATGTTGCCGATCTGCCGCGCCAGCCCGGTCGAGCGACCGGTATCGGTCACCGCGATCACCGCTGTGCGTGATGCAGCAAACGGCGCCACAGCGTGCAACACATGAGTTGCTCCGCCGCCGCCGCCAATGGCGACGACATGGATATGCCGCTCATCGAGTTGGCGATCCATCGCTGAGACCCGACCTGACTCCGGTTTGGCTGCGCGAGCGTGGAAACGAGGTCCTTCCTGGTATTATACCAGTTTTGAGGGAGAGGCGAAGCGCGAGGCGAAAGGGGCGAAGCGCAAGGCGATGAGGGCAAGGCGCGAGCGGCGGCGCGCCCTCTGAGCTTGTCGAAGAGGGCGCGCTTCTGGCGGTATACCCAAATACACGCCGGGTCTTCATCAGCCCGCAGCTCAGGGGACGCACAACCTGGAGGCACAGGTCGGATGTATTTCTTTAGTTGTTCATTCGGATGTGGCGTCTTTGCGTCTTTGCGCCCTTGTGCGCGTTTACTTGAAAGGCGGCGGCATGAGGACGCCCCTTTCGTTGACCCCCTCGCTTCTGCTCTCCCGAAAGCATCATCATCGCTATCGCCGCAACACATCCTGCAGCGAACGCGCAATTGTGATAGAATCCATCTGGACGCCGAGGGATGTAATCGTCTGCGTCACAGCGGGAGAGATGCCGGTAATTGCCGCCTCGCACCCGATCAACTCGAGCGCCCGCGCCGTCTGAGTCAGACTCTGCGCTACAAGCGTATCAAACGCCGGGATGCCAGCCACATCGATGACCGCCAACCGAACGCGTCGTGCGCTGGCGACAGCGAGCAGACGGCGCAGCAGCGCTTCGGCGCGCTGGCTGTCGATCTGACCGACCAGCGGCGCCAGCATGACGCCCTCGGCAATCTCGACCGCCGGGGTTTCCAGGGTTGGCCACCAGGTCGCGCAGCATCCGTTCAGTCTCCTGCAACCGCGCTGTCTGACGCTCCAGTTCAGCGGCGCGCTCCTCAGCGAGGCGTGCATTTTCCCGGGCAAGCGCAGCGTCCTGCGTTGCGCGCTGCGCCAGCGCATCCAACCGGTGCACCAGGTACATAAAGGGCACCGTTGCGAGACTGACCGCACACAAGTAGACTGTGCCCGCCCCTATCCAGTCCGGTGCGGTATTCAGGGTTTCGAGCTGTTGCGGCGGAACGGACAGAATGCCCTGGACGTGCAACCATCCAATGATAACGAACGCCAGCAACGACACGCCGAGCATCACAACGCCGCCGCGCACGCCAAACAGCGCGAACGCCAGCACGACCGTCCCCATCCAGAACACGCGTCCGCTTCCCAGCAAACCATCAGTTGCAAGGATCAGCGTACTCAGCGCGATCAGGATGATCAGCAACGTCAGCGCTCGCGCCATGAAGCCGATACGCCGTACAACGGCGATGACCAGAACCACAAGATATACGGCTGTATACGATATCAGGTAAGGAATGGCCTCCTCTCCCAACGCATTGTAGTCCGACCACCCCGCGCCGATCAGCGTCACAAATCCGACGCCTGCCAGCACCCACAGCAGGCCGTTGAGCAGGCGAAGGCGCCAGCGGTACAGTGATTGCGACGCATCAGACGAAGGCGCTCTGGTTGAGAATGTCAGACTCATCACTCTCCTCTCGCTCCGGACACAAAGGGCAGGTCTCAGACCTGCCCGGTATGCAAACGACGAGGGATGCCGACATTGTAACGTCGAATATACATTTTTGAGATCCGACAATGGCGTGATCACCGTCTCTGCATATGTTCCGAATGTGCAGCCGCCATCTGCAGCGCTTCCTGCGGATCGCGCACCGTCTGCATCTCGTTCAGGCTTACGCCCAACTGACTCAGGGTCATCGCGGTTTCCGCAGTAATACCGGTCAACGTGACCCGACTGCCGAGCAAACGGATGGACTGAGCCGTGCGGATCAGCAACTGCGCCACCACAGTATCGACCATTGGGACCCCGGCAATGTCGATAATTACGGTATTCGCACGCTGTTCGTGCACCGCATGGAGCAGGCGCTGCGTGAGTTGCTCAGCGCGTCGGCTATCCAGGCGACCGACGACCGGCGCAAGCAGCACTCCGTCGCCAATCTTAATGACCGGCGTTTCGAGCACGCTGACCAGGTCGAGCAACTGTTTTTGTTCGGCATACTGCTGCTCGATGGTGCGCTGCGCCTCCTCCGCCTGCCGCCGCGCCGCTTCGGCTTCAGCGGCGCGATTGTCCGCCAGTGCAACGGCCTGATCGGAAATGGCAAGCAATCGGTCGCTCAGAAGCCAGATAACAACCAGGAGCGTCACAATGCCTATCCCGCTGATGAACGGCAGGGCATCGCCAATAACAACGCGATCAACCTGCGATCGTGGCACAAAACCGGCAAGAAACGCTCCAGCAACGATGCTCAGTCCAACGATCGTCAGAGTGGACGGACGGTGCCGCCCCAGACAGATTAGCACGAGCGGAACCAGTAAGAACGGCAAAGCTACAAGCGTTTGTTCAGGCAAAAGAAACACGCTGGCGATAACAGCGCCATCAATGCCGACTGCGAGCGGAATAACCGCCTTCCATAGCACAACCCGGTTCAGCAGCACCAGGGTGGTCAGGCTTCCCCCAAGCCCCAAAGCGATGATGCCGAGATATGGCGCGAAACCTGCGACATTCTGAGTGATCAGCATCAGGATAGCGACGAGGAGGAACGAAGAGCAGCCGCTGACGGCAAGCGTGATTGCAATCAACCGGATCAACTGCCGACGTGCGTTCGTGACGAATTCCAAACCGGTTGTCATGCGTTCCCCTTCATAATCAAGGCAAAGAGAGAGATCAGAACTGAGTATACATTTACCCGGCGCTAAGGATGATTTCATCAATGAATCAAAACAGTAACAGTTTTGCAATAGCGGAATGTGGTATGATGTAAGCGTCTGTAGATCCCACCCAGATCAACTACGTTTCAGGAGACATCGCAGCATGACAATCGAAAGGTGGTACTGGCAGGCGGTCGAATCCATCAACTATCCGTTTCCACAGCGCATACACCGAGATACCTCCTGGTTGGAGTCTGAGATCATAAACTGGTGCAGCACATATCAACTCATCCATAACCGGAAGCAAGAGCAGCGTCTGCGTTCGGCGCTTTTGGCGGAATTCGTGGCGCGCGCCAACGCAGACATATCACGTTCAATGCTGCGCCTGATAGGCTTGTGGACCGTCTGGTTCTTTCTGCTTGATGATTTGACAGACTCTATCCACTCGGTCGAAATGCTCGCAGATTTGCACGTGCGGATCCTGGCGGTTGTCAGCGGAAGCGGGACTCGCATCGGAGATCACCCACTGACGTGTGCGGCGGCGGACCTGAGCGCTTTGCTACGACAGAATGCAGGATCGGTGACATTTGTGCGCTTTCAGCGTGCATTTGCACAAACTCTGGAAGCGCACCTCTGGGAAGTATCCACCCGCATCGCTAACATTCAACCAGATAGTGACTCATACACCAATATGCGTCTCTGGTCTGGCGCTTTTCTCCCAATAATCGCGCTGGCAGATATGGCGCAAGGCTTTGAATTGCCTTCTTATATCTTTAATCATGCAATCGTGCAGGAATTGATCCACGCGGCAACTCAGGCAGTGTTGTGGTATAACGATCTCTGGTCGTATCCCAAAGAAATCCAGGCGCATAAAGCGCCACCCAATATCGTGCATATTCTTGCACGTGAACATCATTTATCCCTTCCTGAGGCGCTATCTCTGGCAATCGCCCAACACGACCAGGCGATGCAGCGATTTCTCCACCTTAAAGCGCAGGCGCGCCATCTTGACGACAGTGAGCGCAAGGTATCGCGTTTTGTGGAAAGCATCGAGAGCTGGCTGCGCGCCACGCAGGACTGGTCGCGCCGCACTGATCGGTACCGACAGGAGACCGTCAGATCAGTCAATGCCTGACATCGCTTCCCGGCGCCTGGTTGTCCGTTGTCCGCTCCCGACTTTCATCCCCCCGACGCCTCCACCAGGTCGAACGCGCGCACGGCATCCGCTTCTGCTCGCCGGAGCGCCGCTTCGTCGCTTCCGCCGCCATCGTTGAGCCCGATGCGGTCACCGCGCGTCATTGCAAACACGGCGCGCAGCACCTCTTCCTGTTCGGCGCTCAGACTTACCTTGCGCCGCGCCATGACTTTGCGCGCAACCTCGATCATCGACTGGATGCGATACTCGCGGAAAACTTCCCCGCCCCACGTGAATGGCGGGATGGTCTTAGGCGCAAAATGCACGCCGAAAATGTTCGAGCCGGTGCCGACGACGGCGCCGCCGTTCAGATGCACGCCAATGCCCAGTTTGACGTGATCGGCGAGGAAGCACCCCAGCTTGAGGATGCCGCTGTCAAGCTGACCAAACCCCTCAATGACCATGCGGATCGTTCCGTAGGTGTTCTTCAGATCGCTGTTGGTCGTCATTGCGCCGATATTGACCCACTCGCCGAGGTACGAATGCCCGAGGAAGCCGTCGTGGTGCTTGTTGCTGTACCCCTGAACAATGCTCGCCTCAACTTCGCCGCCAATGCGACAGACTGGACCGATGCTCGTTTCGGCGCGTATGCGCGCACTCGCGATCAACGAGCCAGGACCGATGTAGGCGGGACCCTGAATGAATGAGAACGGCTCGATCCGCGCCGCGTCGATCACGATCGGACCATCGCGCGCATCGAGCGCCAGCGGCGGTTCGAGACGCGCATCACGATGGATGAACACATGCTGCGGGTTGCTGATAACAATTGAGGGATGATCTGGCGGACGATCCGCAGCGCTGAACCATCCATCCCGCCCGACAAGCAGCGGAACGTCGCGCACGATCTGCTCGCCATTCAATGCGATCAGGTCCCACGGAAAGGTGAGCAGGCGCGTCTCGACCTCTGCCAGGCGCCCAAAACGCCGCAGTTCCGCCAGCGCTGCTTCAGCGCGCTGTTCCAAAAGATAGGGCAGCACTGCGCTCGCCAACCACGGCGTTAGACGCGCTCCGAGCAGCACCGGACCGCCAAGCAGCGCATGACCGATATCGGTGATGTAGACCGTTCCCGGAGGTTCATCGCACAGGTCGGGCAGCCAGCGGGTATCGAGCGCACGCGCATTCACGAATGTGAGCGGCGCGCTCTGGCTGAGCAACGCCAGGGGCCAGCGCCCGACACCATGCGCGCGCGCCAGGTGCGGACGACAGATGACTGCCGGTGGCTTGCCGGTCAGCGCCTGCACTCGCTCGCGCAGCGTAAAGATGCCGCAGCGCAGATCGCACACTGGTCGCGTATGCGTCAGCGGCAGAAACGTGCGGCATCCCTCGTCTTCAAAGAGCACGATTGTCTCATCAGTCATAGGAGAACCCGCCACTTGCGAGAGTTATCTGCGTTTCCAGATCTCCAGAATTGCAGTCGCCAGTTTTTCGGGGTCGTGTCGCAGCACACGCACCGTGCGCCCTTCGCCGGGATGGTCGAGCGATGCCGTCAACTGCACCACCGCCGTCGCCAGGTCAGCCTCGATGACTTTTGCGCCCTCGATAAGAATATCGCGCGTGGTAATCCGGTCGGTCGTGCTGACGGCGGTTTCTTCATACTCTTCAGGAGAGAGAACGACCGGCGCCTGCCGGGCCGCCGCATAGATCCGACGCACCTCGGCGTCGATGCGCGGCGTATTCACCAGCACATAATCAGGCGTAAATCCGCCGAAGCGCACAATCTGGCGCACGTGATCCCCCACGCTATAACCGGTCGTCATGCCCGGTTCCGTCATCAGGCTGCAAATGTAGATTTTGCATGCTTTGCTACGGCGGATGGCATCGCGCAGGTCGGGGATAAGGAGGTTCGGCAAAATGCTTTCATAGAGGCTGCCAGGACCAAACACGATCACATCGGCGGACGTAATCGCATCAAACGCCGCCTGCGTCACCGGCAACGGCGCACTGATCGGTCCCTGCTCATCGCCGATGTAGATATTAACGACATGCCGTTCTGCCAGCCGTTCATCGTGTGCAATATTATGTTTGACATTGAAGCGCTGCCCATCGTCGAGTTCGACGAAGACCTCGTGCGGCTCTGGGGTGGGTACGACAAAAACGACATTCTCGAAGTTGAACAGGCTCGATGCCCGGTAGTAATACTCGACCGGGTCCTGCACCGGGGTGATGCACGTCAATCGTTGCACTGAGCGACCGAGGCTGGCGGTGATCAGAAGGCCGGCGCCTCCCGAGATGACCGTCATCCGGGGCGGCGTCTGGTCGCGCTGATACGCCAGCACCAACTCGCCGCTGGTATCGACCTGCGTGTTGAGCGGAATGACCGCCACGCCGCTGAGCTGCCAGATGCCAACCGCGAGCGCCGTCATTCCCAGGGCGACGAATACCAATCCACGCGCCCACAGGGGCATAAATTGCAGTGTAATGAGCGAGAAGATTGGCGGCAACGTCGCTGTGCGGTAGATGAAGATGAAGAAGTACGCAACTCCCAGGGACAGCAAGACAATGCCAACGAACGTCAGCGCCAGCGGACGGATCAGGCGCCGGAGCGAACTCAGGCGTTGCACAATGCGTTGCATGCGGATACCTGCACTTCTGGATGGAGAGTCACGTCCCCTGCGATTGACGCAATTTCTCGCGCAGTACGCGCAGTTTCACGTTTCGACGCGCCACCAGTTCGACAAGCAGGAGCGCTGCCAGCGGTGCGTCACCGATCCCGCCGTCGCGTCCGATCGTTGGTTGCCCGTCTTCTGTGATACCGACCAGCAACTGATGCGCCGCCCGCGCCTCGGCGATGCGCAGCGCCGGTTGTTCTGCGAACTCGACGCTCAAACCGGTTTGCGCTTCCCAGGCGCGCACCCATGCCGCTGATGCCGCCGAAGCGGGAGCGATCACCAACCCGCGCTGGCGACGCTGACGGTTGAGGTACTGCGCCAGCAGCAGCGCAATATCAAGGTGCGGCGCCAGTTCGCCATCGTTGTCCACCACTCCCAGCGCGCGACCATCAGCCGATATGGCGACACCCAGATGCGAGTCGCTTTCGCGCACCAGTTTACGCAGACGCACGAGCGGTGCGGTATGCGGATGCGGCGCCTGACGACCAAACCAGGCATCCGGGTCGCGGTTGATCTCGATTGTTTTCGTTTGTGCACTATTGCCTAACACCGCCGGGATGATGCCGCTCGTCGCGCCGTTCATGACATCCACGAAAATGGTCAGTGACGTCTGACGCGCCAGATCAACATCGATCTCCTGTCGCAGACTCTCGATGTACGTCTGGCGCGCGTCGACGATGCTGGCATCAGACGCTTCTGAAGGAAACGGCAGGCATACCGGCGGCGGGGCGCCATCCACGAACGGACTCAAACCCGGCGCCGGAGCGATAACAATCAGCCCATTGAGCCAGTAATCGCGATTCCCGGCAGACACGATCACCGCGCAATCGGCAATGCCATGATCGAGCGCCACATCTATTGCCGGGCGCGGCAGCGGCGTCGCGCTGAGCGCCACACGCGCTCCGAGTGCGCGCAACCCCTGGTAGCAATCGGCAGCGATCTGCGCCGACAGAAAGCGGGTGTCGTATGCAACCAGGCAACTCCAACCGCGCGCATTGAGCAGATCTGCAAGCGTCGCATACCGGCGGCGCACCGTGTCAAGCGTAAAATCTGCGGTGACAGCGCCTTCCCAGCAGTAGGTATATCGCACGGTTTGCATATTCGGAAACAGACGGGTCACCTGCGTGTTTCGTCCACACTCACCGCGCTGCTTCGTCAACCTCGTGCACTGATGGTGCGAACTCGCGCAACTTGCCGATCATCATATCGCGGATTTCGTAAACGCGCTCCCATGTGCGCGCCTCGAAGCGGGTCGTGATCGCTGGCTCGGTATTCGATGCGCGTAGTATACCCCATCCGTCGCCAAAGTCGACGCGCACGCCATCCACATCGATGACCGGGTAGCGCGCCGCAAAGTAGTCGCGCACGAATTCAATCGCTTTGAACTTGGTCTCTTCATCGAAGGGCAGACGTCCCTCTGAGAGCGACGGCAGGGGCGGGAATGGCGCCAGCGCCTCAGCAAGGTTCTGCCCGCTCTTCTCCAGCGCATCGAGCAGCATGCAAGCGGCGAAAATGCCGTCGTCGTGATGATGGTGTTCAACAGCGCCAAACACATGACCGCTCAACTCACCCGCCAGCGGCGCTCCCACTTCGCGCATCTTCGCCGACAGGTTCGAATAACCGGTCTTCCACATCACCGGCGTGCCGCCAAAGGCGCGGATGGCGTCGATCAACACAACGCTGCACTTCACATCAAACACGATCGGCGCCGGTCCGCGCGCCAGCGCCTGCCGCGCCAGCACAATCAGATAACGGTCAGCAAAGACAATCTCGCCATGCTCGTCTACAACGCCAAGACGATCGCCGTCACCGTCGAGACCGATGCCTATATCGGCGCCGGTCTCACGCACAGTGCGAATGAGGTCCTGAACATTCTCCTCCTTGAGCGGATCAGGATGATGGTTGGGGAATGTACCATCAGGTTCAATAAACAGTGGAACGACTTCGCAGCCAATCGCCTCCAGAGCACGCACGCCGAGCGGACCAGCGACGCCGTTGCCGCCGTCGAGCACAACCCTTGGCTTGCGTTTGAGCGAGATATGGCGGGCGACATCGCGCACATAATCGTCCGCCGCATTGTAATGCTCATACGCGCCATCACCGGACAGAAACGCGCCGCTCATCGCAATGCGCCCTACCTCCTGAATCTGATCGCTGCTGAGGGGCGTGCCGCCGTAGACCG
>JAUQOW010000123.1 GCA_030550675.1 Chloroflexota bacterium
ATGTCGCGTTCGTCGCTGCTGGCAGTAATGTCGTAGAAGACCAGCTCATCGGCGCCGCCAGCGTCGTAGGCGGCTGCGAGTTCAACAGGGTCGCCTGCGTCGCGGTGGTTCAGAAATGCGACGCCCTTGACCACTCGACCAGCCTTGACATCCAGACACGGAATGATGCGACGTTTCAACATCTCTCTCTCCAGCAACGCTTTGAACCGTTATTGCGTCGCCCGACCGCGTTCCACTTGTTCGGCGTGAATTTCGTCCGCCTGGGCGCGCAGTGCGTTCAGCAGCGTTTCGATCAGGCGAATATCACGGCGCTCCAGATCCGCGAGGTAACTCAGGCTCTCGCGTTGGACAACTTCAACATGACTGGCAGTGCGGTTTTGACGCTGCTCCAGTTCGCGCAGCCAGGCGTCGATGCGGTCGAGCCAGGCGTTCAATTGTCGCAGGTGTTGTTCTTCATTTTCTTCGATCGCAGCGATCTTTTCGTCCTGCTGTTGCCGGATCTCTTCCACCCGCTCCTGATTCATCAGGAACCGTTCGGTCGAGATGCGCTCAACGCGCTTGATTTCGCCGACGATCTCGTTGATTCGTTCGCCCAGAGCGGCTATTTGCGGCGGCAGTTGTTCGGCGAACAGATCGATATGTTGACGAATTTCATCGAGGCGGTTGAGCCGGCTAGCGTGCGCCTCAAGGGTTGGATGAATGTCTGCGACCAGTTGCTGCGCCTCAACCGCCTGGCGACGCAGGCTCTGCTTTTCGATCTGAAGATCTTCGCTCAGGCGGCGAATCTCATCGCGCAGCGCTTCGTCCGCCGCCGTGAAATCGTTCAGGCGGGCGCTCAACGTGCGATGACGCTCCTCAGCTTCCTTGATCTGCGCATTCCAGTTGGCGACCCGCTGTTCCAGGTCATCAAGGCGCGCAAAGATTGGCGCGATTGCATCGCGGTCCTGGCGGCGCGCCTCGCCGAGTTGCTGGATCTGCGATTGCATTTCGCGCATCGGGCGCAGCGCCTCGTCGATCTTGACCATTGCGCCTGCCACTTCCTTGCGCAGCGCCGTAATATCGCGCCGATAACTGTCGAGCGTCTGCGTTATTTCCTGGCGCTGGCGGTCGAGCAATCCTTCAATTTGCGCGACGCTCGCCTCAACGCGCCGGACCTGTTCCATCGCCCAGGCATACTTGTTCGACTGCTCTTTCAACAGGCGCCGCAGTTCATCGATTTGACCTTGCAGATACACGAACTGCGACTGTTCAGCAGCGCGAAGGCGCTCTTCATCGTACTTGCTGGCAGGAGCGCCTGGCTTACCAGGATTGGTCATACAGTCTCCTCATTGGAACGCTGCAAGCGCTTCGCGTAACGAGAGATCGCCGGTGTAAAGCGCGCGCCCGACGATAGCGCCCTCGACGCCTACCGCCGCCAGACGACGCAGGTGGTCAATCGTGCTGATCCCTCCCGATGCAATAATGGCCGGACCGCCGGGACGCACCAGAGCGCCGGTTGCGGCGATGTTCGGCTCGGAAAGGGTGCCGTCGCGCGAGATGTCGGTATAAATGACGCGTCGCACTCCCAGCGTCGCCATGCGTGCGAGCAGGTCAACGGCGCTGATGGCGGCGATTTCCGTCCAGCCAGCGGTCGCCGCCATGCCATCGCGCGCGTCGATGGCGATGGCAATCGCATCGCCGAATTGCTGGACAAGGCGGGCGATCAGATCAGGATCCCGGACGGCTGCCGTCCCCAGGATCACCCGCCGCACTCCCAGGTCCAGCACGCGCTCGACCGCTTCGATGCTGCGAATCCCGCCCCCAAGTTGCACCGGCGCGCTGATTGATCGCACAATCGCGCGAATAATGTCGGTATGAACCGGATGCCCGCTGCGCGCGCCATCGAGATCCACGAGATGCAATCGCGGCGCGCCCTGTTCACACCAGCGCTGCGCAACCGCGACCGGATCATCATCGTATGCGGTGACCCGCTGAAAATCGCCCTGATAAAGGCGGACACAGCGCCCATCTTTGATGTCGATAGCAGGAATGATCTCCATTACGCCACACCAGCCCATCGGACAAAGTTTGTCAGGAGTTGCAGCCCGCAGCGACCGCTCTTTTCCGGATGGAACTGCACGGCTGCCAGATTGCCGCGAATCAGCGCGCTGGGAAATGCGATGCCATAGGTTGTCGTGGCGGCGATGTCGCGCTCATCGGACAGATCGCAGTAGTAGGAATGCACAAAGTAGAAATCGCTGCCATCGTCAATTCCGGCGAAAAGCGGGTGTTGCGCTGCGTGGGGCGTATAGCACACCTGGTTCCAGCCAATTTGCGGAACTTTGAGATCGGACGGCAGGCGTCGCACCGCGCCGCCAACGATGCCGAGACAGGGGTGCGGACCGAACTCCTCGCTCTGTTCACAGAGCACCTGCATACCGACGCAAATGCCCAGGAACGGCGTTCCGCGCGCAATTGCCTCGTGAATGGCGGCGACGAGTGCCAGGCGTTCCAGACTCTGCATGGTGTCGCGGGTCGCGCCGACGCCGGGCAGCACAACGGCAGGCGCAGCGAGGACGGCATCCGGATCGTTGGTCACCTCAAGCGGCGCGCCGATCCGCTGAAACGCGCGCACGACGCTGCGCAGATTGCCGGCGCCATAGTCGATGACTGCAATGCTCATATGTTTATCAAATGAACTCACACAAAGGCGCGGAGCTTTACGATCATAACCCTGCGCGCCTCACGTCTTTACGCCTGTGCGTCAACGTTTCAAGCGACGCTCGAACCGGCGAGCAAGGGGTGGTTCTGGCGCATACGGGCGATCAGCGCCGAAATATCCGGTTCCGGTTCGCTTGAGGGTCCGAGCGGGTCAACGATAGCGTTGTTGCCCGACAGCACTTCCAGGCATGCCATCACGCTTGCAGCCAGCGCCCTCAGATTGTAGCCGCCTTCGAGCACCAGCGCAATCCGTCCCTGGCACACCTCCTCCGCCGCCTCCATTAGGCGCCGTGTCAGCCCTGCATACCCGGCGACCGATAGCGTCAGCGGACCGAGCGGATCTGCCCAGTGAGCATCGTACCCGGCGGAGACCAGGATCAGATCAGGGCGATAGCGCCGGATCGCCGGGATGACGACCTCGTCGAACAGACGGGCGAACCCTGTGTCGCCGACGCCGTGGGGAAGCGGCAGGTTCAGCGTCGTGCCGCGCCCCTTGCCTGAGCCGATCTCACGTTCGGCGCCGGTGCCGGGGTAGAGCGGCGAGGCGTGCGTCGAGCAGAAGAAGACGCGATCATCCTCGTAGAAAATGTCCTGCGTGCCATTCCCGTGGTGCACATCGAAATCAACGATCGCCACCCGCCCCATGCCCAGATGATCGATGGCATAGCGCGCCGCAACCGCGATATTGTTGAACAGGCAGAACCCCATCGACTCCGTAGGGGTTGCGTGATGACCGGGAGGGCGCACGAGCGCAAAGCCATTGCGCGCCGATCCGCCCACAACGGCTTCAACGAGCGCTATTGTCGTCCCCGCCGCCATGAGCGCGGCGTCCCAACTGGCTGACGTGGTATACGTATCGTGATCAAGCCACGAACGCGGGCGCGTCGCCGACCAGCGCACCAGTTCAACCATCTGCCTGCTATGGACCGCAAGCAGTTGATCCTCGGTCGCCGGGCACGCCGGAACCTCAAGCAGCGATGAGCGCAGGCTGCTGGCATTCAGGGCTGCCGTAATCGCCTGGAGACGGGCTGCCTGCTCGACATGCCGCGGCTCGTCGTGAGCGGCGTGGCGCGGATTGATAGCAATGGCTGTTCTCATGGCTTTGCATTATAGCACAGGTGCTGCGCTGCGCTATTCGGGCAATCGCACGCCAGCGTCGTTCCATACCACCAGTCCATCGCGCTCTAGACCACGGATCAGTGCAGTGAGCCATGCTTCATCAGCAGGGGTGTATTCCGGGCGCACCTGCGGTCCCAGGTCGTTCAGCGCGAGGGCGGCGCCGGGCGGAAGCGCGCGCAGCGCCTCAATGATGCGACCGCGAAAGTAGCGATTCGAGCCGATGAAAGGCTGTTCACGGCGTTCGGCGATGCGCTTGCGTGGCTGCAGCGGCGTCAGATGCTCATCCGAACTGCGTCGTGCAGCGTAGTTGCGGCACAGATCGCGCAGCGGGCAGCGCCAGCATGCTGGCGCCTCAGCAGTGCAGATGAGCGATCCCAGTTCCATCAGCGCCTGGTTCCATGCCCAGCCGCGACCGACCGGGAGCGCTGCGCGCGCCAGTTCCAACAGAGGGCGTTCAGTGACCATGTCCGCCGGGTCGGTGAACACGCGCCGGATCACGCGCCGGATGTTGGTGTCCATAAACGCCACGTCCTGCTCGAAGGCGAAGCAGGCGACTGCGCCAGCGGTGTACGGTCCGATGCCAGGAAGGGTAACCAGAATTGCAACATCTTGTGGAAAAATGCCGCCATAGCGTGCGACGATTTCTCGCGCAGCGCGTTGCAGATTGACTGCCCGACGATTGTAGCCCAAACCGGACCACATACGAATAACATCGGCGGTTGGCGCTTCAGCCAGCGCCTGCAACGTCGGGAAACGTTCGAGGAACGCTTCGTACTTCGGCAGCACCCGATCAACCTGCGTTTGCTGGAGCATCACTTCCGCCACCAGAATGCGGTATGGATCACGGGTGCGGCGCCAGGGCAGATCGCGCGCCGCCTCGCTGAACCAGTTCAGGAGCGCCTGATGGAGTTCGTCAAAAATTAATAAATTTTCGTTTATCAGATCGATACTCCTACATATGCTCATAGCGTTATCTTTATGGTACAGCAGCAATGAAAAATCAGTAACAGAATCCTATGTCTCCCATGCCCGCTGATCCGCCTGACATTTCCGCTTCTCACCGACCGACGCCGCGGCGGGTCATCGTGGTCTGGCTCATCGTGGTTCTGATCGTTCCCATCGCCCTGGCGCCTGTGCGCATCTCGCCCGACCTTGATCGTCGGATAGCGATAGCGCCGACCCTCTACTTCGCACTGGTTGCACTTGCCGCCCTGTCGGGCGTCGCAGCGGCGCTGGCAATCAGCATCGCAGCCGTGCGGACGATGGACGAACGCATCCTGGCGACGAGTCTGGGATTCCTGATCGGTGCCGCAATCGTGCTGATCCATTCGCTCTTCGACGCCGCGCTGCCTGAGGCACAGCCAGAGTTGCCGGTCGTCGGTCTGGCGATGTGCAGCGTTTTTATTGTCCTGGGCGCTTTCGCACCGCCACATCCGTCGCATGAGCGGTGGCGGCGGCGGGTGCGGCAATACCTGGCGCTAGGCGCCTTGCTCCTCGTTGCAGGCGTCATCGGCTCGTTCGCCGACCGACTGGCGCCGGCATATATTGCAACAGTGCACGTGAGCGCTGCGGTCACCGGCGTCGCCTGCGGCGTCGCTCTCTGGAAATATGCTCAATTATACCGACAATCGGCGCTCTATCGTTCGCTGCCATTGCTAGCGGGCATCATCCTGCTGGGAGAAGCCGCGCTCATTTGCCCGTTCGCCGGGTCGGCGTTCAGCGTCTCGTTCTGGCTCTACCACGCCGTAGGAGTTGCTGGCATGGCGCTGATCGGCTATGCCTCACTCTACGACGTGCGACGCCCGGATCAGCGCAACCTGTCGCAACGCGCCGCCTTCGAGCAGATGCGTCCGTTGTTGAGTGATACTATGAATCGGCTTATCGAATTACTGGAGCGCGATGCCTCGATCCCGGCGGATGCGCGCGCCCGCATCCAGCGCGATACCGGTTTGTCAGACGCCCAGATCGACGCCCTGGAACGTCTGGCGCTCGCTGCGGCGCGTGAGCGGCGGCAACGCGAGGAACTGGTGCAACTTGACGAACAGTTGCGTCAGAGCGTGCGCAATACGGCATTGCTGGCGCAGATGGTCGTCCACGACTTGAAGAACCCGCTGACGGCGCTGATCGGGTATCTGGAATTATTGAGCGCCAGCGATCTGGACGAGTCGCAACAATCCCTGATCAACAACGCACTGCGCAACGGACGCGATCTGGCAGGTCTTGTCGAAGATTTGCTCGATCTCATCCGGTACAACGAGGGACGCCTGCGGTTGCGGTTGAGCGACGTGAACCTCCCCGTTCTGTGCGCCGAGTGCGCCGATGAACTGGCTGGCTGGCTGACCTACGAAGCGAAAACATTGATCCTCAACGTACCGCCAGCGCTGCCGCTGATTCGCGCCGATTCCAGGATTCTGAGACGCATCCTGCTCAACCTGCTCTCGAACGCTATCAAGCATACACCCCGCGGAACCACGATTACCCTCAGCGTCTGGCGCGAACCGCATCCCGACGGCGGAGAGCAGACCGTCATCGAGGTCGCCGATACCGGTCCGGGCATTCCTCCAGACCGCATCGAACGACTCTTCGAGCCGTTCGGCGTCACCGGCGAGAGTCGTTCCGCCCGTCAGAGCAGCACCGGACTCGGGCTGGCATTCTGCAAGATGGCAGTCACGGCGCATGGCGGAACCATCGAAGTCAGCAGCTTCCCCGGCGATGGCGCCACCTTCCGCATTCGCCTGCCTGATCGCTGATCGTTTGTGACCCTCTTCCAGATCGGGTACAATGCCGGGTGCGCCAGACACATGGCACATTCGGTGTAACAGTCCGTTCTGGATGGAGTTGCCATTCTGTGGGATCGCCTATCGATGCTGTGCGCGGCATGCGCGACGTACTGCCGTCCGAAGCGGCGGCGCAAACGGCGACAGCAGCAGCCATTGAGCGCGTGCTGTCCGCCTACGGATATGAACCCATTGATCTGCCAATTATCGAACACCGCGATCTCTATCTGCGCAAACTTGGCGAAGAACTGGTCGGCAAGGTCTATGAGTTCTCGTTTAACGGGCGTGATCTTGCTCTGCGCCCTGAATGGACGGCGTCGGTGCTGCGCGCCTATGTGGGACGCATGCAGGACCAACCGCTGCCGCTGCGCCTGCGTTATACCGGTCCGGTCTTTCGAAATGAACGTCCCCAGCGCGCAACGTATCGCCAGTTCACCCAGATCGGCGTGGAATTGATTGGCGGAGCGGCGCCGCGCGCTGATGCCGAATGCCTGGCGCTGGCATGCGAAGGGCTTGTTGCCGCCGGGGTGACGCGCTTTACGGTGCGGATCGGTCACATCGGTCTCATTCGCTCGCTGCTGGCGGCTCTCGGCTTGAGTGAACGCACCCAGGGCCGACTGGCATGGCGGCTCGAACATTTGCGCGAGCGAGGAATGGAAGCAGTGCGCGCCGAACTGGAGGCGCCAACCGCCGCACTTCCGCTTGATCCGGGCTTGCTCGATGGCATCGATGATCAGCGCGCTGAAGCCCTGCTCCTGCACGCGCTGCGCGAAATCGGGGTCAATCTGCGCTTTGGCACTCGCCCGCCGGAGGCGATTGTCGGGCGCCTGGTGCGCAAGCTGCGCCGGAGCGAGTCCCCTGAGCAGATTGATCAGGCATTACAGATGCTGGATCGCCTGTGCCGCATTGAAGGAGGACCGGACGAGGCGCTTGCAGCAGCGGAGGAGGCGCTGCGCGATTTTGCAGTGACCGGTCTTGATGAATTGCGCGCAATCCTGCGCCTGGCAGCAGCGCATGGGGTGGCGCTGAATCAGGTGCGGCTCGATTTTGGCTTGGGGCGCGGGTTGCACTACTACACCGGCATGATTTTCGAGATCTACGCCGACGATGGCTTGCAGTTATGCGGCGGCGGACGGTACGACGACCTGGTGAGCGCGCTTGGGGGACGTCAACCGACTCCTGCCGTCGGCTTTGCGTATGGTCTGGAACGGGTGGTGGCGGCTGCATCGCCGGTTGCCGTTCCTCCCCGCCCTCCGGTTGTGCTGGTGGTTGCAACAGATGATGCCAGTTACCCTTACGCCCTGGAGGTGGCGCGCATGCTGCGGGCGCGCGGGTACACGGCGATGACCGATGTGCGCATGCGCGGCGTCAGCAGCAACCTGCGCGACGCCGCCCGCCGCAGGGTGCAGTTCGTCGCCGTGGTCGGCGCCGACGAGTGCGCGCAACGCTGCATCGCCTGGCGCGATCTGGAGCGCCACGAAGAGTATCGCGTTCCGCTGAACGATATTCCGCCAGCAGAGAGGTGAGTCCATGTCGCAACGGATGCGATGGCGCCTGACAGGGTGGCTGATCGTGACGCTCAGTGCGCTGGCGTTGCTCGCGGCTGCGCTGCCATCGATGCGACTGGAAACGGGCAAGCCGTTTCCCTATGACCTGTTTGCGCCTCCTGCGCCGGGGCGTCCATCCGCTCCCGGCGGCTTCATCGGCATAGAATGGATGGGGATGATCATGCTTGCGCTGGGCGCGTTCGTCATCGTTATGACGATCTTCTCGCGCGATTTCCGGCGCTGGCTGGTGCGCAACCTGCCGATCTATCTCCTCATCATGCTGACCGTCTATCTGCTGATGGCGAACCTGCGACCGCCGCTGTTCGAGCCGCGCAGCGCGCCAGGGCAGGCATACAGTGCGCCCGATCAGACGTCCGACTCTCTGGAGGTCGTTGTTCCGCCCGATCTGGTGACCAACCCGCCCGCGTGGCTGGTGACGGCGATCAGCCTGGCAGTTGCCGCTGGCATGGCGCTGGCAGCCTGGTGGGTCGTTCGGCGCTTCCCAAAACGCCCGACTTCGAACGTCGGCGACGAGATCGTTGCCAGCGCGCAGGCTGCCCTGCGCGATCTGGAAGCTGGCGCCGATGTGCGTGACGCCGTCACCCGCTGCTACGTTGAGATGGTGCGCATTCTGCAGACAGAACGCGGCATCGTGCGCGATCCCGATATGACGGCGCGCGAGTTCGAGCAGCGCCTGGCGCGCGCCGGTCCCGCCGCACCCCACATTCGTCGCCTGACGCGGCTGTTCGAGGCGGTGCGCTACAGTCCGCGGCCGCCCGGTCCGCGCGAGGCGCGCGAAGCGGAAGCGTGCCTGCGAGGCGTTGTTGAAGCCTATCGGTCGCATCATGGCGGGCAATAAAGCGCGAAATAACGGGTGGCGCCAGCGCCTGATCATCATTCTGGCGCTGGCGGCGGCGGTCGAGATCGGCGCGCTGGGCATTCGCGGGTTGCTTGAAGATGCCCTGGTCAAGCCGTTGCTGTATGCGATCTGGGGAGCGATACGCATCGTCGAAAGCATCCCGCAAGGAGCAATTTGGCTCGCATTTGTGCTAGCAGCAGGCGTCGTCGCCCTGGCGAGCATCTGGGGCGGACGGCAGCGCGAGGTTCGGCGAGACGCCAATGACGTTCCGCGCGGGCGCGTCTATGAATGGTTGCGATTGGTCGTGCTGGCGCAGCGACATGAATATTCGCGTTGGCGCATGGCGCAGCGGCTGATGTTACTGCTGGCGGAAGCCATCGCTGCGCGTGAACGCATTGAATTGCGCGTCGCCCGGCAGCGCATTGCGTCCGGGAACATTGACGCGCCGCAGCAGGTTGTGGCGTTTCTCCGCGCTGGCGCCGATTCGTATCGTCCACGCCAGCGCGCCTTGCTTCACCGCGGCGATGCATCGCCGCTCGATGTTGATCTGGAACAGGTGATTGACGCTGTGGAGCGTCTTGTGCGCGACAGATAATGCGTGGAACTGTATGTCGAACGCCTATGCTTATGTCGCCGCCCTCGGACGGCGCGTGATTGAACAGGTCGAACGAGTGATCGTCGGGAAGCGGGCGGTGCTCGAGCAGATTATGGCAGCAACGCTTGCCGGCGGGCATGTCTTGCTTGAGGATTATCCCGGACTGGCAAAGACGCTCATTGCGCGCAGCTTCGCCGCTGCGCTCGGACTCGCGTTCCGTCGCATTCAATTCACCCCTGATCTGTTGCCAGGCGATATTACCGGCGGTTATGTATACAACCGCGCCGCGGAGCGTTTTGAGCTACGGCGCGGACCGATCTTTGCGAATATCGTGCTGGCTGATGAGATCAACCGGGCGTCGCCCAAAACGCAGTCGGCGCTGCTTGAAGCCATGCAGGAGCGCCAGGTGACCCTCGAAGGCGAAACGATGCCTCTGCCGGAGCCGTTCCTGGTGCTGGCGACACAAAATCCCATCGAGTACGAAGGAACATTCCCGCTTCCCGAAGCGCAGCTTGACCGCTTTTTGATGAAATTGTCGGTCGGCTACCCGTCGCTGGAGGAAGAGCGCGAGATTTTGCGCCGTCGACGCGAACGCCGGAGCGACGACGCGACAATTGAGCAGGTGACCGACGCCGCTGAACTTCTGGCAGTGCGCAACGCCATTGAAGACGTGTATGTTGATGCTGATATTGAGGACTATATCGTGCGACTGGTCGCCGCCACGCGCACCGATGCGCGGGTGGCGGTCGGCGCGAGTCCGCGCGGATCGCTGGCGCTGCTCAAACTGGCGCGGGTGCGCGCCGCGCTCGATGGTCGCGATTTCGTCATTCCCGATGATGTCAAGGTCTTTGTGCACCCGGCGCTCGCGCACCGCCTCATTCTGACCCCCGATCTCTGGATGCAACGCCGCGCCGCTGACGAGATTCTCGCATCGGTGCTCCATTCGACTCCCGCACCGGTTTTGCGATGACTGTGCTATTCGACAACCGCGTTCTGATGACGCTTGGCGCGTTAGCGTCCGGGCTGGCGCTGCTGGGACTTGCCACGCTCAATGGTGCGCTGCTCGCACTCGCCATCCCTCCGGCGATCTTCGCTGGCGCGGCGCTGCTTGGCATGCCGGACGATCTCCGATTGCAGGCGACGCGCACCCTGAGTACGGAGCGCGCATCACCGGGCGCAGTGATTGATGTGTGCGTTTCCGTCACGAATAATGGATCGCACGCGGCGCCGGTCGTCATTGAAGACGTGATACCCGCCGGACTGGAACTGATCAACGGTCATCCATCCTGTCTGACCCTGCTGGCGCCCGGCGCAACGGTAACGATTGCATACACCGTGCGCGGCGGGCGGGGCTTCTACCATTTCAGCGCAGTGCAGGCGACGGTGAGCGATCGCCTGGGGTTGAGCCGTTGCACTGTCGCCATAGCGGCGCCAGGCAACATTCTGATTATGCCCGAGGTTGCGCGGTTGTCGCGCCTCGGCATTCGTCCGCGCCGCACACGCATCTTTTCGGGAACCATTCCGGCGCGACAGGGCGGTGCGGGCGTCGAGTTCTTCGGCGTGCGCGAATATCAGGCGGGCGACCCGGTTCGCTGGATCAACAACCGCGCCACGGCGCGCTTCCCCGGTGCGCTGTATGTCAACGAGTTCGAGCAGGAGCGCGTCGCCGACATCGGCATCATTCTCGATGCGCGGCGCGGGAGCGATGTGCAGGGACGGGATCACACGCTGTTTGAGTACGGCGTCCAGGCTGCCGCAGCCCTGGCAGATGCGCTCATTAGCCAGGGGAACCGGGTGGGACTGCTGATCTATGGTCACGCGATTGAATGGACGTTTCCAGGCTACGGCAAGATCCAGCGCGAAAAAGTGCTGCGCGCGCTGGCGCAGGCGCGCACTGGCGACCGCGCTGCGCTTGCCAGTCTGGCGGATATTCCGACGCGGCTGTTCCCGGCGCGCTCTCAGATTGTTCTGGTCAGCCCTCTCCAACCCGGCGATGCATCGCCGATTCTTCATATGCGAGCACATGGGTACGAGGTGCTGATCGTCAGCCCTGACCCGGTGACGTTCGAGGCGCGAACGCTTGGTCCTGTCGCCGATCTGGCGGCGCGGATCGCGCACGTTGAACGCCAGGCGCTGTTACAACGTCTGTACCGGGCTGGCGTGCGCATCGTCGATTGGGACGTCGAAACGCCGCTGGCGCAGGCGCTGGCGCGCTTCGCTCACTGATCCATGTCGCAATTCTGTGCTATACTGCAACTGTTGAATGAGCGAGCGGGTTAGGTATCCCACGCCAGCGCAGCGACGCCGAAGATCGCCTGAGCGCATGAAGTTTCTACGAAACCTTTCAGATACCGGAAGGGGAGGCGACGATGAGTGTGGCGACCTCTGAACCGAAGCCGACGATCGTGTACCCCGAAAGCGATGGACAGCCAATGGCGGATAATACTTTGCAATTTCGCTGGATTGTTGCGGTGCAGGGCAATCTGGCCGCACTCTTCGCCGACCGACCGGATGTGTTCGTTGCGGGTGACCTGCTGTGGTATCCGGTGGAAGGACGCCCTGATATCCGCCGTGCGCCGGATGTCATGGTCGCCATCGGTCGGCCCAAGGGAGATCGCGGCGCGTATCTCCAGTGGGAAGAGGGCGGGCAGCCGCCGCAGGTGGTCTTTGAGATCTGGTCTCCCAGCAACACATTCAGCGAAATGGCGCGCAAGCTTGAATTTTACGAGCGCTATGGCGTGAGCGAATATTATCTGATCGACCCGCAGCGCAGCGATGTGGCCGGATGGATGCGTCAGGGAGACCGGCTGCACGTCATTGATGACATGAATGGCTGGGTCAGCCCCTTATTGGGAGTCCGGTTCGCTGTAACGGACGAGGGTGTGACCCTCTTCTACCCGGACGGTCGTCCATTTCTGACGTTCGAGGAACTGGCGCGGGCGCGAGCGGAGGCGGAAGCGCGGGCGCGGCAGGAAGCGGAGCGAGCGCAGCGGGAGGCGGCGGCGCGAGCGGAGGCGGAAGCGCGGGCGCGGCAGGAAGCGGAGCGAGCGCAGCAGGCGGAAGCGCGGGCGGCGCAAGAGGCGGCGGCGCGGGCGGAGGCGGAAGAACGGCTTCGGGCGCTGGAAGCCGAACTGCGCCGTTTGCGCGGCGAGTCGCAGGGAGGATGAGATGACGATCACACGCCAGAAGCCGACGCCTATCGCGCCCGCCGAGGACCCGTTCCGCTACGGCTGGCGCTACGTGCGGCGTCCCACGCCTGAGGACCCCAATCGCCTGGAACAGGTTCCGCTGACGCTGGAAGACGTGCTGCACCCCGAAGTGGGAGATTTCATCGTGCACAGCGACCGCCACGAGACCGACCGGATGTATCTGACCGCCGTGCTGCGCGCGCGCCTGGAGCCGTCCGGCATTGCGATTGTCCTGAGCGATGTGCGCATCGCGTGGGACATTCCCGACCTGCGTCCGCACGGACCGGACGTGATGGTCATTCCAGGCATCGCAGCGCGCCAGGACTGGAGCACCTTCGAGGTGGCGGTCGAGGGAGCGCGTCCGGCGCTGATTATCGAAATCACCTCGCCGGAAACGCGCGAAAACGACCTGGAGCGCAAGGTGGAGCACTACGCGCGGGCGGGCGTGGCGCAGTACGTGATTGTGGACGACGTGCGGGGACGGAGCGGTGCGCGGCGATTGCGGCTGCTCGATTACCGCTTAGAGGCGGGAAGGTATCGGTTGCAGGCGCGGGACGCGGCGGGGCGGGTGCATCTGGTGATCGCCGACCTGTGGCTGGGGATTGAGGGCGATCACGTCGTGTGCTACGACGAGCGCGGCGAGGCGTTCGGCGACTACGCGACCGTGGTGCAGCAGGCGGCGGAGGAGCGAGCGCGGGCGCAGCGGGAGGCGGCGGCGCGGGCGGAGGCGGAAGCGCGGGCGCGGCAGGAAGCGGAGCGAGCGCAGCGGGAGGCGGCGGCGCGAGCGGAGGCGGAAGCGCGGGCGCGGCAGGAAGCGGAGCGAGCGCAGCGGGAGGCGGCGGCGCG
>JAUQOW010000398.1 GCA_030550675.1 Chloroflexota bacterium
CAGGACGCAGCAAACACCCCTCGCACTCGAAAAACTTTACCCTTGTGAGGAATGTACTGAGCGAGGGCTTTAGCCCGCAGCCCGACGGACGCGCAACCTGGCGGCGCAGGCTCACCGGAGTCGCCAGTCGCGCGAGTCATCACGAAGGCTGCCAGAAGAAGGAGACCCCATGTCTACGACAACCAAAGACCTCGGCAACGGTCTGGTCGCGCGCTGGTCAACTACGGCGGATCAGGAGCGCATCGCCGAATTGTTCAGTCACGTATTTCGCCGCAGCGCCGATGATCCGCCGAATGAGCGGATGATCGCCTATACCCGCCATCAGATGAGCGGTCAACACCCGTTGATCGGTCCGAACGACGTGGCGCTGGTCGAGGATACGCGGAGCGGCATGGTCGTCGCGGCGACGGCGGTGATGCGGCAGCGCTGGGAGTATGCCGGCGTCCCGTTCACCCTCAGCCGCGCAGAGCCGGTCGCTGCGCACGAGGAGTACCGCAACCGCGGTCTGGTGCGCGCAACGTTCGACCTGATGCACGCGCGCAGCGCTGAGCGGGGCGATCTGGCGCAGTGCATCACCGGCATTCCCTATTTCTACCGCCAGTTTGGCTACGAGTTCGCCGTTGATCTCGGCGGCTCGCGCACGGTGATGCTCGCTGCGATCCCCGACGCGAAAGAGGGACAGGCGGAGCCGTTTACGCTGCGCGACGCCACGCTCGACGATCTGCCGCAGATTCGGATGCTCTACGAGCGCGAGCGTTCCCGTCCCGCCGGCGGGTCGCCTATCCTGGTGTCGGCGCCATTCGACCACGACCACTGGCGCTGGACGTTGACCGGGCAAACAGCGGATGCAGGCGAGGGGTGGAACACGCGGATGATCGTCCGCGCCGATGAGCAAACCGTCGGGTATGTGCTGACCGGGCGGGTGCGCTGGAGTCCTGAGAAGGTGCGGGTGCTGGGCATGATGGTCGAGCCGGGCATACCGCTGACCGCAGTTGTGCCGCCGGTGCTGCGCGCGCTGCGCGCGATTGCGCCGACAATTCCGGTGATTCCCCGCAAGGAAGGCGAACCGCGCGCACTGGTCTTCATTCTCGGTGCATCCCATCCGGTGTACGACGCGCTTGGACGCGACCTGATCGCCCACAGCGAACCGCCCTACGGCTGGTACGTGCGCGTCCCGGACGTGCCGCTCTTCCTGCGCCACATTCGCGCAGTTCTCGAACGCCGCCTGGCAGGCTCGTTCCTGGCGGGGTACACTGGCGAACTGAAGATCGACTTCTACAAAGGCGGGTTGCGCATGGTCTTTGAGCAGGGACGGATCGCCTTCATCGAGCCGTGGCAGGCGCCGATCTATGGCGATGAGTCAGGCGCGGGTTTCCCGCCGCTCGTCTTCCTGCAACTGCTGTTTGGGCGGCGCAGCCTCGACGAGCTGCGCGCCTGGCACGACGATGTGTGGGCGGACGACGAACCGGCGATGTTGCTGAATATTCTCTTCCCGAAACAGCAATCGTGGGTGCTGCCGTTGGACTGATTGATCGCTCAATCCAACCGCTTCCTGAAGCGCAGCGAGGCGATGGTCAGCAGCACGGCGCCGAATGCCGCCAGCGCCGCAATTTGCGGCAGCAGCGCCTCGACGCCGACCCCTTTGATGATGATGCCGCGCACAACCACGAGAAAATAGGTCAGCGGAATGACCTTGCTGATCAGTTGCAGCGCCGCAGGCATGGCGTCGATCGGGTAGATGAAGCCGGAGATGAACACGGAAGGCAGGAGGGTCAGGAACGACAACTGGAACGCCTCGAACTGCGTCCGCGCAATCGTCGAGATCAGCAGCCCGAGCGCCAGCGTCGAAACCAGGAACAGACACGCAATTGCGACCAGCAGGATCAGGCTGCCGCGAATGGGGACGCCGAACCAGAGCGTCCCCACCAGCAGCACCTCGCCGACGACCAGCAGTTCGACCACGGCGTAAGGCAGGATTTTTCCCACCATCAGTTCGTAAGGGCGAATCGGGGTGACGATCAACTGTTCGATTGTGCCGCGCTCGCGTTCGCGCACGACTGCCGAGGCGGTCAGGAGCGTCGCCTGAAACTGGAGCACCAGCCCGATCAATCCCGGCACCATGAACACGGCGCTGTCCATGTCCGGGTTGTACCAGACGCGCTCCCGCACCTGCGGCGCGCCCGGCATCGTCGCCGCCGTGACGCCGCGGCGCGCCAGCGTCTCCTCGCGCACCCGCGTCGCCAGGGAAGCGCCGATCAGCCGCGCCGACGCCAGCGCACTCGACGCCACCGACGGGTCGGAGCCGTCGAGGATGAACATGACGTCGGCGTTCCGTCCGGCGGTGACAGTGCGCCCGTACTGCGGCGGAACAACCAGCCCGGCGCGCGCCTGCCCGCTGTCGATCAGCGCCGCCAGTTCCCGTTCTGATTTGACATAAGCATACACGGTGAACTGACCGGACTGCACGAAGGCGTCGATCAGCGTGCGGCTCTGGCGGCTGCGGTCCTGGTCGAAAATTGCCAGCGGCACATTGCGCACATCGGTCGTCGCCGCGTAGCCGAGGATGATCATCTGGATCACCGGCGTCAGAAACGCGATCATGAGCGCGCGCCGGTCGCGCACAATATGGATGAACTCCTTGCGGATGATCGGCAGAATCCGGTTCATGCCAGCGGAACGCTACTCCACAATCGCCTGGTACGCCAGGACGCGAAAATCGCGCTGCGGCTCGTCCATGCCCTGGTACTGCGTCATAAAGACGCCAACGAACGACTCTGCCGGATCGACCCAGTAGTAGGTCGTCGCTGCGCCAGCCCACCCGAATTCGCCGACTGTGCCCGGCATGCCCGACAGACCGACATCCATAAGCACCCGCGAACCCAATCCGAACCCGTAGCCTGGGTAGGCGAAGCCAGCGATCTCCCAGGGGAGCAGCGCGGCAGGAATATGGTTGGCGTGCATCAGTTCGAGCGTCTTGCGCCCCAGAATGCGC
>JAUQOW010000399.1 GCA_030550675.1 Chloroflexota bacterium
GCCGCCTATGATCGGCGCATTGTCGTCGAACAGGGCATTCCCGCGCGCGAGATCGAAGTCAGCATCCTGGGCAACGACGAACCGGAAGCCAGCGTGCCCGGCGAGGTGGTTCCTTCGGGCGAATGGTATGACTATGAGGCAAAATACCTGAGCGGCGCATCAAAGATTCTGATACCTGCGCCGATTACGCTCGAACTCGCGGCGCGGGTGCGCGCGCTCGCAGTGCAGGCGTTCAGAGCCATTGACGGCGCCGGTCTGGCGCGGGTTGATTTTCTGCTCAACCGTGAAACCGGCGACCTGTATCTGAATGAAGTCAACACCATGCCCGGCTTTACGCCAGTCAGCATGTACGCCATGATGTGGGAAGCCAGCGGTATTCCCTACGCACAGCTCCTTGATCGTCTGATCGAACTGGCGCTTGAACGGCACGGGAGACATCGGGATGCGGCATGACTTTCAGTACAACCAGCCCAATACCCGCGCGCGCATTGCTGCACGGCGCAATCGTCGGCGCAGCGCCGCCGGCGCCATGCCGGGTCCGCGCCGCGCTATTGGCGGCTGGCTGGCATCCGGGCGCATCGCCAGCCTCGTCCTGCTCCTGGCATCGCTGGGCGGGATGATCGCTATCGCCGTTTCGCCGGAATTCGTTGTGCGCACGGTGCGGATCAGCGGCGTTCAGATCCTCGATGCCGCAGATGTCGAAGCGATGGCGGGCGTCACGGGGCGTTCCATCTGGCTGGTGCAGACTGATGACGTTGAATCCCGCATTGCCCAGAGCGCGTATGTCGAACACGTTGAGGCATCCCTGACCCTGCCCGACACCCTGACGATCCATCTGGTCGAACGCCAGCCCGACGTGCGCTGGCAGGTCGGCGATGTGCGCTACCTGGTCGATGCTGAAGGGCGCGTGCTGGGTCCTGATACTTCCTCGTTCATGACTGATACGCTCATCATTGAAGACCGGAGCGGACAGGTGATCGAACCCAACGACCGGATCGATCCCGACGTGCTCTATCTCGTTCGCGCTCTGGCGCTGCGTCTGCCAGACGAGGCAGGCGTGACGCCATCCGGCATTCTGTGGGACAGAGAGCGTGGTGTCGTGCTGACGACTGCCGATCAACGAACGATTGTGTTTGGACGCAAGGAGCGCCTGGAGGAAAAAATCCAGATCTTGCGCTTTTTGACGCTCCAGGAGCCAACGGAGTATACCTGGCTCGATCTGCGACCGGCGACGCCGTACTATCGAAACGATGCGCCGCCGCAACAACCGTAGGAACAACGAGGCTGAGTATGGCACACCGCACGATTGTCGGAATTGACGTTGGCACGACCAAAGTGTGCACGATTGTGGGACAGGTGTACGAAAATGGGCGCGTCAACGTGCTCGGTGTCGGTCTGACGCCGTCGAAGGGACTGGATAAGGGCGTCGTCGTCAATATCGATGACGCCGTCAATGCCATTGCAACCAGCATTGAGAAAGCCGAACGGCTCTCCGGCTACCGGATCAGCGCCGCATTTGTCGGAATTGCCGGTCGGCACATTCAGTCGCTCAACAGCCGTGGCGTCGTTGCGGTGGCGCGCAGTGATCACGAGATCACCCGCCATGATGTGGCGCGCGCGGTCGAGGCGGCGCAGGCGGTGGCCATTCCAACGCAGCGCGAGGTCATTCACGTTATCCCGCGCGCCTATGTCGTGGATGGCAACGAGGGCATTCGCGACCCGATTGGGATGTCCGGTTTCCGCCTCGAAGTGGAGACCCACATTATCACTGGCGAGGTGATGGCGATCCAGAACCTGATCAAGAGTGTGCAGAAAACCGGCGTCGAGATCGACGATCTGGTGCTGCAACCGCTGGCGGCTGGCGAAGCCGTGCTCAGCGCCGACGACAAGGATCGCGGCGTGGTGCTGGTTGATATCGGCGGCGGCACGACTGATATCGCAGTCTTCGCCCAGGGTGGCATCTGGCACACCAGCGTCATTCCCGTCGGCGGCAACCATTTCACCAACGACATTGTGATCGTCCAGCAGACGCCGCACAACACCGCTGAATACCTGAAACTGAAGTACGGCGCGGCGATCGCCGAAGAAACGGAGGAGTCGGATGTGATCGAAGCCGAAGGGTTTGCACCCGGCGAGCGGCAGCGGATCAGTCGCTATATGCTGAACCAAGTGCTCCAGGCGCGCGCCGAAGAATTGACGGAGCTGATCTACAACGAAATTCGACGCAGCGGCTACGAAGGTCTCCTGCCGGCTGGCATCGTTCTGACCGGCGGAACTGCGCAGTTGCCGCGTCTCGATGAGTTGATGCGCGATATGCTTGGCATTCCGGTGCGCATCGGCACACCAACCGATCTCACCGGACTGGCGGATACGCTCAACAGCCCGACGTATGCAACCGCCGTCGGGTTGCTGCGCTGGGGTATGCGCCACGGAATGAACAGTCTTCACTCCAGCGGCGGACCGCCGTCGGATCACGGCGGTTGGGTCTCGACCTATGAACGATTCAAACGATGGCTAAAAGAATTTTTGCCATAACGCAAGGAGAGGGATCAATGATCGATTACGCAAGTCTGAGCCAGGCCGCAGAGAACTTCGCGGTTATCAAGGTAGTAGGCGTCGGCGGCGGCGGTTCCAATGCCGTCGATCGTATGGTGGACGAAGGCGTGACCGGTGTTGAATTCATCACCATCAACACCGACGCCCAGGCGCTGCTGCACTCGCGCGCGCCGACCCGCATTCGCATCGGCGACAAACTCACCAAAGGGCTTGGTTCGGGCGGCAACCCTGTCATCGGACAGAAAGCCGCTGAGGAGACGACCGAGGAGATCTATGAAGCGCTCAAAGGCGCCGATATGGTCTTCATCACGGCAGGCATGGGAGGCGGGACAGGCACCGGCGCCTCGCCAGTGATCGCCAGCATTGCGCAGGATTTGGGGATGCTCACCGTCGGCGTGGTCACCAAACCGTTCAGTT
>JAUQOW010000400.1 GCA_030550675.1 Chloroflexota bacterium
CAGCCGGAGTATGTCATCGAGTCGCTTGCGGCGCTGATCGAGTGAAGCGAAGGACTCCTGACCTTGCAGTGCGTCCCTCCACCGAGTATACTGACCATATCATACGCTCTCTGGCGGGAGAAAACAGGCAATGACTGCGGCATCGCACGCTCAACAGCTCTGCATCGCCACATCAGACCATGAGACCATCGCCAGCCTCGAACCGCTGCAAGGTCTCTGGACAGTTGAGCAGTACCTGGTGATCACCGATCATAGTCGCCGCTTGCTTGAATATGCTGATGGCGCGATTGAGGTCTTGCCCATGCCCACTGACCGGCATCAGGTCATCTCGCGGTTTCTGCTTTTGGTTCTGTACGCATACATTCAGCCGCTCGGCGGCACGGTCCTGTACGCTCCGCTTCGTCTCCAGATCCGCGAAGGCAAGTTTCGTGAACCGGACCTGCTGCTGGTGCGGCGCGCCGATGATCCGCGACGCCAGAACCGGTACTGGCTGGGCGCCGACCTGGTGATCGAAATTGTCAGCCCTGATGATCCAGAGCGCGATACCGTCGTCAAACGAGCAGACTATGCAGAGGCTGGCATTCCCGAATACTGGATCGTCGATCCTGATGCGGAAAGCGTCACAGTGCTCACGCTACAAAAGAATGCATATGTGGAATACGGCATCTATCACCGTGGGGAACACCTGCGATCCGCCCTGCTTCCAGGGTTGACAATCAATGTCGATGAACTCTTCGATGCCAGATAATGCACGTCTAGTGCGCCGCCTGGCGATAGACCCGCTCCACCGCATCCAGCATCCGCTCGCGTGAGAAGAACGTCTGCGCACGGCGCACGCCCGCCGCGCCATACGTCACCCGCAGCGCCGGGTCATCCCGCAGACGGCGGATGGCTTCAGCCAGCGCCACTGCATCTCCTGGCGGCACGACCAGCCCGGTCTCTTCGTGGACATTCACAAAATCGGTTCCGGTTCCAAGCGCCGTGCTGATACACGGCAACCCGCTCGCCAGCGCCTCGACCAGCACGATGCCGAACGCCTCGGCGCGCAGATGCGAGGGCAGCACAAAGATATCCGCCTGCCGGTAGAGGGCGGGCAGGTCGTCATCCGCCACATCGCCGAGGAAGCGCACCCGCTGGTTCAATCTGGCGCTGGCGACCTGTCGCTCCAGCCGCGCGCGCTCCGGTCCATGCCCGGCGATCCAGAGTTCGACGCCCTCGACCTGGCGTAGCGCCTCGATCAGAATGTGCAGCCCTTTGTAATAGCGCAGCCGTCCGACGAAGAGCAGGCGCGGCACGGCGGCAGTGCGTCTGTCGCCTGGAGAGAAGCGCGTGACATCGACGCCAATCGGCGCAACCACGCACTTTGCGGCGTAAGCGCGAAGAAAGGGGGAGGAAGCGATGTACCCCGGACTGGTGGCAATGATCCGCGCAGCGCGCTGCAATGTCCGCGCCAGCAGCGGTCGGTAGAGGCGCAACAGCGTTCGCTGGCGCACAACGTCGCTGTGGTATGTGATGACCAGCGGCGGTGAACCAGGCGTCGTCATTGCTGCCAGGTCACCCGGCGGATAGGGAACATGCAGATGAACGATGTCAGCGCGAATGATGCGCGCCAGCGCAATCATCGCCAGACTGAGCGGCGTCGATGCCAGATGCGCCAGCCGCGCCGCGCGCACCACGGTCAAGCCTGGCAATGGTTGTTCGATGGATGTACAGCGGCTGGTATTGGTAACCAGCGTCGTCACCCGATGACCACGCGCAGCCAGACCCTCCGCCAGATCGCGCACATACCCCTCGATGCCGCCCAACACTGGCGGGTAATCTTTATAGATGTGAAGAATGTGCACCGTTACGACGCAAATGCCTGAATGAACGCTCCCATGCAGCGCATTGCCGTCCAGTAGTCATCCAATCGGATGTTTTCATTCGGCGCGTGGACCAGCGAACCCTGATACCCTGCGCCGCACCCGGTCGTCATCGGCGTTCCCGATGCAGTGCAGACCGGGTAGACCGGACCGGTGCCAGCCATCGTCGGATAGATGACCGGCTCTTTGTGGTAGGTGGCGCGAATTGCCGTCGCCATCGCCCGAACGACATGCGAGTCGGGATCAGAGCGCCCCGGTTTTTCGTGCCCATATTCGATAATGGCGATGTCATCAAAGCCGTTGGCATCGAGATGACGCCGCAGCGCCGCCACAACCTCCGCCGGGTCCATATCGGGCACGAGGCGGAAGTCGATTTTGGCGCGCGCCTCGGACGGCAGCACCGTCTTCGAGCCTTCGCCGGTGTAGCCGGAGACCAACCCGCAGATCGTGCAGGTGGGATTGAAGAGGTGCGCCTTCAGACGCTCGACGCCGCGCAACCCGCCGAGGAACTGCGGAATGCCGAAATCCGCCAGCAACTCCTCGTCGTCGAGCGGAATGCGCTCCAGCGCCGCCAGGTCCGCCGCCGACGGCGGGCGCACCCGGTCGTAGAAGCCAGGGATCAGCACGCGCTCGTCAGGTGATTTGAGCGTTGCCAGCGCCCATGTGAGCCGCCATGCCGGGTTGGGAACCATGGTCGCGTTCGCGGAGTGCAGGTCGTGTGACGGACCGCGCGCGACCAGTTCGACGTAGCAGATGCCCTTGGCGCCGCACATAATCGTCGGCTGCTCAAGGGCGTTCACGCCGCCGGTTTCCCACAGGCACCCGTCGGCGCGCAGCAGATCAGCGTGGCGCTGGCAGAAGGCTTCGAGATTAACCGAGCCGATCTCCTCTTCTCCTTCAATCAGAAAGTTGATGCGACAGGGAAGATCGCCATACGCCGCCAGCCACGACTCAATCGCCTGAATGCGCAGCATCAGGTTGCCTTTATTATCCGCAACGCCGCGCGCATACAGTTTACCGTCGCGCAGCGTCGGATCGAACGGCGGTGAATGCCAGAGATCGAGCGGCTCCGGCGGCTGAACGTCGTAATGGTCGTA